>NZ_JBWKVA010000004.1:44143-363484 GCF_059421425.1 Pseudomonas sp. GW821-FHT02H09
CCCCCCCCACCACCCCCCGCTCCTACAGGGGCAGGGCAATGCCCCACCACAAGTTACGCGGCGCGTCTCACGGCCGCCCCAACAAATGACTGATCGCCATCTTCAGCTTCATCGGCCGTACCGGTTTGTGCATCAAGGTATGGCCCAGCTCGCGCATTTGCAGTTTCAGTTCGTTGCTGTAGTTGGCAGTTATCATCAGGGCCGGCAAGGGTGATGCGCGCCGGGCATTGATCAGCGCCACGGCATCGACGCCGTTTTTGCCATGGTCCAGGTGGTAGTCGGCGATCAGCAGTTCAGCCTCGGCGTGGTAATTATCCACCTGGCGCGCCAGGTCTTCTTCCGAGAGTGCCGTCACCACGTGGCAACCCCAACTTTCCAGCAGCGTGCGCATTCCTGCGCAAATCGCCGCGTCATTGTCCAGCACCCAGATCCGCGCCCCATGCAAGCGCTCCAGCATCGGCTCGCTTATGGGCAACTGCGGCGCAACCTTCGGTGCACTGTGGGTCAGTGGCACCTCGACGGCAAACATCGAACCCTTGCCCGGCCAGGAGCGCACGGTGATCCGGTGCCCGAGAATGCCGGCGATTTTTTCGACGATCGCCAGACCCAACCCTAAACCACGATCCTGATTCGGCCGCTGCACATCGCCGCGTTTGAACTCCTGAAAAATCTCTTCCAGCCTATTGTCCTCGATGCCCATCCCGCTGTCCCAGACCTCAATCGACAGCCGCTGACGATGCCGACGACAGCCCAGCACCACGCGGCCACGGACGGTGTAACGAATAGCGTTGCTCAACAGGTTGCGCAAAATCCGTGCAAGCAACTGAATGTCGCTGCGCACCAGCGCCGAACTGGCCACGAAGTGCAGTTGCAGGCCTTCGCTGCGGGCCACCTGGGCGTACTCGGCCGCCAGGTTTTCCAGCAACTCGCTGAGGGCAAACGGTGCGATATCGGCCTTGATCACCCCGGCATCGAGCTTGGAGATATCCACCAATGTACCCAGTAGATTCTCCACGTCCTCCAATGAGTTGCTGACGTTGCGCACCAGAGCGGCGTTGGCCACCGGTTCGCGGCGTTCGAGCAGCGCGCTGGTGAACAGCCGCGCGGCGTTAAGCGGTTGCAACAGGTCGTGGCTGACCGCGGCGAGAAATTTGGTTTTCGACAGGTTGGCCTGTTCCGCCTCCAGCTTTGCCTCACGCAATCGCGATTCGACGCGACTGCGCTCATCGATCTCGCGCAGCAATTGACCATTGAGGGTGGTCAGCTCGGCGGTGCGCTCGCGAACCCGCACTTCAAGGTTCTGATAAGCCTGATGCAGCGCCTCGGCGGTGCGTCGGCGCTCGGTGATGTCGCGGATCAACACAAAAATTCCCACCACCTCGCCAGTGGCCAAGCGGTTCGGCACGTAGGAGCGCAGCATGTAACGCTCCTGATTGTTGATGTTGGTTTCGGGGAACTCGAACGTCACACTCTCCCCGGCCAGCGCCCGCGCCACATAGGATTCCAGACGCTGGTAATGCTCTTCGCTGTGGACCTCGCGCAGGCTCTGGCCGAGCATCACGCCGCGTGGCCAGCAGTACCATTGTTCATAGACCTTGTTGGTGAATTCGTAGACCAGATCGGCATTCAGGTAAGCGATCAGCGCTGGCACATGGTCAGTGATCAGGCGAATCCAGCGTTCGCTCTCGCTGAGGGCTTCGGCGTGCTGGTAACGCTCGGTGATGTCGGTGAATGTGTTGACGAAACCGCCGGTCGGCAACGGATGAGTGCGGATTTCCAGCACTCGCCCATCGTAGAGCCGCTGTTCGCACTCATGGACGATCCGCCCGTTGGCATCGCGGCTGGCGGGGGTCAGCAGGCTTAACTCGCTGTCGCCAATCACTTCGGTAAACAGCCGATGGGCCGCCACCGGCGCCAGGCCGCTCAACTCGAGGAATCGACGATTCCATAACTCCAGCACGCCCTCGGCGTTAACCATCGCCACGCCCTGAGACAGGTTGTCGACGGCGCGCTGCAGCAAGTGGGATTTTTGCGCGACAGCCTGCTCACGGCGCACGGTTTCGCTGAGTTTGACTTCGGTGATATCGGTGAAGAGGATCACCCGCCCGCCTTCCTGAGTCGGCCGTTCACTGACCTGCAACCAGCGACCGTTATGCAACCGGTAGAGCAAATGTTCATCGGCATGCCCTCGCGGCTCTTCGTTGAACAGGCCGGTGCCGGTCATCAATCGCTTGACCTCGGCCAGCCGCATCCCGGCAATGATCCGTATCCGGCTATTGGCCCAGAACGCCTTGAAGCGGCTGTTGAACAGCACAATGCGCTGATTTTCATCGAACAACACGAAGGCGTCGGAGATGCTTTCGATCGCATCGATCAGGTGCCGGTGAGCGGTTTCCGCCCGCAGCCGGGCTTCGCTGAGCAGATGATTGCCGGCCTTGAGTTCAGCCATCGCCTGATTCAGCGCATCGGTGCGCTCGCGCACCTGCTCGGCCAGCACCACCGAATGCTGAAACGCCGAATACGGATCGTTGCCACGGGTCCCCCCGGATTCGATCCGTTCGATCAGCGCGCCGTTGATCCGTTGCAGCTTGCGGTTTTCATGCTGCAACCGGGCGATCTGTTCGTAGAGATCAGCGGCTGACGGGGGGCCGGTTTCGAGCAATGGCAACGCCGGTGAAGGTCTGGTTGATGTGCATGCCATTGAACTGTTCTCCGTAGGTGTTGAAGCCCATCACCCGCTGCTCGCGCAGGAAGGCGCCGATTTGCTCAAGGCTGCCGTTGTCTTCGAGCTCAAGACGCCTGAGGAAACAGTCACAACCTATCGTCAGCAGTAGCGTGCCAAGACGCGTCTCAAGGCCTTCGAACAGCGTCTGCAAGTTCGGCAATAGCGGCCCTGGGGTCATGGCGGTGAGCACGATGCCGTTTTCCACTGCGCAGTAGAAACTCAGGCTCAGGTCCGGGTGCACCTGCTGAATGGCCCTGACGTAATACTGCTCATTGATGCGCACCGCCAGTGGATGGGCGGCGAACACCCGGTGATCGAGCTCGGCCACCGGTACGCCGATATGTCGGGCGTATTCCTCGGCGGCAGGCTCGGCATTGAGCTCGTAGACCCGGCGCGAGGCGCTGTCGGCACGGGTGACCACCAGTTTCTCTTCGCGCGGCAGGATGTGATGGGTGGTGAAGACCTCGAAGTCCAGCCAGGTATTGACCAGCACCACCACCGCAGCACCGCTGTGGAACTCGCCGCCAAAATACACATGGGTATGGGTCAGGTAGTTGTCATCGCCGGCCGAGCCGCCGAAATGCGGGATGTCGCCGAGGGCTGCGCTCAGCGCCGCAAGGACCATTTCCTCGCGGCTGGACAGGCCATCGAGCAAGGTCAGCGCGAAACTGTTGCCCTTGATTGGCGCCAGGGTATTGCTGCGACAGTCGCCCACCAGACGTTCGACCATTTGCTGGGCATCGATCAGGCTCAAGTGCGCCATCTGATCGATCAGCTCGATGGCGATGGAAAAATGCCGGTGATCGAAACCCACCGCGGTGATGCAGCCCCGGCCATAGCCATTGGGAGTGATTTCTCCGGCGCTGGTACAACCCACCAGGCGGATTCCGCCAAAGCTCTGTTGCAAGGCCGGGCCCAAGGCCTGCAAGTCGTACTCGGCGGAACAAAAGAACAGTACGAAACCCAAATGCGGATGCAGCAGTTGCCGCGCCAGATCCTGGGCGGCCTCCTGAGCATCGGTGGCCTGGGACATTGCACTGACGACGCCATCGGCCTGGCCCTGTTGCATATTCGCCTCCCGCAGGTGCGCTGTCTGAGCCATGAGTGTACGAAGCCAGCGACGCGGCCCGTATGCTACTTGGGTAGCGGGTAGGCGGTTCCATGGGATGAAGTGCGGGTGGCTGACAGCAAACGTGAGCACCCTCGCCACGGGGCCGCAAACCTGAGACCAACTGTAGGGGCTGCTGTCGAAGGCCGCGCCCGGCTCACGTAGCAGCTTGCTGCGTTCGGCTCACGTAGCAGCTGCCGAGCCCGCGAGGCTGCGTTCGGTTGCGCAGCAGCCGTAAAATCAGGCACTGCGGTCTTTCAGACAAACCGTGGAATCAGGATTTACGACTGCTGCGCAGCCGAACGCAGCCTCGCGGGCTCGGCAGCTGCTACGGGGGGATGTACGGAGTCAGAGATTCCTTATCGGCACCACGCCGCGATGCGCGCAGCGCGGGCAGATCCGGTCGGGTTACCAGGTCAACACCGCTCCCACGGCGAAGGTATCGGTGTGTTCATTTTGGGCAACGGTGTCGTGCCCGTTGATTTTGAATTGGTTGTACTCGGCCACCAGCTTGAGGTTGTCATTGACGTCATGGAACAGCGCTATCCCCCGAGTGTCGTAGTCCGCACCACTGCCGACCACGCCGTTGCCATCGTCGTTGGTCTTGCCATAGGACAGCGCGAGGCGGTTTTTACCGAGCTTGTAGGAGCCCTGTAGCAGATAGCCGTCGCTATCGACTTCGCGCAGCGTCGCTTTGCCGGCGTTGTTGGTAAAGAACGGATTGATACCCTTGGCCTGGAAGCCGGAGCCGGTCAGGGACAAACCGCCCATCTTCGCCTGCACGCCGTAACCGACGCCTTTGGAGGTCACCGACTTGACCGTGGAGTCGGTGTTGTCCGAGGTCTGGTAACTGCCGTTGACCCAGCTGTAGATCTTCGCCCCGGCGACATCGAACTGGTAGGTGATCTCGCTCTCGGTCCGTGGGTTTTCCTGATGGGCCTTGCCCAGTGCGCTGCTGTCGTTGGTGTCCACCGGATCCATGATCCCTACCGCAACCCGCAAGCCGTCCATGAGCGGTGTGCGGTAGGTGATTTGCGAGGTGGGAAACGGGTACGGGTAACCGGTGCCAATGTTGCCGAACGACACCCCGCCGCCATCCACCAGCCCCAGGCTGTCACTGACCTGGCCGTAACCGGCAAGCATTTCGTCGAGCAGGATGTTAGAGCGAGCGAACAGGCCGAAGTCTTTACCGATCAGCACTTCACCCCACTCGGGGTTGGCGACGGTGCCGTAGAACTGGCGTACATCGATGGCGGTGTCGGTGCCGTTGGTTTGACTGTCGTTGATGGTTACCCAGAACGACGCCCGCGCCCCGAGCTTCAAGTCGTCGACTTGCTTGCCCATGTTGAAACCCAGGTAGTTGGGCAAGAAGCCCATCTTCACTCGCGCCTGGCGCCGATCGAATTGATCGCCGGCGCGGTCGACTTTGCTGTTGACGTAAAAGGCGTTGATGTAGCCATCGGTGGAGAACGTGGTCTGATCCTTGTCGTATAGCATGATTTCGGCTTCGGCCATCGAACTGACGCCCAGGGTCGAAAAGCTGACAATCAAGGCAGGCAAGAAGCAGTGCTGGAATTTCTTATTGTTGTGCATGGCGCGCTCCGCAAACGGGGGACGAAATGTCGGAGGCGATTATCAAAAGGCGGTGCGCCGGCTTATATGCTGCCTTGGCGGCAATAGGCAGGTGCTTTGGATTGGGCGGGAGCGGCCCGGCAAATTCGGTGTAAGACCGGGTTGCCAAGAGGTACGAGACTTAAGGCTTGCACGGGCTTGCCAATGGGATGACCGACTAACCCGTCGCCGCTCCCCGTAGCAGCTGGCTGAGCCTGCGTTCGGCTGCGCAGCAGTCGTAAACCCTATGTCCACGGTTAACCTGAAACACCGCGCTGCCTGATTTCACGACTGCTTCGCAGCCGAACGCAGCCTTCGGCAGCTGCTACGGAAGCCATCACTAATGCCAGTTTTCTGTCAAATATTGACTTAATGACAGAAAACATTCACCTTCTGCTCCAAGCGCTGAATAACAACAGGAAACAGCCTTGAGCCAGCCCATCAAACAACGCCTTGAAAGTAGCCTGTCGACCGCCTCCGCCTCGGGCCGGGCGATCGCCAATTACATGCTGGCCAACCTCTACGAGTTACCGTTCCAGACCTCGGCCGATATCGCCGCCAGGCTGGGCGTCAGCGAATCCACCGTCGGGCGCTTCTGCCGCTCCATCGGTTACAGCCATTTCAAAGACCTGAAAAACGACCTGAAAGTCGACCTGGGCGAAGGTCCTTGGCTGGTGGGTGACCGTTTGCAGGAGTTCCGTCAGCAGTCCAGCCAGAGCCCTGAAGGCTTGCCGCGCAGCTTCGAACTGGAAGTCGGCGCGCTGATGAAAGTCTACGAATACAGCCTGACCCCGGCCTGGCAAACCGTCAGCCAGCGCCTGGCCACTCGGCGCAAGGTATTTGTTGCCGGATTCCAGACCGAACGCGGCATCGCCGCGTCCATGGTCCATCTGCTGCAGTACCTGCGCGACGGCGTGCAACTGGTGGACGGCGCCGCCGGGCATTTCGCCGACGTGCTGCTCAGTAACCCTGAGGAGTGCGCGCTGGTGGTGTTCGAAGCCCGGCGTTATTCCCGTCACGCCCTGAACCTGTGCCGCAAGGCCCGTGAAGCCGGGATTGCAGTCACCCTGGTCACCGACACCTTCTGCGACTGGGCCGAGCAAAACGCCGACGAAGTGTTCCGCGTACCCACCGAGTTCAATCTGTTCTGGGAGTCCACGGCGTCGATGCTGTCGCTGGTGCACCTGTTGGTCAACGAGGTGTGCAAGCAGTTGGGCCCCGAAGTCGAAAGACGTCTTGAAGCAACCGCTGCCTTACATAACGAGTTTGTTGGATACACATCCTCACCAGGACCAAAACAATAATCGAGGTGTTAGATGAAAAACGTCATTCGCTTTGCAAGTGCGTGTGCAATGGTCATCGCCGGTGTATCGGGCGCCCAGGCTGAAGTGCTGAAAATCGCCACCGAAGGTGCCTACCCGCCGTTCAACTACGTTGACTCGGACAACAAACTCCACGGCTTTGACGTCGACATCGCCAACGTCCTGTGCGAGCGAATGAAGGTTGAATGCACGATCGTCGCTCAGGACTGGGAAGGCATCATCCCGGCGCTGATGGCCAGGAAATACGATGCGGTGGTCGCCTCGATGATTGCCACCGATGAGCGCAAAAAGAAGATCGCTTTCACCAATCACTACTACCGTACGCCGCTGTCGATAGCCGTGGCCAAGGACTCGAACATCACCGATGCCCAGACCAGCTTCAAAGGCCGGTCGGTCGGCGCCCAGTCCTCCTCGACCCAGGCGATCTACGCCGAAGAGCATTACGGCCCGGCCGGTGCCGATGTGAAGTTCTATCCGACGCTGGACGAAGCCAACAGTGATCTTGTCTCCGGTCGAATTGACGGGGTGATTGCCGACAAGTTTCCGTTGGTGGCCTGGGCTCAAAGTACCGGCAAGGACTGCTGCAAGATCATTGGTGACGTCAACGGCACCACCGCCGACGCCTCCATCGCGGTGCGCCAGGGTGACGATGCCCTGCGTGAGCGCTTCAACAAGGCGCTGGATGAGATCGTCGCTGACGGCACCTATAAAAAGATCTCCAGCCGCTACTTCGCCTTCGATATCTATTGATCCCTCAGGTCCAGGGCACTGGCTCTGGACCTTCTTCTCCGGCACCCCTGCCCCGCGCTTCGTGTGAGCGCGTCGGCGGCGTGCAGGCTTAATTTCGCGAGAGGGTTCGGGCATGTTCGAACATCTGTCACTGTTATCTTTTGCCAGCGGCGGTTGGGGTTCGGCCTTGTTGGCCGGTGCTGTGGTGACCATCGCCCTGGCCCTCAGCTGTGTGCCGATCGGCTTGCCGCTGGGCCTGGGTGTGGCGCTGGCGGCGCGCTCCAGACGACGCTGGCTGCGGGTCTGGGCCACAGCGTTTTCAACCGTATTCCGTGGGCTACCCGAGCTGCTGACGCTGCTGATCATTTATTACGGTTGCCAGATCGCCGCGCAGAAGATTCTCGCCGCAATGGGCTATCAGACCGAAGTGACGATCAACACCTTCGTTGCCGCGATGATCGCCTTCAGCCTGGTGTTCGCCGCATTTTCCAGCCAGATCTGGCTCGGTGCCTTCAAGACCGTGCCCAAGGGGCAGTTCGAAGCGGCCGCAGCACTGGGGCTGTCCAAGCGCACCACCTTTCGCAAAGTCGTGCTCCCGCAACTGGCTCGCATTGCCCTGCCGGGTCTGTCGAATAACTGGCTATCACTGCTCAAGGACACCTCGCTGGTATCGACCATTTCACTGGTAGACCTGATGCGTCAGACCAACCTGGCCGTCAGCGTGACCAAGGAGCCGATGTTTTTCTACGCCGTGGCCTGCTTCGGTTATCTGTTTTTCTCGGCACTGTCCGGTCGCTTGTTCCACTTTCTCGAGCAGTACTTCAGCCGCCATCAACGGAGTGCCCGGCCATGAGCTTCGATGATGTGCTGAACCTGTTCCTCAGCCCCGAACTGATCGAGCGCTATGGGGCGCGCTTTATCGACGGGTTGCTGGTGACCGGCAAACTGGTAGCGATTTCCTTCACGCTGGGCGCCCTGCTCGGCCTGCTGATCGCCCTGGGCCGGCTATCGAGCAACCGTTTTGTGCGCAGCTTTACCGGCGCCTACGTGTACTTCTTCCGTGGCTCGCCGCTTCTGGCGCAGCTGTTCATGCTGTATTACGGCCTGGGTTCGTTCAAAAGTTTCTGGCAGGACGTCGGTCTGTGGTGGTTCTTCCGTGATGCCTGGTTCTGCACATTGCTGGCGTTCACGCTGAACACTGCGGCCTATCAGGCCGAAATTCTGCGTGGCAGCCTCCTGGCGGTCGCCCAGGGCCAGCGCGAAGCCTCGAAAGCCTTGAGCCTGTCGCGCTGGACGACCTTTCGCAAAGTCATCCTGCCGCAGTCGTTGCTGGTGGCCATCGGGCCGCTGGGTAACGAGCTGATCCTGATGATCAAGGCCAGCGCCATTGCCTCGCTGGTGACCATCTACGACCTGATGGGTGTGACCAAGCTGGCCTTCTCCCGCAGCTTCGATTTCCAGATCTACCTGTGGGCCGCGGTGCTTTATCTGCTGATCGTTGAAGTGGTGCGACGCAGCCTGAAACTGATCGAAGGCCGCCTGGGCCGTCATTTGAACTGAACCGACTTTCCCGGGCGGCCATCGCTGCCCGTGTACCAAGGATCTATCCATGCATTGCGAAACCATTGTTCTTGGCGCCGGGATTGTCGGCGTCAGCACGGCGTTACATTTGCAGGCTCGCGGCCGCAAAGTGCTGCTGCTCGACCGCCAGCAACCGGGCAACGGCACCAGCCACGGCAACGCCGGGTTGATCGAGCGCGCCAGCGTGATCCCCTACGCGTTCCCGCGCCAGTTCTCGAAGTTGCTGCGCTACGGCCTCAACCAACAGTCCGACGTGCGCTACAGCCTGCGCCATCTGCCCAAGGCCGGCCCATGGTTGCTGCAGTACTGGCGCCATTCTGGCCCCAAAGGACTGGCCGCGGCCACCCGCGCCATGCTGCCGCTGGTGGAGCGCTGCGTCAGCGAACATGACCTGCTGGCGGAACCGGCAGGCATGACCGGACTGATTCAAGGCGACGGCTGGATCGAAGCCTTTCGCGATCCGGCCGCATTCGAAAAGGCCCAACAGGATGCCTTGGATCTGAGCGAGTACGGGTTGAACTATGTGGTCCTCGACCAACAGCAGATCCACCAGCGCGAATCCGGGCTGCATGCCGACATTATCGGGGGCCTGCACTGGCTGGACCCCAAGACCGTCAGCGATCCGGGCGGCCTGACCCGGGGTTACGCCGAGCTGTTCAAAAACCGCGGTGGAACCTTCGTCCTTGGCGACGCCCTGACCCTGCGCCAAAACAACGGCCAATGGCAGGTGCAAAGCGACAAGGGCCTGATCACCGGCAACGAGGCAGTGATCGCCCTCGGCCCCCAGGCCCGAGATCTTTTCGAACCTCTGGGTTATCGCATTCCATTGGCGATCAAGCGCGGCTACCACATGCACTACGCGGCCAAGCCCGGCACACATTTGCATCACCCTATTCTCGATCCGGTGGGCGGCTACGTGCTGGCGCCGATGATGCGCGGCATTCGTTTGACCACCGGCATCGAGTTCGCCGACAGCGATGACCCGATCAATGAAATCCAGCTGCGCCGCTGCGAAGAGCATGCCCGGCACTTCTACCCGCTGGGTGAACGCCTCGATGCCCTACCCTGGCTCGGTCGCCGGCCGTGCCTGCCGGACATGTGCCCGGTGATTGGCCCGGCCAGTCGCCACCTGGGGCTCTGGTTCAACTTCGGCCACGCTCATCACGGCCTGACCCTGGGTCCGGTCAGCGGTCGCCTGCTGGCTGAAATGATGACCGGCAGCATGCCGTTTACCGACCCGGCGCCCTACAGCGCCGATCGCTTCCATTGATTGCTGGAGACCTGAGCATGCAAACCAGTACTGCCCTGCTGCAACCCCCTGTGTTCGCTGCCCCCGATACCCGCAAAGTCGTGGTCGATATCAGCGGGCTGGACAAGTTCTACGGCGCCTTCCATGTGCTGCACGGTATCGACTTGAAAGTCCGCGAAGGCGAACGCATCGTCCTCTGCGGACCGTCCGGCTCCGGCAAGTCGACCTTGATCCGCTGCATCAACCGTCTGGAAATCGCCGAAAAAGGCAGCATCCTGATCGACGACACCGACCTGTCGCAGAACACCCGCCAAGCCGCCAAAGTGCGCAGCGAAGTAGGCATGGTGTTCCAGCACTTCAACCTGTTCCCGCACATGAGCGTCCTCGACAACTGCACCCTGGCGCCGATGTCGGTACGCAGCCTGTCGCGTAAAACAGCCGAAGAACTGGCGCGCAACTACCTCAACAAAGTCGGCATCGAAAACCAGGCCGACAAATACCCCAGCCAACTCTCCGGCGGCCAGCAACAGCGCGTGGCCATCGCCCGGGCGCTGTGCATGGAACCGAAAATCATGCTGTTCGACGAGCCGACCTCAGCGCTGGACCCGGAAATGGTCAGTGAAGTCCTCGACGTCATGGTCAAACTCGCCGGCAGCGGCATGACCATGCTCTGCGTCACCCACGAAATGGGCTTCGCCCGGCAAGTAGCTGAAAGGGTGCTGTTTCTGGACGGCGGAAAAATCATCGAGGATGCACCGCCGAATGACTTCTTTGGCGCGCCGAAGAGCGCACGGGCCAAAGCGTTTCTTGCGCAGATTGTGCATTGAGACGGGGCCGGGATCGGCTAATGCCGGTCAGTTAAGCGAACGCAGCCTTTGTAGGAGCAGCCGGTCGACGCTCGATTGCTCGCGATGACGTTAACGATGACGCGTGTTTGTTGGATAGACGCGTCGCCCTCAGGTCCATCGTCGGAACGCCGCCCGGAGCAAGCTCGCTCCTATACATTCCGAAGCCGCGATACAGCAATTGCTCAACGATGCAGGTTTTGGCACCGCTACACGATTTTTCAGCAGCCTGTTCTGGGGCGCCTGGATTACCTGCAAAGAGGGCTGAACAGTCCCATTGCCCCTCTGTGAGAAGAACGTGCGATGGCCCGCATAGGCCATCGACGCTTCCAGCGTTTCAAACCGATCAGAGTGTATTCGGCGACACGATGATCTTTACGTTGTGCTCCTTGTTGTTGACCAGTTCTTCAAAGCCCTGACTGACGATCTGTTCCAGGTTGATTCGCCCGGTCACCAGTGGCGTGATATCCAGCCGGCCATCGGCAATAAAAGCGATCACATCGGCAAATTCGCCGTTGTAGGCCAAGGCCCCCAACACCTGTTTCTCGGTGGCTACCAGCTCGAAGAAGTTGAACTCGCTCGGCTCTTCGAAGATGCCCACCAGCACACATTTGCCTGCCTTGCGGATCAGATCGATGGCCAGTTTGGCCGTGTGTTTGTTCCCGATACATTCGAAGCTGACGTCCGCGCCCAGGCCACCGGTCAGGCGCCGAACTTCGGCCAGTGCGTCGCATTGGTTGGGGTCCAGCACGTGGCTGGCGCCGACTTCCACTGCCTTGGCCTTTCGCGCACTGGACATTTCCAGGGCGATGACCTGGGCGGCTCCGGCCGCTTTGGCGCACATGATGGTGCACAGGCCGATGGTCCCGGCGCCGACCACCACCACGTTCTGACCCAACAGGCTGCCGGCTTTTTTCACCGCATGCATGCCTACCGCCAGCGGCTCGATCAGTGCGCCGGCTTCGGCGGGAAAGTTGGCCGGCAGTTTGTACAGCAGGTTGGCCGGGACGTTGACCAGCTCGGCGAAGGCACCGTTGTTCATCAACCCGGTGAAGGCCAGGTTCTCGCAAATGTTGTACAGCCCGTGGGTGCAGTAGTAGCAGGTGCCGCAATGCTGACAGGCATCGGCGGCCACTTGCTCACCGACCGTGAAGCCGTTTACATCGGCACCCATCCCGACAATCTCACCGCAGAACTCATGGCCGAGAATGCATTGGCCCTTGATCCCGGTCAGCGGGTGCGGTGCGTCTACCGGGATGAACACCGGCCCTGCAACGTATTCATGCAGGTCGGAGCCGCAGATGCCGCACCACTGCACGCGGATCTGCACCCAGCCGGCAGGTGGCGCGATGGGCAGCGGCACGTCTTCCACGCGGATATCGTTGCGGCCATGCCAGACGGCTGCGCGCATGCTGCGGGTTTGCTTGCTTGAAAGACTCATGGATCGTTTCTCCTTGAAATCGCTCAGTCCCGACTGCCGCGAAGGCAGCCGGGGACGCCGTCAGTGTTGTTGCACAAAGTCGAGAATCAGCCGGTTGACCTGCTCCGCCGCTTCCATTTGCACCATGTGCGCCTGGCCCGGGAGCAATTGGACCTGCGCTGACAAACCCTCGGTGTGCGCAACCGGAATGATCGCGTCATCGCTGCCCCAGATCAGCAGCACCGGTTGCGGTCCGTCTTGCACCACTGCACGCAGGTCGACCTGCTGTTGCCCTGCGGCGAACAGCGTCGAGGCTAGTTGGCGCAAGGCGCTATCGACACCTTCCAGTCGCTTGTACTTGAGCATGTCTTCGAGCATCTGACGGTTCACCAATTCTGCATTGGAGAACAATTGCACCAGTTGTGGCTTGAGCGCGTTGCGGTTGGTCGCGTCAATGAAGCCTTGCAGGTAATCGCCATTGATCTGCGCCCCCAGACCAGCGCTGCCGATCAGGGTCAGCGAGCGCACCCGCTGTGCTGCAAGCCGCGCAGTGTTCAAGGACACCGCCCCGCCCATGGAATGCCCGACCAGATGCACGGCCTTAATGTCCAGATGATCAAGTAACGCCAGTACCACCTCACTCAATTCATCAAGGTCACCGCGCAATAGCGTCTTGCCCGACTCGCCGTGGCCCGGCAGATCCAGTGCGATCACCCGTCTCCCGGCGGCTAGCGCTTCGTGGTTGAACATCCAGTTGTTCAGATCGCCGCCGAAGCCATGTATCAATAGCAGCGGCGTGCCGCCGTCTCCGCGCTCGAAATAGCGAATGATGCGCCCGTCCAGCTCGATCTTTTGCGGTGCTGGCCCGCTGTCTTCATCACCAGCATCTCCCGGCACGAAGCTGGCCTGGAACTGCTCGACCACCGCGTCGATTTCTTCCTCACTGGCTTCTCCCTCGACGATGATGCCGAGCAAGGCACCGACCGAGAGGGTTTCGTCCTGACGCGCAATGGTGCGTCGCAATACCCCGGAAAACGGCGCTTCGACACTGCTGGAAATTTTGTCGGTTTCCACATCGAGCACTTCATCGCCCTTGACGATGGCATCGCCCTGCTCCTTGAGCCAGACGTCGACCCGCCCTTCAGTCATCGACAGCCCCCACTTGGGCATGGTCAGGGTGTGGATCTGGCTCATGGGCGCGTCCTCCACTCGATGAGCTTGAGCACCGCGGCTTCGATCTTCGCCGCGTCAGGGATGTACAGGTCCTCCAGGGCGTCGGAGAACGGCACCGGAGTATGCGGCGCGGTGACCATTTCGGTCGGTGCCCGCAAGGCCGAAAAGGCTTTTTGCGCCACCAGTGCGCAAATGTCGGTGGCCATCGAACAGCGCGGGTTGGCTTCGTCGATCACCACCAGGCGTCCGGTCTTTTCCACGCTTTCAAGGATGCTGTCCTCATCCAGCGGGCTGGTGGTGCGCAGGTCGATCACCTCGCAGTCGATACCGCGCCCCGCCAGACTGCGGGCCGCGTCCATCGCCAGATTGACCGTGCGGCCGTAGGAAACCAGGGTTACGTCCTTGCCATCGCGAAGGACGTTGGCCTCGCCAAAAGGAATCGCATAGAGCTCTTCCGGCACCTCGCCTTGCATGCTGTAGAGCATCTTGTGCTCACAGAAAATCACCGGATCGTTGTCGCGAATCGCCTGGATCAACAAACCTTTGGCGTCATAGGGCGTCGACGGGCAGACCACTTTCAAGCCGGGGATGTGGGTCCACAGAGAGGTGAGCATTTGCGAGTGCTGAGCGGCCGCCCGCAGGCCGGCGCCGACCATAGTGCGGATGACCAGCGGCGTAGAGGCCTTGCCGCCGAACATATAGCGGAATTTCGCCGCCTGATTGAGGATCTGGTCCAGGCAACAGCCGGCAAAGTCGACGAACATTAACTCGCATACCGGCCGCACACCGCAGGTCGCAGCGCCGACAGCAGCACCGACATAGCCCAGTTCGGACAAGGGAGTGTCCAGTACCCGTCCGGGAAATTGGTGGTAAAGCCCTTTGGTGACCCCGAGCACACCACCCCAGGCGTCGTTTTCACCGGGGGCACCGGCGCCACCCGCCACGTCCTCGCCCATGATGAATACACTGGGGTCGCGGCGCATTTCCTGGGCCAGGGCTTCATTGATTGCCTGTTGATAGCTGATTTTTCTCGCCATGATGAAGGTCTCGATTCTTGTTATTGGGGGCGTTCAGGGATAGGAGACGTAAACGTCGGTGAGCAGGTCGGCCGCCGTCGGTTTGGGATCGGATTTGGCCTTGCGCACCGCGTTTTCGATCAGCCGCTCGACCTCATCGTCGATCTGGTCCAGTTGGCTGGCATCGACCAGCCCGGCCCGAGTGGTGCGCTCGCGAAATTGCATCAGGCAGTCGTTATGCTCGCGAAAATGCTTCACTTCGTCGGGGGCCCGATAGGTCTGGGCATCGCCCTCGAAGTGGCCGTAGTAGCGAGTCAATTTGACTTCGATCAGCGACGGACCCTCGCCGGCGCGGGCACGTTCGACGGCGGCGCCGGCGGCTTCTTGAACGGCGAAGAAGTCGAAACCGTCCACCGTGACCCCAGGCATGCCGAACCCGGCGGCACGGTCGGCAATGTGATCGCAGGCCACTGACCAGTTGGACGCCGTGGCCTCGGCATAACCGTTGTTCTCGGCAATGAACAGGCATGGCAGATTCCACACCGAAGCCATGTTCATCGCTTCGAACACCGCGCCTTCGTTAGAGCCGCCGTCACCGAAAAACACCACCGCCACGCTGTCGGTGCCCTTGAGTCTGGCCGCCAGCGCCGCGCCGACTACCAGGGGTGCTCCGGCACCAACGATACCGTTGGCGCCGAGCATGCCTTTCTCGAAATCGGCAATATGCATGGAGCCGCCCTTGCCCTGGCAGACCCCGGTTTTCTTGCCGTAGATCTCGGCCATCATCCCGTCCACATCGACGCCTTTGGCGATGCAATGACCGTGGCCACGGTGGTTGGAGGCGATGCAATCGTCATCGCCAAGATGGGCCATGACCCCGGCAGCGGAGGCTTCTTCGCCAGCGTAGAGGTGGACAAAACCGGGAATCTCGCCGGTGGCGAACTCCACGTGCAGGCGCTCTTCGAAAGCGCGGATGGTGCGCATCACCTTGTAGGCATGCAGCAATTGATCAGCGGACAGGTGTGTCGACATCTTTATTCTCCAGGGTTGTCTCGAGTCGAAAGATTCATGGGGTGTTGCGGGTGTTCACGGCCGATGGACAGCAGTCGGCGTTGCGCCGCGTAGGCCAGTGCGGCGGTTACATCGATGCTCAGCGGGCCGCAGGCATCGAGGGTGACGGTGGGCCGGTCATGGGCGTTGAACTCGATTTCCCGTTCGCCATCCAGGGCCAGGGTGCCGCTGGGCAACGACAGGCAATGGGCGACGCCCGGCTCCAGGCTGCCGGCGGCGAGTACCCCGCAGCCTTGCAACAGACCAGGCGCCAGTGGTACCAGCAACGCCTCGCAAGATTGCGGATCAAGGCGCATCCAGGCTCCGCCCGGGGCCTGGCGGGACACCGGAAACCACAAGCCGCACAGCGCCGAAAGCCCGATGGCCTGGGGCTCGGCGAAAGTCACGAAAACCTCCGCCAGATCCGCTGCGCGGCTGATCGCCCGAGCGCCGATAAACGGCAACGACGACACTGCAACGTCCACCAATGCCCATTCGCACACACCTCGGGTGGGCTCGCGGACTAACAGGCGTTTATTGCGTCGCAGGGCAATCTCGGGAGGAATCCGCCCGCTGGCGAAAAGCCCGCCAGCCAGACCGGCACTGGTGGCTTCGCGCAATTCGGGAAAGGCGTTGTTAGTGCCGGTGGACAGGGTCAGCAACGGGATATCGCCAATCTCGGCCGCCACCGCTTTGTGGGTACCGTCGCCGCCCAGGACTGCAATCAGCGACACGCCGCGCTCGGCCATCAAACGCGCCGCCTTGCGGGTGTCTTCGACGCTCTGGCGCAGGGTGATGTCGAGAAATTCCAGAGCTGGCCAATGACTGGCGCGTGCCTGTCGGCTTTGGCTGTTCTTCAGCACTGCCGCGGCGATGCCGGTCATGTCGGTGGGGATCAGCACCTGCTCGACGCCAGTAGCACCGAATGCAGCTAGCAGACGCTGAATCACTGAGACCTTGTCGGTGCTGGAAAACAGCCCGGCATTGGCGGTCAACCGCCGCAGGTCTCGACCCGACGCCGGATTGGCAATGATCCCCACCGTCAATGGCGCACGGCTCATGGCGTAACCCGGACAGTCGAACAGCCAGGTCGGGAGCAGCCCAGGGAAACGGATCGGCAGTGGGACATACAGGAACCTCTCGTTATTGTTATGGTTGCCTGGGCTAGAGCAAGGCCGATGCCATAACGCTGTAAGTCGCTGAAAACGCCCGAACTAGAGAGGTTCATGAAGAATATGGGAGCACCCGGGGCACGCCGTTTCTGAGACGCGGCATGTCAGGTTGCGCGCAAGGAAAGCGAGACGCTGAGACGTTGCGTCTCACCTCGATCGGTCGGCGTCCTGTCGCTTGTCTGAAGGCTATGAACAGCGCTTAATGGCCGCACAACTACAAAAAGCTGGAAACGGAGGCCCTATGCTTTCCGCACACTCTAAGGCCCATGTGGATTGCGTCAGTCGCGTACTGAAGAATGCCGCGCACTTGC
This sequence comes from Pseudomonas sp. GW821-FHT02H09, assembly GCF_059421425.1. Lineage (NCBI taxonomy): Bacteria > Pseudomonadati > Pseudomonadota > Gammaproteobacteria > Pseudomonadales > Pseudomonadaceae > Pseudomonas > Pseudomonas sp. GW821-FHT02H09. Next base: position 61,456 of record NZ_JBWKVA010000004.1, read on the forward strand.
CGCAAGTGCCGGTACCGAGCCTGATTCTCGATTCCTGGCGCCGCTCCATGGAGCAGCACCATCTCGACCCCGGCTCGTTGCAGGGGCCGCGTATTCTTTCGCAGAATGTGCTCAATGAATGCCGCGAGCGCTCCGAACTGTTCCTGCGTATCGCCAGCGAAGAAGTTGCCCGCCTCCATGGCCGGGTACGCGACGCTGACTACTGCGTGCTGCTTACCGACGCACAGGGCCAGACCATCGACTATCGGGTCGATGCGGCAATTCGCAATGACTGCCGCAAGGCCGGGTTGTATCTGGGCACCTGCTGGTCGGAAGGCGAAGAAGGCACCTGCGGAGTAGCTGCGGTACTCACCGCCAAGGCGCCGGTCACGGTCCACAAACGTGATCATTTCCGCGCGGCGTTCATCGGTCTGACCTGCTCTGCCGCGCCGGTCTTCGACCCACAGGGCGAGTTGCTCGGGGTACTCGATGTGTCGGCCGTGCAGTCCCCCGATGACCGCCGTTCCCAGCACCTGATCCGGCAAATGGTGGTGCAGAGCGCCCGGGAAATCGAACACGCGTTTTTCATGAACAGCGTCCAGGGTTACTGGGTGCTGCGTGCCCACAGCACCCCCGGTTATGTTGATAGCCAGCCCGACTTCCTGTTCGCCTGGGATGAGGACGGCAGCCTCAAGGCGCTGAACCCGGCAGCACGCCAGTTTTTGCTGCAGCGCTACGGTCAACTCCCCGAGCATATCGGCCAGGTATTCGACCAGCAGATCCTGCATCGAGCGACGGACGAGTCCCTTTGCCTGCTGCGCAATCACGGCGGGCAGAGTGAACTGCATGCACGCTTGAGCGCCCCTCGCCGTCCTGCCAATAGGTCCTCGCGGGTTGAAATCGCCGCCACGGAACTTGACCCGCGTATCGCCGAAAGCCTGCGCCTGGCGGTACGAGTCAAGGACCGTAACTTGCCGGTGCTGATTCAGGGGGAAACCGGATCCGGCAAGGAAGTGTTCGCCCGTCAACTGCACCAGGCGAGCAGCCGACGCGAGCGCCCTTTCATCGCGGTGAACTGTGCAGCGATCCCGGAGAGCCTGATCGAGAGTGAACTGTTCGGCTATGTTGCCGGGGCCTTCACCGGCGCATCGAGCAAAGGCCTGCAAGGCCTGCTGCAACAGGCCGATACCGGCACGCTGTTCCTCGACGAAATTGGTGACATGCCGCTGGCTTTGCAGACCCGGTTACTGCGGGTCCTGGCGGAGGGTGAAGTAGCGCCACTGGGCGCTTCTCGGTCCAGGGTCGTGGATATTCAGGTGATCTGTGCGACCCACCGTGACCTGGAAGGACTGGTCAGGAGCGGAGATTTTCGTGAAGATCTGTACTTTCGCCTCGGCGGAGCGCGCTTCCAGTTGCCGCCCTTGCGCGAACGCAGTGACCGTTTGGCGTTGATCAACCGCGTTCTCGCTGAGGAATCGGAGCTGTGCGGTGTGTCGGTGAAAATCAGCACCGCAGCGCTGGAGTGCCTGCTCGGCTATCGCTGGCCGGGCAATGTCCGTGAGCTGCGCCATGTCCTGCGCTACGCCTGCGCCGTGTGTGAGGCGCACGTCATCCAGTTGAGTCATTTGCCGGGGCAACTACAGGGTTCAGGGCTCGACGCCCTGCCCTCGACCGGCTGCAACGAAACCACCGATTGTCCAGAGCGTCAGGCGCTGCTCGATGCATTGGTCCGTCACCGCTGGAAACCGATAGCCGCCGCAAAAGCCTTGGGTATTTCCCGTGCGACGCTTTATCGACGGGTGCATCAGCACCGGATAGAGATGCCCGGAAGAAGCCCGGTTTGAATCGCGCCGGCCATGGCCAGGCTCTCCATCACCTGAGTGACCGCCCGAATGCGGTGATCGGCAGCCTCCAGTAACACATCGAGGGGAGCTTGAGTGTCGACAAACAGAGCCGGGATATCGCAATCGTTGCTGGTGAGGGCCATATAACGGTTGGAAGATTGATCTTCAAGACTGGCCCTATGCATCGTTCCCACGCTCCCGCGTGGGAATGCAGCCCGTGACGCTCTGCGTCACTGCCGAAGCGGACGCGGAGCGTCCAGTGAGGCATTCCCACGCAGAGCGTGGGAACGATCCAACTCCTCCACCCTAATCACCAAGTGGATCGATCTTCAAGACTGGCGCTATAAAGCTCATCTTTCCACTCCTTACCCATCAACCTGTAAACATCCTCAAAGAATCTACGAGGATCAGAGGTGCCGGGAACAAGCCCCCTCGCCACAGGTTTTGTGCCCGACGCTTATTCTTCTTGACTGACTGGGATCAGGGCTTGTCCTGAAACCTTGCCCTATAGCGCCCCGGACTTTCCCCCGTCCACTTCTTGAACGCCCGGTGGAACGCGCTGGGTTCTTGAAAGCCGATCTGCTCGGCAATTTCGGTGATGCTCGCCCGGCTCTGGCGCAGCTGTTCAAAAGCAACGCCGCGGCGCACTTCGTCCTTGATCTCCTGAAACGAACAGCCTTCGCGCTCCAGTTTTCGGCGAAAGGTACTGGGGCTCAGATGCTGTTCTATTGCGAAGGTCTGCAAAGTAGGCCATTGGCCGTAATGGCTGTTTCGCAGACGCTGATGGATCTGTGCCGCCAGGCCATGCTGGTTACGAAAGCGAATCACCAGCCATTGCGGCGCACTGCGCAGAAACACTTTGAGTGATGCAAGATCCTGAACCACCGGCAGACGCAGGTAGCGACTGGCAAACTCGATTTCAGTGCGCTGCGCGCCGAAAGTCAGGTTGGCGCCCCAGAGCAATGGATCATCACTGAGCGACAAACGTTCATGGCGGAAATCCGCGCGATCGATGGGAATTCGCCGCCCACCCAGCCAGCACAGCAGACTGATCATCAACACCAGGAACGTCTCTTCGCCGAAACGACTGACGTCGTTGTTGTCCGATCGGGTCTGCAGGCTGATGACGGCGCGTTTGCCGCGCACACTCAAACTGCCGCGAAAGTCCCGCAGGAACAGCGCGAAGTTGGCCAGGCACTGGCGCATGGCCTTCTCCAGATTCGGCTCCTGAATCAATGCCCGGCAGATCAAGGCAAAACTGCCAGGCGGCATGCCGTGGGAGTCGAGCTTGAAGAACTCGTCGTTCAACTCGCGAATCTGGATCAACCACAACGCTGCAAAAGCACTGGCCGGCACCCGCGCCGTGGGCTGGTCCATCAGCGCCGGGTCGATTCCCGCCTGCTCGAGTACCGCCCGCAGGCGCTGTGGGTTCTCACGCAGTGCATGGAGCATTGCATGCATAAAGTAGACGGCAACCGAATCCTTTTCCCGCATTTGAACGTTTCTCTCTTCATCGCCTGAAAATGGCAAAAAACGCCAATGTCCTTGAACAGTTATGGCATAGGCCAGCGCTGCTGCGGACTCTAGACTCACATCCATACCAGGTAGGGGCGTCTGAAGCCGGACGGCGCCCATGGTACGCCAGTCGCTGACTGCCAACGATTGCAACATTGATTCCAGGAGTCGATATGAACAATTCCGATATTTTCGTCGTCAGCGCGGTGCGCTCCGCCATTGGCAGTTTCGGCGGATCGCTGAAGGACGTGACCCCTATCCAGTTGGCAACCGACGTTTGCCGCGCGGCCATTGAGCGCTCGGGCCTGGCGCCCGAGCATATCGGCCATGCGGTGATGGGTCATGTGATCCCCACCGAAGCCCGCGATGCCTACATTTCCAGGGCCGTGGCAATGAATGCCGGCCTGTCGAAAGAAACCCCTGCGTTCAACGTCAACCGCCTGTGCGGCTCCGGTTTGCAAGCCATTGTCAGCGCCGCGCAAAGTTTGATGTTGGGCGATGCCGGGGCCGTGCTGGCCGGTGGCGTCGAGTCCATGAGCCGCGGTGCTTACCTGCTGCCGCAAGCGCGCTGGGGTGCACGAATGGGCGATGTGCAGGCTATCGATTACATGCTTGGGGTTCTGCAGGATCCCTTTGCCGGCTTCCATATGGGCATCACCGCGGAGAACATTGCCGAGCACTATGGCATCAGTCGCCAGATGCAGGATGAACTGGCCCTTGTCAGCCAACAACGTGCAGCCCGGGCCATTGCCGAAGGGCGTTTTGTCGAGCAGATCGTGCCGATTGAAGTGGCGACACGCAAAGGCACGGTGTCTTTCGCCATTGACGAGCATGTACGAGCAGATGTCAGTGCCGAGCAACTAAGCGCTATGAAACCTGCATTCAAGAAAGATGGCAGCGTCACTGCAGGCAACGCCTCCGGACTCAATGACGGTGCAGGCGCATTGATCATGGCCACCGAAGCGGTCGTTCGCGAGCAAGGCCTCAAGCCCATGGCCCGGCTGGTGGGTTACGCTCACGCCGGGGTTGAGCCGTCGATGATGGGCCTGGGGCCGATCCCCGCCACCCGACTGGTTCTCAAGCGTGCAGGCCTGACCGTCGCCGACCTTGATGTGATCGAATCGAACGAAGCGTTCGCAGCCCAAGCCTGTGCCGTGGCGCAGGAGTTGGGCTTCGATCCGCACAAGCTCAACCCGAACGGTTCGGGCATTTCCCTGGGCCATCCGGTCGGTGCCACCGGCGCGATTATCGCCACCAAAGCCATTTACGAGCTGCACCGCTGTCAGGGACGTTATGCCTTGGCGACCATGTGCATTGGCGGTGGCCAGGGCATCGCCGTGCTGTTCGAACGCGTTTGATTAAGGAAGTACCCGAACATGAATCTGCAAAACATCGGTGTGATCGGCGCTGGCACCATGGGCAACGGCATTGCGCAAATCTGTGCCCTTGCCGGCTTCAACGTGACGCTGCTGGATATCTCCGGGACCGCGCTGCAAAACGCTATGGCGACCGTGGGCAAGAATCTGGACCGGCAAATCGCCAAACAGCTCCTTTCCCGGGAGCAAAAGCTCGCGGCGCTGGACAACATCCAGACCAGCACGGACTACGCGACCCTGCAAAACGCTCAACTGGTGATCGAAGCCGCGACCGAAAACCTCGACCTGAAACTGCGGGTACTGCAACAGATCGCCGCGCAAGTCAGCGCCGACTGTGTGATTGCCTCGAACACGTCTTCGTTGTCTATTACTCAGCTCGCCGCCAGCGTGAGTCAGCCCGAACGGTTCATCGGCCTACACTTCTTCAATCCGGTGCCGATGATGGGGCTGATTGAAGTCATTCGCGGCTTGCAGACCAGCGATGCCACCCATGTCCTGGCGCTGGAGCTGGCGCAACGGCTGGGCAAGACCGCCATCACTGCCGGCAACCGTCCAGGCTTTGTGGTCAACCGGATTCTGGTGCCGATGATCAATGAAGCGATTCTGGTGTTTCAGGAGGGGCTGGCCAGCGCTGAAGACATCGATACCGGCATGCGTCTTGGCTGCAATCAACCGATAGGCCCGCTGGCACTGGCCGACCTGATCGGGCTGGACACCTTGCTGGCGATTCTCGAAGCCTTCTACGACGGTTTCAACGACAGTAAATACCGCCCGGCGCCGCTGCTCAAAGAAATGGTCGCGGCCGGTTATCTGGGCCGCAAAAGCGGGCGCGGCTTCCATGCTTATGCCTGAGCGCTGCTCTCGCTTCGCGCAGCATCGAGACAAGGCGCTCGAGCTGTTTGCCAACAAGGGTTTCGGCCAGGTAGGGATGCGCGAGCTGGCGACCTATCTAGGGCTTGCGCCTGGCTCGCTTTACCATCATTACCCGAGCAAGCAGCACTTGCTGCTCGACCTGATCGAAGAATTCTACGAAGAGCTGCTGGCTACCCTGAGACGAAACGAGAAAAAAGCCGGCCCTGGGCGCAACAGCTTGAAAGTGATCATCCGCGCGCACCTGAAACTGCATCGGGAACTCCCTCGACACTTTCGCCTGGCCGAACGCGACAGTTGCTGCCTGAATGATGACCAGCAGCAGCGGGTCAGGCAGCTGCGCGAGCAATACGAACGCCAGTTGCTGGCGATGCTTGGCCATCGAACTCAGTTGACCGAACATGGACTGCTGGCCGCCGGACATGCCATTGCATCCTTGCTCAACAGCGCCCCGTCCTGGGTGGCACAGCACAGCCTCAATGATCGGGAGCGCGAAGAATTGATAGAGAACCTGGTGACCGGCGCAATAGAACGGCTGCTTGGCCCCTGCCCTCCGGGAGCGTCCTGTCTTCAGGCCGCGGTGGCTTGAGCCTGAGGGTGGGCAACAGAGACTAACCCGGCGACCTTTGTGGCGAGGGAGCTTCGGCTCCCTACCAACACTAGTGGCCTGTGTGGCTAGTTCGTTAGCTCAAATTCGGATGCCGGCGGCCCAGAGCCAAGGCGCTGTGACGAGTCATAGCCCGCTATGGCGAGGAACAGCAACGCAGGATATGGGCTGCTGGCGCCGAAGTTGACTAACAGAACTAGCCACACAGGCCACTAGACTCAACGCCGCGTGATAACCACCTCCAGATATTCACCCGGCACCACCAGCGACGCTTCGCCAGCCCGATTCATCGTGTCCAGCAATTTCCTCAGGTCACTTTCCAGCGCCATGGCCCCCTCAGCGGACAGCGCCGCGAAGGCCTTGTGGATCGGGCCGTACCAGGCGCGGAAAGTCTCAATGAAATGCGCGGCCGAGCGGTAGCGGAAGTTGAACATCCGCCGCGTCACGGTGACATTGTCAGCGCACTCAGCGAAAAGCGAATGCAGATGCGCTTCCGAGCCCCACAACGAAGGCGGTTGTGCGCCCGCTGGTGGTGGAAAATGCCGACCCAGCGTCGTGAACATCTGACCGACGAAACCTTCCGGGGTCCAGTTGGCAAGACCGATCCGTCCCCCCGGGCGACACACCCGCGCCAGCTCGGAGGCCGCCTTTGGCTGGTCGGGCGCGAACATTACGCCGAACGTCGACAGCACCACGTCGAAGCTCGCGTCCTCGAAGGGCAGTGCCTCGGCATCGGCCACCTGAAAGATCACCTCCAGGTTCTCTGCCCTGGCCCGGTCCTCGCCACGTTCGAGCAAAGCGGCCACGTAATCGGTCGAGGTCACCTTGCAACCTCGACGCGCTGCGGCGAGTGTGGCATTGCCATTGCCGGCCGCTACATCAAGCACGAGCTCATCGCAACGCAGGTCGCAGGCCTCCGCCAGCAGCTCCCCGACGATCTGTAAAGTTGTGCCGATCACGGCATAGTCGCCACTGGCCCACGCAATCATCTGACGGTTTTTCAGGGCGTTTAAATCAAGGGATGTGCTCATGGGAGCTGACTCTGTATGGGCTGGAATGCAGGCAGGGTACTGGAGGGCGATTACTCCGCCGTTGTCGGGCCAATGATGGAGGTGACTCGGGAAACGCTATTGGCAGGAAAACCGCCTTGTCTTGCGTGCTCCCTGACGAGTTCCTCGTTCGGTGCGATATACACGCAATAAATTTTCTCGCCCGTGACGTAACTATGCAGCCACTGTACTTGCGGCCCCATCTCGCGCAGGACCTTGCAGGACTTTTGTGCGATCGCTTTCAAGTCCCGTTCTGGCAGTGTTCCGGCTCCCGGAATTTCGCGCTCGATGACGAACTCAGGCATGGCAACCTCCACCTTGTGATTGATGACAGGGACGGCAGTGCTCCTGTTGGACAACTATCGCGCTCGGGCAGGTCGGCGTCCTGCCCGATCGTCGGCCAGGGCTGCCCGATCGTCCGGCGGTTTTGCGCCGCGCGGCGAGGCGCTCACAATCACAGACCCTGCAAGCACCGGAGCACAACAATGGACGCTTCGTCGCAGAGCCTGCGCATGGTGATCTTCCACCTGATCACCGAAGGCGAATGCTATGTCGAACTCGGCAATGAGCCAGCACTGCGACATCTCGTGAGAAAGCCCAATATCGCCTAACCTGAATGCACCGTCGTGCAAGGGGGATCGTAACGTGAGCGTGCAGTTGAACCACACCATCGTCTGGTGCCGCGACAAGCAAAAATCTGCGACATTTCTCGTGGACATCCTGGGCCTGCCCAGCCCTGTCCCATTCGGTCCGATGCTGATTGTCCAGCTCGATAACGGTGTCTCGCTCGATTACTACGACAACGACGAGTTTTCTTCCCAGCACTATGCCTTCCTGATCGGCGAGGACGACTTTGACCCGGTTTTCGCCCGTATACAGAGTCGAGAACTCCCCTACTGGGCCGATCCCTGCAAGCTGCGCCCGGGCGAAATCAACCGGCTCGACGGTGGGCGAAGAGTGTATTTCGATGATCCGGACGGCCATCTGCTGGAAATTTTCACCCGGGATTAGCGTTGCGATGCCTGGTGAGGCGTAAGACGGTATCTACGACCCTGGCGAACGACTGGTTTCCATCCGACGATGTTGCGCCAGGCTGTCATTCCAGACCTTGCGCATCAGGTCCTTAAGGATCAGCGCTTCGGCCCAGCGATCGGTGATGTCGCCTCCGTCGGCACCGGTGATGGCATAGGGTGGCGGGCCGAGTTCACAGGTGAAGGACAGGCTGGCGGGCGTGTTCGGGCGGGCCAGCCAATCCTCGATCCCATAGCGCCACCAACCCAGGAAACGCTCCAGCCAGGGTCGGTGCTGGGCGAAACTCAGGGGGACCTGGACCTGTTCACAACTGGCCACACGGCCATGGAAGCCCCAGCTGTGACGCAGGATGGTATGGATCTGTTCGTCGTCCTCGGCAGCGGCCGGTTCTGGCAGTTCGCGGCCCACGACATAGTGGGACAAGTCGGCCAGCAACTTGAGGTCGGGCATTTGCGCGAGAATGTCGAGGGTGAACAACAGGTCACTGGTGAGGCGGTAACGATGGGTTTCCAGGAGGATCGGAAAGTCCACCTGCTCGGCCAGACGCTGCCAGCCTTCAATCAGCTCGATCGCCTGCGTCAGCGTGCGCGGCCGGACATCGGCTTGTAGCGTGAGATGGTGGCATCCGTAGCGGGAGGCGACATCGATCGCCGCTGCCAGATCATCCACGGTGCGGGGGAACAGCTGACCTTCGATTTGCAGGCCTTGCGCCTTGGCGGCGGCACTCAGGCGTGCAGCCTGTGGCGCGAGCCAGAAATGGTCGGTGATCCCGTCGAAACCGGCGGCGGCGATCTTCTCCAGTTGCGCCTCAATGGAAAGATCGCAGTGGCCACGGTGATCTTGCATGGCCCACAAGGACTGAAACACCAGGAATTCGCGCATGTCAGTTCCTCAGCAGTTGTTTGAGCGATACATCGGCATCGGCTAAAGCGACCGCCGAGAGGGGGTTATGGTTGGCGATCAGCCGTTCGCACAACTTGATGTCCTTGGCGATGCTATTGCCCTGGCCCCAGCCGCAAGCCCCTAGCAGACGTTGTTCGGCATCGAGGTAGAACAACAGGAAACCGCCACCCGGGGTTGTCCGGCTCGCCGTCGGTTCGGTGTTTGCGATTACGCCCACGGTTTGCAGCCCCCAGTCGTACTGATCGGACCAAAAGCCGGGAATGACGTCGTAGGGCTGCTCGCCGCCCAGCAGGTTCAGGGCGGCGTGACGGCCCTGGGTTTCGGCGTTGCGCCAGGTTTCCTGACGCTGGACCCCCCCTTGCGGGTGCAGACGAAACTCACAGACGTCGCCTGCCGCAAAGATGTCCGGCGCACTGGTGCGCAACTGCGCATCGACGCGAATGCCCTGACCGACCTCAAGCCCGGCAGCCACGGCCAACTCGGTGTTCGGTTGCATGCCGATACCCACCACGACCAGATCGCAGGGCAACAACTGGCCGTCGACCAGTTGCACCGCCTCGGCGCGAGTGGCGCCCAGCACCGCTTCGATGGCCACGTTCAGTCGGACATCCACGCCCTGACGGCGATGCAGTTCCAGCAGGACACTGGACAGGCGCTGCGGCAGGACGCGGCCCGCCAGGCGCGGCCCGGCTTCGAGCAAAGTCACCGTGCAACCCAGGGCACGGGCGGTCGCGGCGACTTCGAGTCCGATGAAGCCGCCACCGATGATCACCAATCGGGCGCCGTGTCGTAGCGAAGCGCGCAGTGCGATGGCTTCGTCATGGGTACGCAGATAAAGCACGTTGGGCAGATGCTCGGGCACTGAGGGCAACAGCCGCGCCCTCCCCCCAGTCGCGAGCAGCAAACGGGCGTAATGTAACCAGCTGCCGTCGGCCAACTGCAGACGATGCTGCTGCGGATCCAGGCATTTCACCGGGTTGCCGGCCAGGTGTTCGATGTCCAGTTCGGCGAGCTGAGCGGTATCGCACAGGCTGCAGCCCGCCAGATCAATCGTGCCCTGTAACAGTCCCTTGGACAGCGGCGGACGTTCATAGGGAGGGTGGGACTCATCGCCTATCAGAATCAGGCGACCGCTATAACCTTCGCCGCGCAAGGTCAAGGCCGCGCGACCACCCGCATGCCCGGCACCCACGATAACCAGTGGATCGTTGTCAGGATTCATGGCACAGACTCCGTGCAGTTAAACCGTAATAGCGAGCAGGACACGACCCGCCTCGACCCGGACCTGATAGGTCTTGAGGTTGACGCACACCGGCGCGCCAAGGGCTTTGCCGGAGCGGTAGTCGAAACGCCCGTTGTGCTTGGGGCACTCGACGACGTGCTCCATCACCAGGCCATCGGCCAGGTGGATGGATTCGTGGGTGCACAGGCCCGCCGTGGCGAAAAACTCGCTGTCGGCGGAGCGGTAGACGGCATAGGTGTGCTGGCCATGGTCGAAACGAATGACATCTTCTTCGTCGATATCGCCCACGGCACATACATCGATCCATTGATCGGTCATGGCGTTTTCTCTTGTAGTGGTACAGACAGGAAGGTGTCAGGCCGGCGTTACTTCAGGTTCTGCCTGGACGTTGGCGGCCGGCGCTGCGCGTTGTGGCAAAGGGCGACGGACGAAATAGGTCGGGTCTTTGCGCTGCTTCCAGATGGTCGGGATGATTTCCTTGAAGGCCTCGAACAGACTGGTGTAAGGCGGCGGGCAGTCGTGGCGGATCTCCTCGTGAAGCTGCGCCAGCGCGTGAAAAGGCACCATCGGATACATGTGATGCTCAAGGTGATAGTTCATGTTGAGGTACATAAAGCGCAGCACCGGGTTCATGTAAATCGTACGGCAGTTGCTGCGGTGATCGAGTACGTCCTCAGCCAGGCCGACATGCTGCGACAGGCCGAACAGGTAGGACAGCCAACCGCCATAGAGGGTCGGCAGACCAATAAACATCAGCGGCAACCAGCTCTGCAGATAAAGCGCAGCGCCCACGGTAAACGCATAAATTGCTAGCCAGACGCGTGCGTCCCTCACCACCTTGGGCCACTCGGATTCGGGGATGAACGTCTGCTCTTCTTCACCCATCCGCCCTACCGCATGCCGGCAGACTGACCCCATCGTCTTCAACGCGTAAGGCATTCTGAACAGGCTCAGCACCATATTTATCAGGCTTGGCGGACGTGGTTCGACGATCTCCGGATCACGGCCGACGATAACGGTGTCGGTGTGGTGCCGTGCATGGCTCCAGCGCCAGACTTGGGGTTCGAACATGAACATGAAGCTCGACAGCTGGTAGACCGCATCATTCATCCAGCGGGTTTTGAACGCTGTACCGTGACCCGCTTCGTGCCAACGGGCATTGGACGCCGTGCCGTAGAGCAGCCCGTAGACGAAGAAGAACGGAATGCAGGCCCAGGAGCCCCAGAACCAGTAACCACCGAACCCGGTCACGACCATCGCCAGCAACCAGATTGCGGTATCGAGCAAGGCCGGGCCATCGCGGCGCTGCATCAATTCCTTCATGCGTTTACGAGAAATGGGGGATTGGTACCAGCTTGCCGATACCAGGCCTTTTTGCGCCGCTCGGGCGGCTTCGGGACCGGTCAATCGATAATCCCGAGGCACGGGTTTGCCGGGGTATTCAAAGGCTGCGTTTCGTTCAGGCATTTTATTGTTCTCCGCAAGCTTGATGGTTTCAGGCACTTGCCTGGATGCGCGATGGCATCGCTTGCGAAAATATAGAGAGCGCACAAATCACCCTCAAGCCCTTGAATACATTCCCTATCAAGCTATCATCCAGGCCCAGCAAGGCTTGATAGTTTTCTATCAAGGCGCTTCCGGGAGCCGCCATGAACAACAATAAACGCCCCACCATCGCCACGGTTGCTGAGCACGCGCGTTTAAGTGTCGCCACCGTGGATCGGGTGCTCAACGCCAGAGCTCCGGTCAGCCCGGCCACCGCCGAGCAGGTATTCCTGGCCGCCGAAGCGGTCGGTTATTTCGCCGCGAGGCTGATCGGCCAGCGGATCCGCGAACGTCGCCCCACCTACCGTTTCGGCATCCTGTTGCTCGGCACCGCCCAGGCGTTCTATGGCAACGTTGCCACCGCCATCACCGAGGTGGCGCAGCGTCAGGCCGGCGCCAACCTGAGCTGCCATTTCGAATACGTATTCGATCGCACACCCAGCGCCATCATTGCCCAGATCGAACAACTGGCGGTGCAGTGCGATGGCCTGGCGGTGGTCAGCTTCGCTCACCCGCTGATCAATGCAGCCATCGCTCAGATCAGAGAGGCGGGAGTTCCGGTGATCGCCCTGCTGTCCGACATCCATGAGGCGGCGGATGAGCCTTACGTCGGTCTGGATAATCATGAGGTCGGACGCACCATGGGTTGGCTGCTGGCTCACACCTGTGGTTCACGCAAAGGCAGCATCGGGGTGCTGCTCGGCGGCCACCGCTTTCTCGGCCATCAGGCGCGAGTCGAGGGGCTGCGCAGTTACCTGACGGAGCGCGCACCGGGGTTGCGGCTACTCGAAGCGGTGATCAACCTGGACAACTGTGACGTCACCGAAGAGGCGACGCTGGAACTGCTGGCGCGGCATGACGACTTGCGGGGTCTGTGCGTGGTCGGAGGGGGCGGTGACGGAATCATCAGTGCCCTGTCGCAGCTGCCGAAGCGGCCATCGCTGTGCTGTATCCTGCAGGAGTCGACCGAGCTGTCGCGACAAGCCCTGGATCAGGGATTGATCAGTCTGGTCATCGATTCCCAGCCGCGATTGCTGGCGACAGCGCTGGTCGACTTGCTGGTCGAGCTGCAGACCACGCCGGACTTCGATCCGATACGGCATCGGATCCATATTCCGCTGCAGATCGTGACCTCAGAGAACGCTCGACACTGACTTTGCATTTTCAATGGACGTGAACTCAGCCCGTCACGCAGGGATTGTAAGAAGGAGCTCCCGGTATGCTTTCGATAGAACTGCACCCCGTACAGCGCGATGAACTCGAATGCATCGAGAACCTGATGCAGTTCTACACCTACGATTTCAGCGAGTGGCTCCCGCTGAAATTCGGTAACCATGGCTTTTTCAACATCCAGCCAACACCCGATTACTGGAGAAAGCCATCGACGCACCCCTTCCTGATCAAGGTTGACGGGGAAATTGCCGGCTTCGTGACGATTGACGACGATGTCCGTTTTGACGATGTTCAGTACAACATCGGCTATTTTTTTGTCAGCCGCGGGTATCGAGGTCGAGGCGTCGGGAAGTTTGTCGTATCTGCGCTGCTCAACAAATTTCCCGGTCAATGGCAGATTTTTCACATCGACGCCAATCAGCCTGCACGGTCATTTTGGTCCAGGGTAATCCCCACCCTCACCCAGGGTGAGTTCACTCGCCATCCGCTGTCGATCGATGGCCATGAGTGCACCCTGTTCAAGTTTCAGTTCAGTGCTGACCTTAAAGTGCCCCGCCAGCCCGGTTAGGTGCTTCACCGATCCGCGGTAGTGGCCAGAGTAGGATAAGATGGCTGCTTATCAGGCTCGCTGTGAGTAGCCCCGCATGACAGATAACAGTCGGAACACCACCCGTCTGATCAAGAAATACCCGAATCGCCGTCTGTATGACACGCACACCAGCAGTCATTTGACCCTTGCGGATATACGCCAGTTGGTCGTCGATAAAATCCCGTTCGAGGTAGTCGACGCCAAGACGGGCGAGGATCTGACCCGCAGTATTTTGCTGCAGGTCATTCTGGAAGCCGAAAGTGGCGGTCAACCGATCTTCTCCATTGAGATGCTCATGGGGATTATCCAGTTCTACGGTCCTTACCAGGGCGTTCTCGGCAGCTACCTGGATAAAAGCATTCAGACGGTCATCGACATCCAGTCCCAGACCGGCGCTCAGTCCTCTGAAGCCTGGGGCGAGTTCATGCACCAGCAAGCGCCGGTCATGCAGGACTTGATGCGCCAGTATGTCGAGCAGTCAAAAGCCCTCTACATGAACACTCAGAACCTCTTCGGTCTGTTCGGCGGCACGCCACAAGGCAAGCCAGGCGCCGGTGGCGGGCCGAAAAAAAATGGCGATGGGGAATAAACCCATCGCCATCAGTGTAACCATTCTAATGTGACTTACTTGTTACCGCTTGTTGCCTTGCCCTCTGGCGCAGCTTTCCCGGTTGCGGCAGTTGCGGCAGTCGCTGCATCGAAAGTGCTCTGGGCAACGTCAGCAGCCTGTTTTACAGCTTTCTGTGCGTTTTCAAATACGGTGCCGGCATTGGCCAGCGACGACTTCAATGCAGCCACAACAGGCTCGGAGCCAGCCGGCGCATTCTTGCTGATCACTTCAACGAACTCTTGCACCTGCTTGGTGCCCGCCTCGACCTGACGCGTGGTCAGTTTGGCGATTTCCGACTGGGTGCCAACAATCAGCGCTTGTACTTGACGATTGAACTCAGCCAAGCGTTCGGCTTGCACATTTGGCTGGATGAAAGAAGCCTGGAGCTCAGCGAACCCTTGTGGATCACGGACTGCCAGCAGTTTGCGAAAACCGTCGAACTGCTCCTCGGTGGAGGCTTGCAGAGTCTTGATCTGCAATTGGGTGAGCTGTTCAACGCTGGCGAAGATTTTGCCGCTGATTTGCTGCAGGAGGTCTAGGTTGGCTTTCTGAGCGTCTTGCAATTTTTCCAAGTTAAAAAAAGACATGCTTGAATCTCCTGATTCTGAAAGGCCGACATGGGCCTGAGGGCGCGATAGCGATCCTGCCGGTCATCGCGTTAGCCTTGATATTGCAGTGCACAAATTCGTTTGGCAATGATTTTTTGTGCGCCGCACAAAAATATTTCACCTCCCGCCACTATTCGCTATAGACTCCTGAAAGGCGAACGGCCAGCCAAGCTCTCTTTAATGATGAGATGCCGGCAAGCTACTTCTCATGCATAAAGCCAGGAGATCACCATGGGACAGGAAGATATTATTGCATCGCAATATGACAAACTCTCCTCTCAACGCGGCCTGTTCGAACACCTGAGTCATCTGCAGCGCCTCAATACCCTGAATGTCCTTGATGCTTTGCGCCAGCGCCAGGAAAAAACCCTCGCCCCTCTGAAGCGGGGCGAACTCAGACAACCCACGCCCTCTGACTGGCAGGAATACTTCATCGACCTCGCTCAACGTAGCCTGCTGTTCTGGGACACCCTGCGCCAGCGCGGCGACAATACGCTGGCCCATGAACGCGCCGGGTATCCGCTGCTGCTCAAGTTCGATCATGAAATCCTGATCGCAGGCGCCGATCTCCCGCGCCCGGTCAACTATTCACTGTTGCGAATCCTCCCCGGGCCAGAGCAAAGGATCTACAGCAAAGGCCAGCCGGTGATCATCATCGACCCGCGCGGCGGCCATGGCTCAGGAATCGGCGGCTTCAAACAGGATTCGGTATTAGGCGAAAGCCTCAGAGCCGGCCACCCCACCTATTTCATCTCTTTCAGTCACTCACCACAGCCTGGGCAAACCCTGGCCGATATCGTCGAAGCCCAGGCCCGGTTCATCGAAGTCGTCAGCGCCCTTCACCCGGCCAATAGCAAGCCGATCATAATCGGCAACTGCCAGGCCGGCTGGGCCTTGATGGGATTGGCGGCAACACGACCGGAATTGCCCGGATTGATCATTATTAATGGTGCCCCCTTGTCGTACTGGGCCGGTGTCAATGGACGCAATCCGATGCGCTATACCGGTGGCCTGCTGGGTGGCGGCTGGATGGCTCGCCTGGGCAGCGACTTGGGCAATGACCGTTTCGACGGTACCTGGCTGGTCAGCAATTTCGAAAACCTGGACCCGGCCAACACCTATTGGGGCAAGTATTATCAGCTGTTCAGCCAGGTCGATAGCGAGGCTGAACGCTTTCTCGACTTCGAACGCTGGTGGGGCAGCCCGACCCTGCTCAATGGCGAAGAAATCGAAATGATTGTCGATGACCTTTTCATCGGTAACCAGTTGTCCGGCGGCCTCGGCCGCAAGAGCTCCGGCATTGATCTGAAACGGATCGAAGTACCGGTGGTGGTGTTCTGCTCCTACGGAGACAACATCACCCCTCCACAACAGGCATTGAACTGGATCGCCGATGTCTATCCCAGCGATCTCGCATTGCATGACGCAGGACGTACCATCGTCTACCTGCGGCACGCCAGCATCGGCCATTTGGGCATTTTTGTTTCCGGCAAGGTGGCGCGGCGTGAACACCGTGGGTTGCTCGGTGCGGTCGAAGCCATCAATGCGCTGCCGGCAGGGCTATACGAAATGCTGATCGACGATCTGCCGGCCACCTCAGGCAGCGGTGACGTGCAATACCACGTGCGTTTCGAATCAAGGCGAATCGCCGATATCCATGATGACGTCGAGCCGGCCCGTGATGACGATCGCGAATTCTCTCTGGTGGAGCGTGCGTCTGACATCAACAGCACGTTTTACGACGGGTTCATACGTCCGTGGCTACGTCAGATAGTCAACGAGCCCGTTGCCGAACTGATGCGCAGGACACACCCCTTCCATCAGCAGCAAGTGCTATGGAGCAGCCTGAATCCGGCACTTTGGTGGGTAGCCGGGAGCGTTTCCCAAGTGAGCAGCGATCGTCGTCCCGCACGCCAGGACAACCCTTTGCTGGCCTGGCAGGAGCTGTTCTCCAACCAGATACAAGACGCCCTGAATACTTATCGCGATGTGCGTGACGCCACCCAGGAGCTGTGTTTCTACGGCATTTACGGCGCACTGAGTGTCCTCACCAGCAACGAGCCTGCGCGAAATCTCCAGGCACATGCTGATCAGCAGGACCAGGCCCTGATCGAACGCCTGCAGGATGCGCTGCCCCATGGCGGCCCCTTGGAAGCTTTGGTGCGGATTCTGTTTTTACTGGGCCGCGACAGCGACAAGGCGGGCAAGGAAAGCATCGAGAAATTGATTCAGCAGGTGCATCGGCTGGTCCAGGACTACAGCAATGAGCCCGCAGCCCTGCGCGAAGCCATCCGATTGCAGAACCTGCTGGTTTTTGCCCACCCGCAAGAAAGCTTGCGCAGCCTGCCCTTGCTACTCCCGGACACCAAGGCACGCCAACAGGTCCTCGCAGCCGTTGGGCAATTGATGCCCGAACTGCTGACAATTACTGGAGCTGAAGGCAAATTCTGGCGTGAACTGCACGCGCTACTCGAAGTCCCCCTGCCAGGTTTTAGCCTGACCCAACCGCCCGGCGAAACAGATGCCATTCAGAAGGAGCCCCCTGCGGAGCCATCCCCGCTTGCGGCAGTGCTGCCGCCGGAGATCACACCGACGCCCGCCCCCGCCATTGAAGTTAAAGCTCCAAAGCGCAAGGCGAGCAAAAGGACAAAAGGTCCAAAGCCTGAATGAACGCCTCAATGAGCCTTCACAAGGAATTACCGGTGTATCCGTTCGGCGTAAGCGCTGGCGAAGCCTGCGATCTTTTGATCTCGGCGCAGACCCACGGGGTTCATGAGTCGGACCGGCACGGCTTCCTCGACCGCAAACAACGACTCGTCGGTCCGATACTGACCGGGGGTCATACCGAACCAACGGGTGCATGCCTTATGGAAGCTGCTGTGATCATGAAAGCCGAGCAGATACGTCACATGCTTCATGTTGAAATGAGAATGGCGCAAATAAAAGTCGGCCAACTGCCGGCGCACATCGTTCAGGACATCCTTGAATTGCGTGCCATCCTTCTCAAGGCCTCGTTGAAGCGTTCGCTTGCTGACGCTCAGTGCCGCCGCAATCGATTCCATATCACATTGCCCTTGGCCTTGCCCCTGGCTCAAGCGCTCGGTAATCAGCGCGCGAATCCTGGCGACAATAGAGTTGCCGGACAACAGGTCCAGCTGAGCCTCGGCAAAACTGTCATGGAGCGTGGCCAACGCCTCGTTGGCCATACTCAACGGATTCAGAAGCTCCTGACCATCGAACAAGATGCTGTCATAAGCGGCCCCAAAACGCAGTGGACAGCCAAAAAGCCGCTGATGCTCCGACGTGTCTTCAGGTTCGGGATAAGCGAACTCCACACTCAACGGTCGCGGCAACTTGCCACCCGCCAGCCAACGGCAAAAACCCAGCAGCGAAGCCAGCCCTGCATCCGTATATTGCCGGGGTTTGACCGAGCCACGTTGCTGATGATCGAGCGCGGCAAGACGGTAATGCTGCTGCTCCTGGACAAAGAAAAGGCTGAATCCAGTACCAATCAACGGGCTGAAACGAACCAGACGTTCGAGCGCCCTTTTCAGATTCGAACTGGACATCATCGTGTAGCCCACGATCTGAAAAACGCTGGGATGGAAATTCCCGTAGGCTTTCAAACCGATATTCGGATCATCCGAGGCCTGAGCGGCCAGGTCCCATAAACGATAGATAACGCTTCGCTCGCAGAATTCACCCGGGTTATTCACGAGCGTGACATCAAGTCCAGCCTCCTCGCACAGACTGGCAAAATCCAGTCCTTGAGCCAAAAGCGTATTCGCCAGCACGCTGGCATAACCTGAACTCATTCTATACATAGCGTCCTCAATAACCTGTGGAACCGAACATCCTGTCCGGAGCCAATATTGACCTACGCTGAACATATTTCAACTATGTTGCACAAATATTAACTGTCTGTTGAGTTTCAGGTATTGATCCCAGTACCAGGTACTCCTCATTTTTTGCCAGCGGGCCAAAACGCCCGTATGGCACCGTTGGACACCAATCAGTCACCTACAAACACTTCCGCCCGGCCCGTCGATATCGAACAATCTTCTCTCCTGCAGCGAAAAATAAGGAAGTAGAAGTATGGAGTCGCGTAGTCGTATTGCAGTGGTAACCGGTGGCATGGGCGGCATTGGCACAGCAATCAGCCAACGTCTATACAAGGAAGGCTTCAAGGTCATTGTCGGCTGCAGTGCCAATTCCAGCCGCAAGGATGACTGGATGGCAACACAGCTTGCAGCTGGCTATCAATTCGAATGCGTCGAAACCGACATCACCGATTGGGAATCGACCCGCAAGGCCTTTGAGATGGTGCGGGAACACTTCGGGCCAGTCGACGTACTGGTCAACAATGCTGGCATCACTCGTGACGCGTCTTTCCGCAAGCTCACCCCGGAAGACTGGAACGCGGTGATCGGGACCAACCTGAACAGTTTGTTCAACACCTCCAAGCAAGTCATTGAAGGCATGCTCTCCAAGGGCTGGGGGCGGATCATCAACATCTCGTCGATCAACGGCCAGCGTGGCCAGTTCGGTCAGACCAACTACTCGGCAGCCAAGGCCGGCATCCATGGTTTCACCATGGCACTGGCCCGGGAAGTTTCCGGCAAGGGCGTGACCGTCAACACCGTCTCCCCAGGCTACATCCAGACCGACATGACTGCGGCAATCCGCAAAGACATTCTGGACGGCATGATTGCCGGCATTCCGGTCGGTCGCCTTGGCCAACCCGAAGAGATCGCCTCGATCGTGGCCTGGCTGGCCTCCGATGAATCCGCCTACAGCACCGGTGCCGACTTCTCGGTAAACGGCGGCATGAACATGCAGTAACCCCAACCGGGGCATTTATGCCCCGGTCTGTTCGACGAATTTTGTCTTTTCAATGAGGTCACGCATGAACGAAGTCGTAATCGTTGCCGCTACTCGTACTGCCATCGGCAGTTTCCAGGGTGCTTTGTCCGCAATTCCCGCGACCGAACTGGGTGCCGCTGTGATTCGCCGCCTGCTGGAGCAGACGGGTGTCGATGCTGCTCAAATTGATGAAGTGATCCTCGGCCAGGTACTCACTGCCGGCGCAGGACAAAACCCGGCACGCCAGACAGCCATCAAGGCCGGCTTGCCACATACCACCCCTGCCCTGACCCTGAACAAGGTCTGCGGCTCCGGCCTCAAGGCCGTTCAGCTCGCCGTCCAGGCAATCCGTTGCGGCGACGCGGAACTGGTGATCGCTGGTGGCCAGGAAAATATGAGTCTGGCCCCCTATGTTCTGCCCAAAGCGCGCACCGGTCTGCGCATGGGCCATGCGCAACTGCAAGACAGCATGATCCAGGATGGCCTGTGGGACGCTTTCAACGACTACCACATGGGTATCACCGCCGAGAACCTGGCGCAAAAGTACGAGATCTCTCGTGAAGCACAGGATGCCTTCGCTGCCGCCTCGCAACAGAAGGCCGCCGCAGCCATTGAGGGCGGGCGTTTCAAGAGCGAGATCACGCCGATCCTGATTCCCCAGCGCAAGGGCGAACCGCTGGTCTTCGACACCGACGAACAGCCGCGTATCGACAGCACTGCGCAAGCCTTGGCGAAACTCAATCCGGCATTCAAGAAAGACGGCAGCGTGACCGCCGGCAACTCCTCGACCCTCAACGATGGTGCTGCCGTGCTGATGCTGGCCAGCGCCGCTAAAGCGCAAGCGCTGGGCCTTCCGGTGCTGGCACGGATCAAAGCCTATGCCAGCGCCGGTGTGGACCCGTCGATCATGGGCATTGGCCCGGTCCCGGCTACACGTCTGACCCTGCAAAAGGCCGGCTGGAGCGTCGAGGACCTGGACCTGATCGAAGCCAATGAGGCCTTCGCCGCCCAGTCGCTGTCGGTTGGTAAAGAGTTGGGTTGGGACACCAGCAAAGTCAACGTCAACGGCGGCGCGATCGCCCTCGGCCATCCGATCGGCGCGTCAGGGGCACGGATTCTGGTGTCGCTGGTGCACGAACTGATCCGCCGCGACGGCAAGAAGGGGTTGGCCACCTTGTGCATCGGTGGTGGTCAAGGCGTCGGCCTGGCCATCGAGCGCTAACCAACGGCATCTGAGTAGCCTATGCGCGGACTTGGGACCCTTGTTCCGCGCATCAGGTTGGCGTCAAACAATGCTGCCCGCATTCCTGCCGTCGCTACGCCGGAGTCCGGCATAGCGCGGCTTTTTTTCTGCCCGGCTCATCTGTGTGGGCAAGGAATTTTATGGACAACAACGCGCATACATTCAAGACCTATTGGTCAGGCCAGGTTCCGTTCATCGCGTCCTTTGCAGTGCAACAATTGCGCCTATGGGTCAGCACTAATCCCTGGTTTTCCGGGCATGAGCACAGCGCCTGGTTCGAACTGCCTCGCGAAACCCTGGACAGCCTTCAAGCGGACTACCAGGTTCAATGGGGTCAACTCGGCCAAAAACTGCTGACCGGTCAACCCTTCAGCTTCGACGATCGACGTTTCGCCAGCGGCAACTGGAGCGAGCCACTGTTCGGCTCTCTCGCTGCGTTTTACCTGCTCAACTCCAGCTTTCTCCTGAAACTGCTCGACATGCTGCTGATCGACGAGAAGAAAGCGCGCCAACGCCTGCGCTACCTGGTGGAGCAAGCCATCGCCGCCAGCGCGCCCAGCAACTTTCTGGCCAGCAACCCCGATGCGCTCCAGCGTGTGGTTGAGACTCAAGGTGCCAGCCTGATCACAGGTATGCAGCATCTGGCCAGCGACATGAACGAAGGCAAAATGCGCCAGTGTGATAGCGGTGCCTTCAAGGTTGGCGTCGATCTGGCCAGCACCCCCGGCGAAATCGTCTTCGAGAATCACCTCTTCCAGCTCATTCAGTACTACCCACAAAGCGAAACCCAGTACCGGCACCCGGTATTCGTCGTACCGCCGTCGATCAACAAGTACTACATCCTTGATCTGCGCCCGGACAACTCGATGGTCCGCCACCTGCTGGAACAGGGACACCCTGTATTCCTGATATCCTGGCGCAACTTTGACCAGGAACACGCAGGCACCACCTGGGAAGACCTGATTGAGCACGGGGTGATCGACGCCCTGCAAGTGACCCGCGAGATCAGTGGCCAGCAGCGACTCAATTGCGTGGGTTTCTGCATCGGCGGCACCCTGTTGAGCACTGCGTTGGCCGTACTGGCTGCACGCGGCGACCGAGAGATCGCCAGCGTGAGCCTGTTCACCACGTTCCTTGATTACCAGGATACCGGTCCCATCGACATATTCGTCGACGAAGAACTGGTGGCCTACCGCGAGCGCACCATCGGCGGCGTGAATGGCCCCATCGGTCTGTTTCGTGGCGAAGACATGGGCAATACCTTCTCCCTGCTGCGCCCCAACGAATTGTGGTGGAACTACAACGTCGACAAATACCTCAAGGGGCAAAAACCGATTCCTCTTGATCTGCTGTTCTGGAATAACGACAGCACCAACCTTCCGGGCCCGATGTACTGCTGGTACCTGCGCCACACCTATTTGCAGAACGACCTGAAATCAGGAGAGCTGGAGTGCTGCGGGACCAAGGTGGATCTGCGTGCGATTGACGCCCCTGCTTACATCCTCGCCACCCATGACGACCATATCGTGCCCTGGAGAAGCGCCTACGCCAGCACCAACCTGCTCTCCGGGACCAAGCGCTTTGTACTGGGCGCGTCCGGGCATATCGCCGGCGTCATCAATCCGCCTGCCAAGCAGAAACGCCATTACTGGACCAACAATCGGGTCACAAAAAACCCGGACACCTGGTTCAAGAATGCCGAACAGCAACCCGGCAGCTGGTGGAATGACTGGTTCAACTGGCTGGCCGGACACGCCGGAGAGCGCCAGCCCTCGGTGCTGCACGCCGGGAATGCCAAGTACCCGGCGCTGGAGAAGGCGCCAGGCCGTTATGTGATGCAATAAAAGACTGCGTTGAGCCGGCCCCGAATTTGTCTCGCAAGTGACAGGTTCGAGGGCCGTTTCTACGTCTTTGTGAACCGGGCACGGTAGTCACTCGGGGTAACGCCCAAGAGACAAAAAACAAAGATACGATCACTGTCATTCATCAAGGCGCAGCTCCTGGCCCAGGGGGCGACTGCAGATCGAACCAGTCCAATATGGGTTGTCGGGCTGGATGCAGGGCACCACCGGACTGTAGCCACAGGGTATAGACGCCAGAGGTTTTCAGAGCCGGGCCGAAGGGAATTATCAAGTCGCCACGGTTGATTAATTCTTGCGCCAGAGTACGGTCAGTCATGGCAATCCCCAGGCCGCGCGCAGCGGCATCAAGGGCCAGTTCGTCCAGATTGAAGGTGATGTGTTTGCAGTTGCCGGACAACTCCCTGCCCCGCGCTTTTAACCACGTTGCCCATTCCTGTTGTCCGGTTGAACCGTGGATCAGTGGATACTTTTCGAGTTCGTCCAATGAGGTCGGTGGTGACTTTCCATTCACCGAAGCCTGCGCAACGACCCGGCGATCTATCCGGCGCCCGAGGTCATGAGCACCTTGTTCCCATTGAAGGCAATGCAACCCAAGGTCATGCGGCAAGTCACGCGGTTATGGACCAAAGTAACCAGTGGACTATGAGTTGATGTCGCGCAGGGCTGTCACCTGAAATACCCGTGATGCGCCATTGCCGAGCAATCCAGAAAGAGCGTGTGACCCACGCTCTTTTTCGCCAAGGACCGTCAGAGGAATATCCATCGATCAGTCATGTGATGGGTTCAGCGAATGCCTGCCAGACACCTTTCGAGGATATCCAGCCCCTCATTCAACACCACCGGTTCGATGGTCAGCGGCGCCAGAAGGCGGATGATGTGCCGCGACTTGCCGCTCGGCATCAGTAGCAAACCGCTGTTTCTTGCGGCTTCCAGCAAGGCGGCCAACTGCGCCGTCGCGGGATGGCCTTCGGCGGTGATCAATTCGATACCGCGCATGGCGCCCACGCCCGTCAGGCGTCCCAGGTAAGGCGAGAGTTTTTGTTCACGCCAACGCTCATAACGACTGACGATAATGCTTTCCTGCATCTCGCCCCATGCAGAGAGATTCGCATCGCTCATTTCATCCAGCGTCGCCAGCCCCGCTGCACAGGCGATCGGGTTACCCGAATAGGTACCCCCCAGGCCGCCTTTGGGTAACGTATCCATGAGGGCTTTTCGTCCGACGACCGCTCCCAGCGGCATGCCGCCGGCAATACTTTTTCCCAACAGCAGCAAGTCCGGCTCGATCCCCAGGCGACTGAATGCAAAGCGTTGTCCGGTACGACCAAAGCCCGACTGAATTTCATCGATGACCAGAACAATGCCCTTCTCGTCGCAGAGCTTGCGCAATGCCTGGGCGAATTCGATATCCAGCGCCAGGAAGCCGCCCTCGCCCTGCACCGGCTCGACAATGAAACAGGCCACTTCATCGATATCGATTTCCACGCTCAATAGCCGGTCCAAGGCCTTTAGTGTGTCCTGGGCGGTGACACCTGTGTCTTTGCCCGGATAAGGCAAATGGTAAACGGGACCGGGCAAGACACCGACCTTCTGCTTGTAGGGCGCGACTTTGCCGTTGAGATTGAGGGTGGCCAGGGTACGCCCGTGGAATGCGCCGTCGAAGGCAATCACCGCCGTGCGGCCGGTATGCGCGCGGACGATTTTCAAGGCATTTTCCGCAGCTTCGGCACCGCTGTTGGTCAACATCCCGCCGAGTGCATAGCTCACCGGCACAAATGCCGCCAGCCGCTCCATAAACTGTTCATAGGGTTGATGGGGGGCCGCATTGAAAGCGTAGTGAGTCAATCGGGTGGCTTGCTCCCGAATGGCGTCGACAATGCGCGGGTGGCAATGGCCCAGGTTCAACACACCGATACCACCGACAAAATCGATGTAACGCTTGCCGTTCACGTCCCAGACTTCGGCATTTTTGCCGTGACTCAGGCTGATCGGATGAACGAAGGAAATAGAGCTGCTGATAGAGGCACAGGCCATGGCCGGTCATCCTGCTGACAATGAGAGTGCCCTCTATGTAAGCGGTGATCGAGCGGTCCCCACAAGCGAAATAAACTCTCCGGGTTATTCCCCGGATTCGGGATGTGCAAAACCCTGAGACTACGTTTACCGCAACACCGCCTCCCCGGCCTGCGGCATCAGACGCAGGTTATCCAGCGCATCGCCCGCACGGTTGCAATACGCCGATGTCTCAATCTGCAGAAAACCTCTCACGACTGTTCGTCAGATGTAACCACATCGCCGCTCGGGCGGCGTCCGGGTCCTGCTTTTTGATGGCATTGAGAATGGCTTCGTGCTCAAGATTGGCAAGGTGTCCGAGCCTGGCCAGGTCGGCTCCGCCACGCTCAGTGGCGTTCACCCGAGTTCTGGGAATCATGGAACTCCCCAAATACTGCATGATTTCGGTAAAGCAGGTATTACCTGTGGCCTGGGCAATGAGTAAATGAAAGCGCTGGTCCGCTTCGACACAGCTGTCGTTATTGGCCAATAAACGCTGATAGTCATCCAGTGCTTTACGCATCTGCGACAACTGTTTCGGGCTGCGACGCGTTGCGGCCAGGGCTGCCGCCTGGGTTTCGAGGCCCATGCGCAACTCCAGAATGTTGCGCACACTCATGGCGGTATCGACATTCAGTCGCAAGCCCTGCTCGGGTAAGCGCTCAAGCACAAAAGTGCCGATGCCGTGGCGAGTCTCCACCAAACCGGAGGCTTGCAATTTCGAGATCGCCTCACGCACTACCGTACGACTGACACCCTGCTCGCGAACAATCGCATTTTCTGCGGGAAGCTTTTGCCCGGGTTTGATTTGGCCCAGCAAAATGCTTTGGGTAAGCACCGTAACCAATTCATGGGCAAGATTGTGGGAGCGCTTGCGAGCAGGTGCATCAGGGGTATTTTGCATAATGATCATCCGCAAATCCGGGCTATCGAATCGTAACACCTTGCCGGTTTTGTGTTGCGCGCCTTCCATATCTGTCATGAAACGGCGCATCAAAAACCGATCAATGTTGTATGACAACACTCAACAAAAGGCCTGTAACCCGACACTTTTTGGGCTCTCCCTCAGAAAATCTTCGTTTCGAACCCAGTAAAATCAGAACCTCGACAAAACTCTATAGAACCTCATCCATCGCCTATATTAGGGGTTACACAGCACTTTTAGCGAGTTTGAATGCATAAAAAACGGCAATTTTAGAACGACAAAATCAACTTTCCTGGCTTGTGATGGAAAAATCTCAGTTGTATGATGTCTATCAACAAAAATCGCACCTCTCCTAACAAAAACCGCGAAGCAGGCTGACTCACCATGAATCCACAAGCACTTCATACCCTCCTTTCTGCAGGCCTACTGTCCTCCCCTGTCACCGATTTCGATACCGCCCCTTAGGCACCCGCCTGACACTTAATTCAGTCGTACCCCGCATAAAAATAACGAGTGGGAGATCAGATTGTGAGCACATCCAATTCCAAGGTGAGTGACGGCGCAGATCCGGCGTTGCTTTCGGCTGTTGCGAAAGTAAAGCGTCATGTCCTGCCCCTGTTTGTCATCATGTTTATCGTTAACTACATTGACCGAGTGAATATCGGCTTCGTGCGTTCGTACATGGAGCACGATCTTGGCATCGGTGCCGCAGCCTACGGCTTCGGTGCCGGCTTGTTCTTCATCGCTTACGCGCTGTTCGAAGTCCCTTCCAACATACTCCTGCAAAAAGTCGGCGCCCGTATCTGGCTGACCCGCATCATGCTGACCTGGGGCATTGTCGCCGCCTGCATGGCGTTCATTCAGAACGAAACCCACTTCTACATTCTGCGATTCCTCCTGGGTGTTGCCGAAGCAGGCTTCTTCCCCGGCGTGATCTATTACTTCACCCGCTGGTTGCCCGGTGTGGAGCGCGGTAAAGCGATCGCAATCTTTCTCAGCGGCTCGGCGTTTGCCTCTCTGATTTCCGGCCCCTTGTCCGGGTTGCTGCTGCAAATCAATGGTTTTGGCATGCACGGCTGGCAGTGGATGTACTTCATTGAAGGGTTGTTTTCGGTGGTGCTGTGCGTCTTCGTCTGGTTCTGGCTTGATTCCAGACCCCACGATGCCAAATGGCTGACCCGCGCCGAGCAGGATGCACTGGTCAATGCCATTGATGCAGAACAACTGGCGCGCGAAGCAGCAACGCCGATCAAACCGTCGTTGGGCAAACTGCTCAAGGATCGCCAGATCATTGTGTTCTGTCTGATCTACTTCTTCATCCAGCTGACCATCTATGCCGCGACATTCTGGTTGCCGAGCATCATCAAGAAGATGGGCGATCTCAGCGACGTCCAGGTCGGGCTGTTCAATTCGATTCCGTGGCTGCTGTCCATCGTCGGCATGTACGCCTTCGCCTCGCTATCGGCCAAGTGGAAGCACCAGCAAGCCTGGGTCGCCGTTGCACTGTTGATTGCCGCTGTGGGGATGTTCATGTCCACCACCGGAGGACCGATCTTCGCCTTCGTTGCCATTTGCTTTGCGGCTTTGGGTTTCAAGTCGGCGTCGTCGCTGTTCTGGCCGATTCCACAGGCGTATCTGGATGCACGAATCGCCGCCGGTGTGATCGCGCTGATCAACTCGGTCGGCAATCTCGGTGGCTTTGTTGCACCGACGACTTTTGGATTGCTGGAAGAACGCACCGGCTCGATCCAGGGTGGTTTGTACGGCCTGGCCGCGACATCCATTATCGCCGCGATCATCGTCTTCGCCGCGCGTAACAAGCCTAAAGGCGCACCGGCTGTCGCGACAGCAAACCAACACCAACCTAGCCACTCCTGATAAGGACGGGGTCGAGCGCCATGGCCGATCAACGCCAGGCTGCGGCCCCGGATCAAACGAATACGAATGTACAGGATAACGAAATGAACCCCTCGAACGCTCAAGACGCAGGCAAAGCCCCGGTTATTACCAGCATGCAGATCATCCCGGTGGCGGGTCACGATGGCATGCTGCTCAACCTCAGCGGCGCCCACGGTCCGTTCTTCACCCGCAACATCGTCATCCTCAAGGACAATGCCGGTCACACCGGTGTCGGCGAAGTGCCTGGTGGCGAGCGCATCCGCCAGACCCTCGAAGATGCCCGCTCACTGGTGGTCGGCAACAGCATTGGCACCTACCAGAAAATCTTGAACAACGTGCGCCAGGCCTTTGCCGAACGTGACGCTGGTGGCCGCGGTTTGCAGACCTTCGACCTTCGCATCACCATCCATGCCGTCACCGGCCTAGAAGCCGCCCTCCTCGACCTGCTGGGTCAACACCTGGACGTACCGGTCGCAGCCCTGCTTGGTGAAGGCCAGCAGCGCGATGAAGTGAAAATGCTCGGTTATCTGTTTTATGTCGGTGATCGCAATCAGACCGACCTGGCCTACCGAAGCGAACCGGATGCGGATAACGACTGGTTCCGCGTGCGCCATGAACAAGCCATGACTGCCGAGTCCGTAGTGCGTCTGGCCGAAGCGGCTCATGCCCGTTATGGCTTCAAGGACTTCAAGCTCAAGGGCGGCGTGTTAAGCGGTGATGAAGAAATCCAGGCCGTTACCGCCCTGGCCGAGCGCTTCCCCGACGCGCGCATCACGCTGGACCCCAATGGCGCCTGGTCGCTGAAAGAAGCCATCCGCCTATGCCGCGATCAACATCATGTGCTGGCTTACGCTGAAGATCCCTGTGGCGCAGAGAACGGCTTTTCCGGTCGAGAAGTCATGGCTGAGTTCCGTCGTGCGACCGGCATGAAAACAGCGACCAACATGATCGCCACCGACTGGCGCGAAATGGGCCATGCGATCCAGCTGCAATCGGTGGACATCCCGCTGGCCGACCCGCACTTCTGGACCATGCAGGGTTCGGTCCGGGTGGCACAGATGTGTAACGAATGGGGTCTGACCTGGGGCTCGCACTCCAACAATCACTTCGACATCTCATTGGCGATGTTCACCCACGTGGCCGCTGCTGCGCCGGGTGAAATCACCGCCATCGACACTCACTGGATCTGGCAGGACGGTCAACGACTGACCAAAGCACCGCTGCAAATAGTCGATGGCTGCGTGCAAGTTCCAAAAAAACCAGGGCTGGGTGTCGAGCTGGATATGGATCAAGTCGCCAAGGCTCACGAGCTGTACAAAGGCATGGGGCTCGGCGCGCGGGACGACAGCGTTGCCATGCAGTTTCTGATCCCTGGCTGGAAATTCAACAACAAACAGCCGTGCCTGGTGCGCTGAACCCGTACCACTGCTCCAACTCCTGTAGCAGCTGCCGAGCCTGCGAGGCTGCGTTCGAGGACGCAGTCCTCGCAAATCCTGTGCACGCGGTTTACCTGGAAGAACGTGTTGCCTGATTTTACGACCGCTTCGCGGCCGGACGCAGCCTCGCAGGCTCGGCAGCTGCTACGGGCGTAGCCCTTCACCGTATTTCAAGTTGTGTAGACACCTATGCCCTGGCCATTCAACTGACCTAAGGGCACCCTGTCCCCTGCTGTTTCGACCAGGTGCGCGCGGCGCCGGCAATGATGCTCGCCAGTTGCCCGATGGCCTGCTGATGGGCCGACACCAGATCCTGCACCTGCGGGCCGGCGGGTTGGCGGATGACGCTGCTGCACGTCAGGCTACGACGCTTTTCGCCATCGCCGCGCAGGCTGATGCTCCAGACCACATCGATCAAGGCGTACTGGCCCGGCAGTGAGTCGAAACGCCGGACGTCGGTTTGCAGCGAGAGTGTCGGGAGCCCCGGGGTCTTGGGTAAGCCTGCCTGTTCCCGGACACCCAGCTTGAGCTCCATCTGGTCGGCCAGGGCGTCATGGAATTCGTCGGCCAGTGGTGCGCTCCAGCGCGAGGTTTCGAGGATCGCCAAGGCTGCGCTGCCCTGGCGAACAACCACTTGTGGCTGGTCGACCTGGACCGGTATGCGCACTGGCTGCATCTCGAACTGGAAGGCTGGCGCGGCGATATTCGTGCGTGCAGTGCTATCCGTCGCCGTCTGCACCAGCGTGTAGTAGTGGGTCGGCGCCGAGCTGCAGGCGGCCAGGCCCACTGTGGCGAAAATGGCCAGGGAACGAAGAGTCATGGTGTTCATTGCTGGTCAATGTCCCGAGAGGATGAAGTCGACGATTTATAGCTATCGGGCTGGTTGTCTTTGAGGCGCCCGCGGATCAGTGCCTCGGGATGCCGGCCCAGGAAATCGGTCAGCACCCGCACCGAACGAGCAGTACGCTGGACTTCTTCCATCGTCTGACCCAACTGCTGGCGCTGCGGAGAGTCTTCGGAAATGCTGTCATTGGCCGAGGCCATGGTTTTTCTGGTCTCCACCAGGGTATCGCGCATTTGCGGCAGCACTTCACCATTGACCTTTGTCAGGGTTTTCTGCAGCTCGCCAAGGCTACCGTTGAGGTTGGCAGCAATCTGGTCGATCGGCAGTTTGCTGATCTTGTCGACCACGTTTTGCAGTTGCTCCTGAAGTTTATCCAGGCTGCCCGGTATCGTCGGAATATCCATCGGCCGTGCCGTCACGTCGAACGTCACCGGTTTTGCATGAGGCTCGAAATCCAGAGCGATGAAGAGTTGCCCGGTGAGCAGGTTACCGGTTCGAGCCTGCGCCCTGAGCCCGCGCGCGACTAACTCGGCCATCAATTGCGCACTTTTGGTTTCATCTTCCGCGCCCCGCAGTTTCAACATTTTTTCATGGGCCTTACCCAGCCTGGTTGGGTAAATCACGGCGCCAATAATGGTCGGAAAGTCTTTCTTGTCCTCGTCATAATCCAGGTCAACCGAGACCACCCGGCCCAGGTTCACCCCGTGAAACTCCACCGGCGCGTTGACCACCAGGCCGCGCAAGGGTTGATCGAAGCGCATACGGATGTAGCGTGGCTCGCCATCGGCTGGCGCCATGGCGGTGTCCTGATCATTGAAGAGGGTAAATTTGGCATGCTCTTCGGCCTGCTGGGGATTGGGGCTGTATTTGGGCTCAACGAACGCGATGCCCCCCGCCAGAATCGATGCCACCGATTCGGTGTTCACCTTCAGGCCATCGGCGCCCAGGCTGACATTGACGCCGCTGGCGTTCCAGAAGCGCGTATCGCTAGTCACGAACTGGTCGTTCGGGGCATGGACAAAGATCTGCACTTCGACGCCTTTACCGTCCTCGGACAGTTGATAGGACACCACCTCGCCAACCGGAATGCGGCGGTAATAGACGTTGGAGCCGATATCCAGCGAGCCAAGGTTGTCGGTGCGCAAGGTATAACGCTTGCCCTTCTGACCGTAGGTAATGGGCGGTGGGGTTTCCAGGCCGACAAAGTTATCTTTGGTGTTGTCCGATTCGCCGGCATCGGCCCCGATAAAGGCGCCGGACAACAGCGTATCGATCCCGGAGACACCGTTGGCGCCGATGCGCGGGCGCACCACCCAGAAGCGCGAGTCATCGGTCGCAAACGACTTGGCTGAAGCATCCAGGTCGATAGTGGTCTCGACGTGACTGCGGTCGTCTGCCAGGGCAATCGAGGTCACTTTGCCGATTACCACGTTCTTGTATTTGACCTGGGTCTTGTTGACTTCCAGCCCTTCGGCAGTCAGAAAACTCACAGTGATCTGCGGCCCCGCTTGCCTGGCGTTATGCACCACCATCGACAACCCCACCAGCGCCGCGACAATCGGCACCAGCCAAACCAGGGAGACGTTGAAACGCCGACGCTTGATCTCAGGGGTACCCGGAGCAGGTGTATCGGAGGAACTTGGGTGATCAGGCATCTTCAACCTCTGCGTCCCAGATAAGCCTGGGATCAAAACTCATGGCAGCGAACATCGTCAGTACCACCACCAAACCAAAAAATAGAATGCCCATCCGTGGATCGATGGTGCTGAGCGAGCGAAACTGCACCAGGGCGGCGATCAGGGCCACCACCAGCACGTCGAGCATGGACCAGTAACCCACCACTTCGACCAGCCGATACAATTTGGCCCGCTCACGCATGGCCCAGCGACTGCGGCGCTGACAGGTAATCAGCAGCGTGCCCAGTACCAGAAACTTCATGCACGGCACCGCCACGCTGGCGATGAAAATAACCAGCGCCAGGTCCCACTCGCCTGCGTGCCAGAACTCCATGATCCCGCTGAAGATGGTGTTTTCACTGCCACTGCCAAAGATGTTGGTGTACATCACCGGCATCACATTGGCCGGGATGTAGCAAATCATGCTGGCCAACAGCAGTGCCCAGGTACGGGCCAGGCTATTGGGCTTGCGTCGATGCACAGTGGCGTCGCAGCGAAAGCAACGCGCGTCCGCCAATGGGCAAACCTGGCCGCAGGTATGACACAAGACCAGATTCATTTCGCTGGCATAGGGCGGCAGGCTCATGGAATCACCCCCTCCAGGTCTTTCCACAGCCTGCGGATGCCTTTACCCGAGATCAGGATGATCAGCACAGTCAGCATCGCCAGCGCCCACAGCCCGAGACCTGGATGCACATCGAGCATGCCGGCCAGCTTGATGATCGCCACCAGAATCCCCAGCAAACACACTTCGAGCATGCTCCAGGGGCGCAGCTGTTCCAGGGACCGCATACAGACCTTGAAGCCCGGAGCCGCGCGCCCGAGCAGGGCAAAACCGAGTACCCAGCACAACAAGATGATTTGCAGCATTGGCGCAAGGATGATCGTCAGCCCCGCCACTGCCGCCATCACGCTGATTTGTCCCTGCGCCAGGGCTTCCACCGACTGCCACAGCGTCGCCTGGTTACTCAGGCCTTGCAGGCTGATGGATATGACCGGAAAGGCGTTGGCGAAGACGAACAGCAGCGCCGCGCTGATGGACAGCGCGAGGAGTTGTTGAATGCTGAGCTGGCCACCACGGTCCAGAATGGCCGAGCAACGGACGCAACGTGCGGTCTCACCTTTGGCCAAGGCTACGGGCTTGTACACCGAGTCGCAGTGCTCGCAGATGATCCAGGCTGGGGAAGATGTCATGGGCTCGACCGAGGTGCATTGAGGATCTATAGGTTTAATGTGCCATTGTCCTTGGGGAGCCAAATTATCATAGACCCGATTGATATCGAAAAGCCGTTAACTCTTTTGTTGCCGCCGCCTAGTGGCCTGTACGGCTGGTTCGTTAGCTCAAATTCGGATGCCGGCGGCCCAGAGCCAAGGCGCTGTGACGAGTCATAGCCCGCTATGGCGAGGAACAGCAACGCAGGATATGGGCTGCTGGCACCGAAGTTGACTAACAGAACCAGCCGTACAGGCCACTAAAGCTGCGCTAACGTGATCAACCACAACCACTCACACATTATTAACGCGAGCGAGCCTGAATGATCCTCTTCCTGCTACCTCAAGCCGACTACGATCCCACCGAAAGCAGCGTGCCCTGGCAGGCACTGCGCCAAGCCGGCATTGACGTGTGTTTCTCCACTCCCCATGGCTTGCCCGCCTATGCGGACCCGCGGCTGGTCGCCATTGGCTTCGGTCCGCTGAACCCGTTTCTGATGACACGTAACGCCGATCTTCAGCACTACCAATCCATGATCACTGACGATGGGTTCCGCAAACCCATGGCCTACGCCGATGTCGACCCCACCCGATTCGAAGGGCTGGTGATTCCCGGCGGCCATGCCGTCGGCATGCGCAGCTTGCTGGAGTCGGAACAGGCCAGGCGCATCGCCCTGCACTTCTTCAAAGCGAACAAACCGGTCGCCGCCGTCTGCCACGGGGTGGTGGTGCTGGCCCGTACTCTGGACCCTGACTCCGGTCTATCGGTATTGCACAGACGCAAGGCTACTGCACTGTTGAAAAGCATGGAACTGCTGGCCTGGGCGGTTACCGCCCCGTTGCTCGGCCGCTACTACCGCACGTATCCACAGACGGTCGAGGAGGAAGTCAAAGCCGAACTGGCCAGCCCCGACGACTTTATGTCCGGGCCGCTGCTGCCGCTACGCGATTCGGCAGCGCAGCCGCACCGCGGCTTCGTGGTCCGCGATGGCAATCTACTGACGGCACGCTGGCCGGGCGATTGCCACCGGTTTGCGGGTGAGTTGGTGACGATGCTGGAACAAGCCCGAGTTGCAGTTTCGCAACCAACTACAGACGATCCAACGTCGGTGTCGCCATAAGCGCACTGGATACGGCGCGAGCATCGCCGGTATCACTCACGCCCCTTGCGTATCTGGCCTTTACACCACCGATAAGCAATGTGTCGCCGTTCACCCCCAATCAACAGCGTTTTGCGCTGTAACCGGCCATGAACACCACACAAACAAACGACGTCTTTGCATAAGAATTTCGGGGCTGTCCGCACAGTGCCCCCCTGGATCTGGCTGATGCCATTTGCACCGGTGCCTGGGCCTCTCCTTATCTTGAATGGAAGACTCGATATGCCTCGTTTCATGCTCAGCACGCTGACGCTCGCTCTGGCTTTGACGACAATGATGCCGGTGGTCCACGCTGCGCCCTTGCTCGATCCCGCCCCGGAACACCCACGCGCCGATAGTCGATCGAACCAGGCCAATACCTGGCTGGAGATCGATCAGGCCGCCTTCGAAGCAAACATCACCAAACTCCAGCAACGGCTGGCGGGCAAAAGCCAGATGTGCGCCGTGATGAAAGCCGACGCCTATGGTAATGGCATCGCTCTACTGATCCCTTCCGCCATCAGGATGGGCGTCACCTGTATCGGGGTGGCAAGCAACGAGGAGGCGCGTGTTGCACGGGCAAAAGGCTTCAAGGGCCGTCTGATGCGTTTGCGCAGCGCCACCGTTGGCGAAGTGGAAAATGCTTTGCGCTACAACATCGAAGAACTGGTCGGCAACCTGGACGTTGCACGCCAGCTCAACGAACTGGCCACGCGCAAAGGCGTGAAACTGCCTGTACACCTGGCGCTGAATTCGGCGGGCATGAGCCGCAACGGCCTGGAAATGAGCACTGCCCAGGGGCAACAACAGGCAGTGGATCTGACTCGGCTGGATCACCTGAATATCGTCGGGATCATGACCCACTTCCCGGTGGAAGAACGAGAGGATGTACTGCGGGGCCTGGCCAGCTTCAAGGAGCAGTCAGGCTGGCTGATCGAGCACGCCGGACTGGACCGTAGCCGGATCACCCTGCACTGCGCCAATACCTTTACCACCCTTGAGGTGCCTGAGGGTTGGCTGGACATGGTTCGCCCAGGGGCCGCGCTTTATGGCTACCCGGTGGGCGGGCATAACGAGTTTCAGCGGGTCATGCAGTTCAAGTCGCGGGTTGCGGCGGTAAACGCCTACCCGGCGGGCAGCACCATCAGCTACGACCGAACCTTTACCCTGAGCAAAGACTCCTTGATCGCCAACATACCGGCCGGTTACTCCGATGGGTATCGACGAGCATTTTCCAACAAGGCCTCCGTGCTGATTCACGGTCAGCGCGCCCCGGTGATCGGCAAGGTCACCATGAACACGCTGATGGTCGACGTCAGTGGCATCCAGGGCGTCAAGGCGGGAGATGAAGTCGTTCTGTATGGCAAACAGGGTGATGAAGAAATTACCCAGACCGAACTGGAAACCATAAACGGCGCCTTGTTGGCGGACCTCTACACGATCTGGGGCAACTCAAACCCGAAAATACTCAAGAGCCGATAGCCGCCGGTAAACGCTACACAGGTGCGAACCTGAAGCCTCGCCGCGGCACTGGCGAGGCGACAAAACCAATCATCCAGATGTGTGGCCGGTAACCGACCACCAGCGCGGCAGCAATTGCCGGACCCTGGACTCGGCAAAACGGTCATCGATCAACATCACCACCCCATGGTCCTGCTGGGTTCGGATCACCCTTCCGGCGGCCTGCACAACCTTCTGTACGCCAGGAAACAGGTAGGTGTAGTCATAGCCGGCGCCAAAGATCGCGGCCATGCGCTGCTTCAGTTGTTCATTAACCGGATTCAGCTGGGCCAACCCCAGGGTAGCGATAAACGCGCCGATCAGCCGTGCGCCCGGCAAGTCGATACCTTCGCCGAACGCCCCGCCCAGCACGGCAAAACCGATTCCCTGGCTGTTCATCGTGAACTGCTCGAGGAAGGCCTGGCGCTGCCCTTCGTCCATGCCCCGCGACTGTGACCAGAGGCCAATGTGCGGGTGCTTATCGGCCAACAGCTGCGCCACTTGCTGCAAGTAATCGAAGCTGCTGAAGAACGCCAGGTAGTTGCCCGGGCGTTGCTCGAACTGAGTAGCGATCAATTCGACGATGGGCGCAAGCGATGCCTGCCGGTGTACGAAGCGCGTGGATATCTGGCTGACAATGTGCACCTCCAGTTGGTCGGCGGTGAACGGTGATTCGACATCAATCCATACGGTGTTCGCCGGCAGGCCCAGCAAATCCGCATAGTAATGTTGCGGACTCAGGGTCGCGGAAAACAGTACGCTGCTGCGGGCCGCCGTGAGCCGTGGCCGGATGAAACCGGCGGGCACTACATTGCGCAAACAGAGCTGCGACACACTGCGTCTGGCGTTGAGGTCACGCTTGCTCACATCGAACAGGAACTGCTCATCGAACAGCTCGGCGACCCGGGAAAATTGCAGCGCCTCGAAATAGAACCCCTGCAGAGCGCTGTCCAGGCCCTGGGGATGGTCGTTGAGGTAATCGCCAATGGCCGAGACGCATAGCGAAAGCGCTTGAAGGAGTTTCCCCGGCGCCTGGGCGTAGGCCTGATAGGGGCGAATCTGCTCTTTGTGCAGGGCATTCCATTCGCGGTTCAGTCGTTGCAAGGATTTCTTCAACGGCTCTGGCGCATTATTGCGCACGCTGTTCAGAGTGGATTGATCGAGGCTTGCGCTGTACATCTGTCTGCCGCGCTCGACCAGGTTGTGGGCCTCGTCAACCAGAACCGAAACCCGCCACTGGTTGAGTTGGGCAAGACCAAACAGCAAGGCGCTGAAGTCAAAATAGTAGTTATAGTCGGCAACCACCACATCGGCCCAGCGGGCCATCTCCTGACTCAGGTAGTACGGGCAGACCTCATGCCTGCGCGCGATATCCCGCAGGCTGCTCTGATCCCATAACCGCACCTGCGCGGCCTCTTCCCGGGCCGCGGGCAGACGATCATAGAACCCCTTCGCCAAGGGACAGGATTCACCGTGGCAGGCTTTGTCCAGGTGTTCGCAGGTCTTGTCTCGCGCCACCAGTTCAAGCACTCGCAGCGGCAGATCGGGTGCGCTGTCGTAGATAACCCGGGCGGCATCGAGCGCGAGTTTGCGGCCCGGCGTCTTGGCGGTCAGGAAAAACACCTTGTCCAGTTGCTGCGGCGCCAGCGCCTTGAGCATCGGGAACAGCGTGCCGACGGTCTTGCCGATGCCGGTCGGTGCCTGGGCCATCAGGCAGCGACCGGTGCTTACCGCCTTGAAGACCGACTCGGCCAGGTTGCGTTGCCCCGGGCGAAAGTCGGTGTGGGGAAAACACAACCGCTGCGCCCCCTGATTCCGCTCGTCGCGGTGGGTCATCTCCTGCCCGGCCCACTGCAAAAACAAACCGCAGTGACGATTGAAAAAAAACTCCAGCCCGGCGGCGCTCCAGGCTTCAACGAACCGGGTTTCCTTTTCGCTGACGATATCGAAATACACCAGCGCCAGGCTGATCTCGGGCAGCTGCAATTTCTGGCACATCAACCAGCCATAGATTTTTGCCTGAGCCCAATGCAGCTCACGATGATTGGCCGGCATAGCACTCAGGTCGCCGCGATAGGTTTTCACTTCTTCGAGCTGATTCTGGTTGGGGTCATAGCCGTCCGCCCTACCCCTGACTCGCAATTGCTGGTACTGCCCCTGCAGCGCAACTTCGGTTTGATAACCCTCGTGACGTCGCGAGGCGACAGTGCGGTGGCCGACAATGCCTTCCAGCGCTGTGGGAGACGGGGTAAAGCGCAAGTCGAGATCGCCGACCTTGGCCGTGAATTCACATAAGGCGCGTACCGCGATGCTGTAGCTCACGCGTCCGGCTCCGCCCATTGCACATAACAGACGGCCACCGGCATCTGATGCTGATGACAGAACTCCAGCCAGCGCAGTTGGTTGTCTTGCAGGCGATCCCCCGGGCCTTTGACTTCGATCATGCGGTAGGTCTTTTGCTGCGGCCAGAACTGGATCAGGTCGGGCATGCCGGAACGGTTGGCCTTGATGTCCAGCAGCAAGCGATTGAACCAGTGTTTGAGGTGCTCGGCCGGCAGACAATCAAGGGCCTGCTCGAGCAAGTCATCGGTCAAGACGCCCCAGAACACGAAAGGCGACTGCACCCCCGATTTGCTGGCGTAACGAGTGCGGATGGTCTGTGTGTAACGGCCATCATCCAATTCTGCCAGGCAGGCCTGAAACAGCTCGGCGCGCCGTGAATGAAAATCCTCGTTGAGCAGGTCGACCGGCCCGCGTTGAAACGGGTGAAAAAACGCCCCCGGCAACGGCGCGAATATCGCCGGCCAACAGAGCAGCCCGAACAAGGAGTTGATCAGGCTGTTCTCGACATAGTGCACCGGCGCCAACTCCTCGGCGAGATGCGCCTGAACATGGAGTTCGACCGATAACGCCGGATCGGTTCTCGGCAAGCGAAGATCGAGCCGCAATGTATCCCGAGCGACCGCCCGAGGCATGGGCGGGCCACCGAGCTTGCGTCGCAGCCTTGGCAGGACTCGCAGCAGTTGCTGTTGTTCTGCGGCATTTTCCGGACATTGCCCGGCCTGGCTGGCGAGTGTCATTGCCAGTGAGTAGTCACCGCTGCGCTCTAGCACACGGATCAAGCGCAGCCGCGCGCCGGGATAAGCGCAGGCGCGATAGATTGTCAGGGCTGCCGGCAGATCGGCGATTCGCTCGCAGTGCTGGCCTATCTGGAACAGCAGCCTGGCGCGGCGCCTTTCAAGCCAGGGGTTGGCTGTGTCCAGGGCATTGATGTGCTCAAGTACCTCGTTCAATGGCTCACCGGCTTCGAAACGCCCCTGACAATCGTGCAGGTAGAGAAAATCATCCACGTCTTCACGACTGCGCAAACCACGGGATTCGGAGCAAAATTCGACTTTTTCGTAGGTGAAGACGCCCAGGTCCGCCAATACGAATTCCGACCAGTCCTGATACAGGTTGCCGAAGAACATTAGCCGCAGCCGATCGCAAAGGCCCATGATGGTCAAGGTGAGGAGTTGATCGTCCAGGGTCGGACACCATTGGCTGAATGTGTGCGCTTCGCTGAACTGCTCGCTCAAAGACGCAAGCCAATCGGTTTTTTTTGCCTTGGGTTGATCGATCGCGGCTTTGAAGCACTGGAGAATTTCCGGTTTCTGCAAGACATCGAACAGTTCTTCGATCGTCAGCGACGCGTGCTCATCGACCCAACCCAGACGCCGCAACGGTGCAACCGCCGGCTCAATCTCACCGATTTCCTGGTAATGCAGTTTGCCCGCTCGAAAGCGCACGCCTTTGCGCATCACCATTCTGACGAGCAACGCCTGGGACGCTTGGGGTAGATGACCGAAGTCGAGAATGAACTGCTGCTCTTCAGCGCTCAGCACGTCGGCATAACGTTGCTCAAGCCAGGCGAGAACTTGCACGAAGTTGTTCAGGTAATAGAACGGATTGTCGAGCGGGTTGGAAGTCACGGATCAAGCGCGCCACATGAATGGGATACTGGTTATGCATACAGATACCAGCTCAGCCCCGGCGCTTGCAAACGGTATTGGATAAGCGGCCGGGCGTCGGACTTTTTTCTTGCCGGTACGAACTTTCTTTCAGTTAGTCACACCAACGCGGACAGCACTGCCTTCATGACTCGCTTGAGTGGAGGTGATCAAGTGCCTTTTGAACGAGAGGTTTATGCATGAACGTTAGAATCCTGGGTCTGCCGCTGGCAGTAGCGGCACTTCTGGCATTGGGCGGCTGCGCCTCGCCGACGGTCGTGACCCTGCACAATGGCACCCAGTACTTGACCAAAGAAACGCCGAAAACCAGGGATGGCTTTTACGAATTCGAAGACATCTCGGGTAAGCGGGTGAAGATCAAGGCGGATGATGTCGTCACCGTTCGCCATGAAGACTGAATCCTGAAACCTGCGGGTGCCCCGAAAAGATCGTCCTGACGCGGCCCGAGCCTATCGGCAGCGCTTATAGAACTAAAATTAACTAATTGAAATATATAGTTTTTTTGTAGGAGCAGCCGATCGACGCTCGATTGCTCCCGATGGCGATGGCGATCTCAAGGATGCCATCGCCGGCAAGCCGTGCTCCTACAGGTGTTCTATGCGTGACAGCGCAGCGGCGAAGACGGGGTGTCGGGTTCGCGCTGCACTTTGTTGTGGTTAGGCGATGACGATGCCGGCGCCTGACAAGTGATCCAGTCCAACACCTACCAGAGTCACCGAATCGGTACCAAAGGTCAGTACCGTGTCGCTACCCACTGCGCTGGCATGCTCCCGGTAGTCATAACTTTGGCCCACGCCTTCGACACCCTGGAACACCAGTTTGTCGGTGGATTGGAAACCCAGGATTTTGTCGTTGCCGAAATCACCATTGAACAGGAAGGTATTGCTGCCCCCTCCCGACTCCATAAGGTCATTGCCGGCACCGCCGACAAAGACGTCGTTGCCTGTGGAGCCGATCAAGTGGTCGTTGCCGTCCAGGCCAAACAACCAGTCACCACCGGCATGCGCCTTGAGGGTATTGTCGCCCGCATCGCCCTTCACTGCCGACGCGTACTGCGTCAGGGTATTGCCGGCGAGCAGGCCCTTGTCGGTGACGCTGTGGGTCACGTCGTCCTTGAGCAGGCCCCACATAAATCCCGGCTCCTTGCTGGTCAGCGTGCCAATGTCGCGGGTGATGCTGATGCCGCCATTGGCATCACGAACATACAGCGTCCCGGCGCCGTCGTTGGCGAAATCGAAGTTTTTCACCGACTGCTGCAAATCCAGGGTGTTGCTGCCCTTGCCACCGAGCAGAATGTTGTAGCCGCCACTATCCCTGAAGGTGTCGTTGCCATCGCGACCCTCCAGGTAGTCGTTGCCGCGCCCTCCCTGGATCAGGTCGTTGCTGTCGGTGCCGATGATGAAGGTGCTGCCCTTGTGGGGTTCGGCGTTGCGGTTCAGGTCCTGGACCCAGGTGTTGCTGCGCGCCGGGTCCGAAAGGTTGGCGACGATGATGGTCGAGTCCTTGCTCGTCAAATCGTAGAACTTCGATTCAAGAACCCGGGTCATGCCGTCGCCGTAACCGGTTGGCAAATGGGAGATCCAGGTCGGGATGTTGGTGATGGAAAACGGCAGGATATTCCAGGCCGTGGAGGCGTAGTGATCGTTGAAGCTGACAATGTTGTTGGTTGCCGAATCCTGATGGGTATCGTGCACGCCCGCCGACGACAGGTTCAGTGACGAACTGTCCAGCACGCGGAACACCGGATCGTTTTCGTAGCCCACGTTGAGCACATTATTGCCGCTGCTTTGGGTCGGTGAGGCAAAGGCTACGTAGTTGGCATCTTTGTAGAACCCCGAAAAGTGATCGGTGCTCAGGTCGGCGAGGCTGTTGACCGCCAAGCCACCCAGGCTATGGCCGCTGACGACGATATCTTTGCCGGTGAGGCCGTTGGCACTGGCAAAAGTGGCCACGTCTTCAAGCAGCGAACCGAAGGCTTCGCCCGCGTAGTTTTTCGCATAATCCTTGGGCCCGAAGGCAGCCAGCAGGTCATTGATCACATCGCCGATGGAGTCGCTGATCTGCGATTCCCGCGGGCCGCTGGTGCCGCGAAAGGCAATGCCGATCGAGGTCAGGTGACCCTCGGCGTCGTACTTGCCGAGCACTTCGACCTGGGCACTGGTGTAACCGGCCTTTTCACCGAAGAAGGTTCCACGTGCGTCGACCTTGCCGTCATAACCCAGTTGCCCGGCGCTGATCGGCGTCCAGCCGGCTTTGTGTACCGCGTCCAATGCGGCTTTTTCCGAATCAGGGTTCCACGGTATTCCTGGAATGACACCCTGGGAGTCGGCGCCGCCGATCAACCCAGAGAGCAGCGTGGCCGGCAGTCCTAACCCGAAACCATTGTGCTGGTAGCCGGCGGCAAAGCCGTTATCCAGGTTGTGGTAGGAGTAAAGAGCGATCGCCAGCGCATCGGAAAACAGCGCTTTGGAGTCCTCTGTACCGAGTTTTTTGTAGTCATAGACACCCATGGTATTGCCTCTCTTTGTTGGAATTGTCAGAGATTGCTCAACACGACGTTGCGAGGTATTAGTGCAATGTTGTTTTATCGAGGTTTAAGCAAATACGATCCCTGCCCCCGACAGGTTGTCCGGGCCGACGCCCACCAACGTCACCCCGTAGTTGCCCACCGTCAGCAATGTGTCGTTGCCGATCTGCGAGAGGTGTTGCGTGTAGTCATAGCCTTGGCCTGCACCTTCGACACCCATGAACACCAGTTTGTCGCTGCCCTGATAGCCATGTATGACGTCGAAACCGAACGCCCCGCTGAACAGAAAGGTGTTATTGCCACCACCGGTTGAGTGCATGACGTCATTGCCGCTGCCACCGACGAAGGTCACATGGTTTTTGCCGCTGCTCAGCAGATCGTCGCCCGCATCGCCGAACAGCCAGTCACCATCGAAACCGGCCGCCAGTGAATTGCCGTAGGCGTCGCCATTGAGCGAATGGCTGTAGAGACTCAGCTCAGTGCCGCTTCGCAGACCGGCCTGTGTCACGTAGTGGGTCACAACATTGTTGAGTGCACCCCAAAGCCAGCCAGGTTCTTTGCTCACCAGCGCGCCGATATCACGGGTCAGGCTGATACCGCCGTAGGCATCGCGCAGGTACAGCGTGCCGTCGCAATCGTTGGCGATGTCGAAGTTTTTCAGCGGCTGCTGCAGTTCGAAGGTATTGCTGCCCTTGCCGCCCAGCAGGATGTTGTACCCCCCGTCATCACGGAAGGTGTCATTGCCGTCACGACCTTCGAGGAAATCATTGCCGACACCGCCCTTGAGCAGGTCGTTGCTGTCGGTGCCGATGATGAAGGTGCTGCCCTTGTGAGGTTCGCCACTGCGATTGAGATCCGCCACCCAGGTGTTGCCACGCGCCGATTCAGACAGGGTGGAAACGATGAGGGTCGAGTCCTTGCCGGTGAGGTCGTAGAAGCCCGAGCTGATGACCCGGTTCAACCCGTCGGCATAACTCGGCGAGCCATGCGCCGACCAGTCCTGCGGGTTGAGAATGCTGAACGGCAACAGCTGCGTGGACGCGTAATGGTCATTGAAGTTGACGATATTGTTGGTCGCCGACCCTTGATGAGCATCGTGTTTACCCAAGGACGCTACGCTGAACGTGGTGCCGTCCAGCACCCGAAATACCGGGTCGTTTTCGTAACCGATGTTCAACACGTTGTTGCCGGTGGCGCTCTGGGTTGGCGAGGCGAAAGCCACGTAATTGGCGTCTTTGAAGAAGCCTCCCCAATGGTCCGTGCTCATCTCGGCCAGGCTGTTGACCCCCAGACCGCCCAGGCTGTGGCCGCTGACCAGGATCTGCCTGGCGCTCAGGCCATGAGCGCTGGCGAATATCGCTACCTCATTGAGCAAACTGCCGAAGGCGTTCTGGACGTAGTGCTTCGCGTAATCCGCCGGGCCGACGGCGGCCAGCAGGTTGTTTTTCATGTCGCCAAAGGTGTCACTGAAGCCCAGGCCGCCGGTGCCGCGAAAAGCGATGCCGACCGAGATCAGTTTGCCGGCAGCGTCATATTTGCCGAGGACTTCGGCCTCGGCGCTGGTGAAGCCTTCCTGCTCGCCAAAATAGGTGCCCTGGACACCTACCTTGCCTTGATGGCCCAGTTGCCCGGCGTCGATCGGCGTCCAG
The DNA here is from genome assembly GCF_059421425.1 of Pseudomonas sp. GW821-FHT02H09. NCBI lineage: Bacteria > Pseudomonadati > Pseudomonadota > Gammaproteobacteria > Pseudomonadales > Pseudomonadaceae > Pseudomonas > Pseudomonas sp. GW821-FHT02H09. The sequence continues at coordinate 105,236 of NZ_JBWKVA010000004.1, forward strand.
CCCGAGGGCGTCAGAGGTTTACCGGTCGGCGTGTAGGCGTACAGAGCCAACGCCAGTGCATCGGCGTACAGCGCTTTGCAAGCGCCACTGCCCAATTGCTTATAGTCAAAAACACCCATGGTCTTGCCTCTTGGTTGTTGCTGTTGAGCGGTTGCGCTATTCAGAACTGCCAATCGAGAGTGAGCCCGACTCCATGGTCTTTCTCCCGCGAACCGAGCAGCCCGTTGTAATCCAGGTTCAGCTGGGTATCGCGCCCCAGGGAAAGCCCGGCACGCGCCCCGAGCACTGCCGCGTTGCGGTCCATGGAGACGCTTTGCACAGTGAACGGCGCGCCGCCGCTGGCAAATGCCACGTGATCTTCGGCGCGGGTATTGCTCAGGTGATGCTGCCAGCCGAGGGATCCGGAAAGGTCCAGTTGCTGCTTATCGGAGAGTGCGAAACCTTTATTTGCCCGCAGGCCCAGGGTCGACAGCACGGCATCGCGGTTGTCGTCTGTGCCCTGGAGCGCGGCGGCGTCACCTTTCTCGGTGAAGCTGTCGCGGCTCACATGCACGTAAGCGAGGTTGGCGAAGGGTTCCAGCGTCAGCGCCGGCAGCTCCAGCCGATACGCCGCTTCGGTGAACAGCTGGGTACTTTGTGCGTCACCTTTGGTTTTCTGCTGGCCGGAAACATCGCCATATTGCAGATCGCGTTTGACGTCGATTCGGTGCCAGCCATAGGCGCCGCCGAGGCTCAGACGCACAGCGCCGAACGCGTGCCCGGCATAGACCCCCAAGTGGTAGCTGTCGACCGATGCCGAGGAGTGGGTGCCGTCGCCCATGCTCAGGGAACTGTCGCTGTAACCGGTAACGAAGCCCAGACGAGTGTCTTCGCTGAGCAGGCCATCCACGCCGGCCAACAGACCGCCGATGGCGCTGTTGTAGCTCGCGTTGTCATGGCCACCGTCGGTCTTGCCCCAGGAGCCCAGCACTTTGACCCAGGCGTTGCTCTGGTCATCGGTCGGGGTTGCCGCGTCGTAGAGGTCGTCCTGACGCAAGCGCTCGCCCACCGCATCGCGCAGGTAACGGCTGTCATGGATCAGCAGCGTGCCGATCGCCGGATGGATTTCCCCGGACAATTGCTGGAAGGCTTGCCGCGCGCTGCTGGCCGTCGGCGACAACAGCAGGCTTTCGAACACTGGATTACCAGCCCCCAATTGCTCGGCCGCGGCGGCTACGGAACGCTGGTTCGGCGTTTGCCCGACGCTGGCGAAGGCGGTTGCGTTGCGTTCGATAGCCAGTTGTACGCCAGTTGCCGCGTAGTCGAGGCTGGCACCGAGAAACAGGTAGTTCGGTACCACGGCAGCAAAACGCCCTGCGATACCGCCCGCGGCCTCAAGAATGTCGTACTGACGGCCCAGCAGGCTTTTCGCTTGAGCGGGACTCAGCAGCGTCGGGCTGTTTTCCAGCGCGAGGGTCACGCTGGCACCGCTGACAGTCGCCGTGCCGCCGGCAACGATGCGGTCGCTGCGGGTTTCGGAAAGCTCCACGGCATAGGTCGAGCCCGGCTCGAAGGTGACATCACCGGCTACCTGCAAGGTGCCGATCGAGTTACCGGGGGCGATGGTCCCGCCGCTTTTCGCGGTCAGCGATCCGACACGGCCCGAGCCGCCGAGGATACCGCTGTTGTTGACTGTGACGTCGGATATGAGCGAACCGTTAACCGCCAGCCGTCCCTGATTCACCAGTGTCGGGCCGGCATAGGTGTTGGCCCCGGTCAGCACCAGGGTGCCGATCCCCTGCTTGGTCAGACCGCCGTGGCCGGAAATGTTGTTGCGCCACACGTCCAGGCCGCACTGTACGTCGGTGCACACCCGCTCAGTGGGTTTGCCGGCATCCACAATCGCGCCGATTCCCGGCAGATCCGCAACGAACTGCCCGGAGCCGTAAGCCCCATCGATACGGAATTCCTGCGGGATATCGGCTTGGGTGACAAACATCCCGGGGCCATCGATCCCTTTGCGCAAGTCGATCATTCCCCAGCCGTAGAGCGCATCGATACCCGGAGCGCCCATGTCGGTTGCGGTGGTCTTCAGCACCGTAGCGATTTGCGCACCAGTCATGTAGGGGAAGCGTTCCATCAGTACCGCGGCACTGCCGGCGACATGGGGCGCGGCCATCGAGGTGCCGTTTTTATTGGCATAACCGACGGTCAAATCATCCAGCGTAGTGCCACCGATCACGGCACTGTAGATCCGGCTACCCGGCGCGGACACACAGAAACTGGCGGTATAGCCACAGCGAGATGAGAAGGTACTGATGTTGTAAAGATCCGGACTGTTGGTGTCCGGGTTTTTCTGCAGACTGGCAACCGTTAACCAGTTGGGTGCAATTTGCGGGACGAAATACGCCAGGCCGGCAATTGCGTCCGGGTTATTGAGGTTGTAGTCATTGCCCGCGGCGAATATGGTGACAATGCCGCTGCGGGCCGCATCGATGGCCCCCTGATAAGCGCCCCCCGATCTGGTGTGCAACAGCGGTCCGATCTGATCGAACTGCAGCTGCGCATCCTGCACCGTGAAGTGCGGGAAGGCCGGATCGCGTCCTCCCTGATCAAAGCGCTCAGTGATGCCAATGCCCCAGCTGTTGTTGATGACCCGCGCGCCACTGGCGATCAGTCCGTCCCAGCCGGCTTTATAAACCGCACCATCATTACCGAGAATAATGCCGTCCTCGGGTCCCGGGTCGCCGTTCTCGGCACTGATAATCCGGGCATTGAAGGCCACGCCGTGCATGGGCCCACCATCACGGTCACCCGCGGCAATCCCGCCGACATGGGTGCCATGAGAACCCAATTTGCCGTTGGAACCCACGGACGGTGTGCCGTCATAGCGGAAAGCATCCCCGGCTTTCACCGGAATATAGGGGTCGGTGTATTCCCGAATGCCACTGGTAACCAGCGTGAGCACCTTGTTCGGGCTGGTGAACTCGGGATGCTGCGCATAGACCGGCTGATCGAAAATACCCAGCTTGACGCCTTTACCGGTGTAACCGGCCGCATAGGCATCTTGCGCATGAATCGCGCCCAGCCCCCATTCAGCGTTGAATTCACTGCTGCGCCAGCTGTCGGGATCACCCTGTTTGCCGCTTTCGACATAAGGTGCCGCCTGCGCGCCGCCGATTGCTGCCAGGCACCCCATCAACGTGCCACCCAGCATTTTTGCTGGCTGGAACCTGCGCCCCTGAAAAAGATTGACGTCTCTACGCTTAAATTCCATTACCGCTACCGTCCTTAGTTGTCTTGCCAAAATCCTCGCGCCTTCAGCTGGGCGGTGCAGCGTTTAACGGGTTCGGGGCCGCGACATGAAGGCTTCGTCGACCTTGGCCAGATCGTCTTCGCGCAAGGTGCCGGCGTAGTAATGCAACTTGGTCCAGGCCATCAGATAGTCGTAACGAGCCCGGGCCAGATCCCGGCGTGTGGTGTAGAGCTGCTGCTGGGCATTCAAGGCGTCGAGGTTGACCCGCTCGCCACCGAGGATGCTTTGCCGGGTCGAAATCACCAGCGCTTCGGCTGAACTCAGGGCTTTCTGATACGCCTGCAACTTGCTGACTCCAGACAGGCAGGCGCTGAACTGGCGACGCAGTTCGATCAGGGTCTCCCGGGTTTTCGCATCCAGTTCGTACTCGGCCTGCTCCATCGAGCGGCTTGCCTGGCGGGTGGACGCAGACACCCCGCCACCGGCATACAGCGGCACGCTGATTTCGATGCCAATGGTGTTGGTGTCATAGCGCTGGTTGTAGGTGTTGCCGCTTTCCGATTCGTTTTGCCGGACAGAGGCATAGGCGCTTACTTTGGGCAGGTGCCCGGCGCGATTGCGCTCGACCTCGAATCGGGCCGCTTCCAGCGCCTGACGCCGGGAAGCGAGGATCGGGTTGTTGGTGACCGCCAGTTCATGCCAGACATCGAAGTTGGCCGGCTGCAGAGTGAAGGACTCGAAAGAATCGCCCAGCGGGGCCAGATCGCCGATGTCCACCGCAGGTACACCGATCAGAGCACCCAGTTCGCGCAAGGCCGCATCCTGCTCGTCGCGCGCTTCGATTTCCTCGGCGCTCGCCAATTCAAAGCGCGACTGCGCTTCGAGAATGTCGGTGCGGGTGCCCTCGCCCTGGCGAAACAGCTGTTCGTTCTGCTGGAACTGTTCCTCCAGAGCTTTTTTCCTGGCCTGCGCGATGTCGATTTGATCCTGCGCGAACAGCGCTTGGGTATAGGACGTCAGCACCCGGACCAGCAGCTCCTGGCTTTTGCCGCGAAAATTTTCGTCGGCATACAACGCCTGTGCCACCCCCTTGCGGTAAGAAGCATAAGCCTCGTAATCAATCAAAGGTTGCTGCAGGGTCAAGGCCGAGCCGTAGCTGTTGTAGTTGCGATCATCGTGAGTGGTGCCGCGCCGACCATCCAGGTTGGTCGCCCTGGAATTATTGCGCCCCTTGTTGTAGGTGTAACCGAGTTTGGGCAACAGCCCGGCGCGGCCGATGGCACGGTTCTCAAGGCCCGCATCGCGTTCCTTGATGGCGCCGAGAAACACTGGATCATTGCGCAGCGCCTGCTCGTAGACCTCGAACGGCCCCATGGCTTGCACACTGGTACACGCGAGGAGCGCAACGGCTGCCCCGAGCATGGAAAGCTTATTCATACGCCGGAACATCCCTATTGCTCGGTCAATGCGGAACCTGCCCGATCGAGCAGAGGTTTGAACAAGTAATTGAGGAGCGAACGCTCGCCCGTGCGCACGAACATTTCCGCCGGCATACCGGGCTTGATTACCAACCCGTTGAGCTTCTCCATGGCCACATCACTGACGCTGCTGCGCAACACGTAATACGGCACACCGGTTTTTTCATCGACCATCTGGTCGGCCGAAATCAGGCTGACTTCGCCTGGTACACGGGGCGTACGGCTCTGGTTGAACGCGGTGAACAGGATGTCCACCGGCAAGTTGCCGCCGACCTTGTCGATCAGGTTCACCGGCAGGTGCCCTTCCACCTCCAGCCGGGTGCCTTGCGGAACGATTTCCAGCAATGTTTCACCGGGCCGCACCACCGCGCCTTCGGTGTGTACACCCAGGCTCACGGCAATGCCGTCGGCCGGTGCATTGATCTCGCTGTGTTGCAGATCGAATCCGGCCGAGGTGAGCTGCTGCTCCAGGGTCAGACTTTTCAATTGTGCGTCGGCCAGTTGGCTGCGGACTTCTTTCTGGTATTCCTCGCTGTGTTGCTGCAGCTTCAAGCGCGACTCAAGAATGCCCTGCTCGACACGCCCGCTTTCACCGGTGTTTTTCGCCTGGTCCTGCTGCACTTGCGACAACTGTCGTTCGTATTCCATCAAGCGGTTACGCGGAATGTAGCCGTTGGCCGCCAGCGGACGCAGGTTGTTCAGTTGCTCACGCAGGGACTCGGCCTGCGCGCTCAGATCAGTGTGGGCGCGGCGCATCCCGGCCAGTTGTGCGCTAGCGCCTTCGATGTTGGCGCGAATGCCGGCTTGCTCCCGGGCAAAGGCTTCGCGTCGACTGCTGAACAGTTGCCGCTGGCCTTCGAGCACCAGCGCCAGTCGCGGGTCGGGATCGCTGCTCAACCCGGCAGGAAAACTGACCTGTTTGAGGTTGTCGCGTTCACTCTGCCAGCGCGCCACGCTGGCCCAGGCCATCCGGTACTGCGCTTGCAGGGATTGAACATCGGCGGCGACCCGGGTCTGATCCAGCACAAACAACGGCTGCCCCTGCTTGACCACCTGCCCTTCACTTACCAGAATCCGGCTGACGACACCGCCACTCAGCGATTGCACGGCTTTGCGCTTGCCCGAGACCACCACAGTGCCCTGCACTGGAATCCCTTGATCGAGCGGCGCAAGACTGGCCCAGGCAAAGAAACTGCCGGCACCAAGGATTGCCAGAATCCAGCCCATACGGGCAAAAAAGCGCGCGTCGCGTTCAGGGTGCGCCGGCGCATAACCTTGTTCGATTGTCATGTCGCTGTCCTTGCTCATGCGCCACTGTTCCTGTTTGCAGCCTGATACTGACGACTGAGGCTGAGCCCGGCCGGTGTGGGGGATGGGGCTTTTTCCCGTTGCGGCTCCTGAGCGCCGGACAATGCCTTGAGGACTTCATGGCTTGGGCCGAAGGCTTGCAGGCGCCCTTCGTTGAGCACCAGCAACTTGTCGGCCTGGGCCAGCGCCGAAGAGCGGTGAGTCACCAGAATCACGCTGGTCCCTTGGGCTTTCATCTGCGCAATGGCGGCCGCCAGGGCCGCTTCGCCGACGGTGTCCAGGTTCGAGTTCGGCTCATCGAGCACCACCAGGCTTGGGCCGCCATACAGGGCACGGGCCAGGGCCACACGCTGCTTTTGGCCGCCGGACAGGCCGCTGCCATCCTCCCCCAATACCGTGTCGTAGCCTTGCGGCAGGCGCAGAATCAGTTCGTGAACACCGGCCTGCCGGGCCGCCTCGACGACTTTCTGCGGGTCGGTGTCGCGAAAGCGCGCGATGTTTTCGGCAATGCTGCCGCTGAACAATTCGATGTCCTGAGGCAAGTAGCCGATGTAGGGCCCGAGGTCATCGCGATTCCAGCGATGAATATCAGCACCGTCCAGGCGCACCGTGCCTCCCAGGGTCGGCCAGACACCCACCAGCACCCGCGCCAGTGTCGACTTGCCCGAGCCGGAAGCACCGAGTACCCCCAGCACTTCCCCCGCAGCAAGACCGAAGCTGACCTGATGCAAGGTCGCCGCCCGCTTGCCCGGCGGGCCGGCGCTGACCTGTTCGAAGGCCACCTGACCTTTGGGCGCTGGCAAGGCCATGGCGCTGTCGCTGGGCGGGAACCCTTGCAGCAAGGTGTCCAGGCGCTGGTAGGCCAGCTTCGCCGAGCTCCATTGCTTCCACACGGCGATCAATTGGTCGATCGGGCTCAAGACCCGTCCCATCAGGATTGAGCCGGCAATCATCATCCCGGCAGTCATGTCGCCCTTGATCACCAGCAACGCGCCCAGCCCCAGTACCAGTGATTGCAGGCACAGGCGCAGGGTTTTACTGAGGGAGCTGATGACCGCGCCGGTATCGCTGGCCTGATTCTGCAAACCGAGAAAGCGCGAATGCACCTCAAACCAGCGTTTGCGCAAAACCCCGAGCATGCCCATGGCCTGAATGGTTTCGGCGTTGTGCAGATGACTGGTGGCCAACTGGCTGGATTTTTGCGAATAGCCACTGGCTTCACCCAGCGGCTTTTTGGTCATGGCTTCGTTGAGACACGCCAGCGCGATCAGCAGCAACGCACCGGCCGTGGCCAGCACGCCGAGCCAGGTATTGAACACAAAGATCACGAACAGATAGACCGGAAACCACGGTGCGTCGAAGAAGGCGAACAGCGCCGGTCCCGTGACGAACTGGCGAATGTACGTGAGATCCCCCAGCGACTGCCCGGCATTACCCTCGCCCTTGAACAGGTTGCGTTCGAACGCGGCCCTGTAGACCCGCAGGTTGAAGCGGCGCTCCAGTTGGCTGCCGATCCGGATGACGATGAAGCTGCGGATGATTTCCAGCAGACCGATAAACGCGAAAAACCCGACCACCATCAAGGTCAACATGGCCAGGGTGGTTTCGTTCTGCGAAGAGAGCACCCGGTCATAAACCTGAAGCATATAAATCGACGGTACTAACATCAGTACGTTGATCAGCGCGGTGAAACAACCAACGCTGATCAGGGTACTTTTATAATCGCCCAGTGCCTGCAACAGCGGTGCAACGGGAGTGGTCTTCGCCATCTTCATGAGTCTTCCCTGAGCTAATACCCGCGCGATAGTTCGGCGAGGGTTCAATGTATTGTCCGCACACGCGTCGAGACGTTATTGGAGGATTGAAACGTGCAGGCGAAAGGACCTTATTGCCAGACGAAATAAGGTTCGAGGTAGTTGTTAGCTGCCTGTTTTAAACTACCGATACGCGCATATAAACATCGCCTACTCTATTAAGCGCAGCGTTGTGTTTTATTACTGAGGGCGGTGCAGAACAAGTACAGTCCCTGACTTCAAAGTGGCGTGATAGAGCCCTTCCCGCTGTCGGCCTAAATGAATGATCCTCGAACCTTCTTTACCCGTCAGCGATATTCCATCCGGTTCCGGAAACCAGCCGCTGGGTGTTTCACCCAACCAACCGGCGACACATTCGAGTTCTCCGGCCAGCGTCTGGTTTTGTGCGAGCTCAAGCATGCAGACTTTCGTTGGCTCATCTTGCTGGTGGATCTGCCACTTCCCGGCCAGTTCCGAAGGGTCGGGTAATCTCAGGCTTCTTGCCATGCTGGCATCTCCAAAAAACATCATCAGCGTCGCGATCAACCACGCTGCGGCCCTGGTAAAGGCGGTCTGGTTCATAGGGTGTTTCATTCCGGGCTTTAGCCTCGCTTACACGAGGAGTCGATGCAAGGACAGGGAGCAGCGCATGCGCGCCGCCCCTGCTTTTACTTCGCCTGGCTGCTACGCCACGATGTCCGTGACTGCCGCTTGCCCGACGGTGGTGACCAGAAAGTCAGCCACACCGTGCCCGGAGAAGTCCACGGCCAGGGTGCTCAAGTTCATTCCCGAGGCATAGCTCAGCACCGCTTCGCCGGCAGAACCTGTGAATGAGTTGACGAAGTGCAGCCCCGTTCCAGCGCTAATGCCGGTCAGATCGATCTTGTCCAGGCCGCCGACAAAATCCATGATCTGGTCGGCTGCGCCCGGTCTGGAGTCCGAGCTTGCGCCAAACACGAAAGTGTCGGAACCGGCACCCCCCCAGAGCTTATCCGCGCCGCCGGCACCGTAGATGATGTCGTTGCCAGCACCGCCCTTGAGCACGTTGGCCGCGCTGTTACCAATCAGCAGGTCGTTGCCCGAACCGCCAATGGCGTTTTCGATGGTCACGCCTTTGGCAATGGACACGTTACCCACCAGGCCGCCAACGTCGGAGAATGAGGCTTCATTGAGGTTGATCTTCTGGTTTTGGGTAAAACCGGAGAAGTCAAAGGTGTCCTTGCCACCCGCGTCCCACACCGAGAACACCAGCTTGTCCGAGGACGAGCTCGCACTGAGAAAGTCGCGACCGGCGTTGGAGTTGAAACCGTAGGTGGTGTCACCGGCACGGGTGTTCATGTTGGCGCCGTAGAGCTTTTGCACCGCAGCGATATCGTCCATCAACGGGCCGGATGAATAAGCCTCGACACCGCCTTTGCTGAAGTTCTGGCTGGTGTTGCTTTCACTCCAGTAGCTCATGAGGCTGTAGCCGCGAGTGTCCTGCCCATAGGACGCATCGTTATAGGTCGGATTGCCTTCGCCGGCATTGTAGTCGCCGGGGTGAGACAGGCCGAGGGTATGACCGATCTCGTGAGTCAGGGTTTGACGGCCGTAGTTGTTCACACCCGGGGTTTTGTTGACGTTGTAGCCACTGCCGGTCAGGTACCAGGACTGACCGTCATAGCCAGGCTCGGTACCCGGCAGGAAAGCAAACGCTGCCGCCCCTTCCTGACCGCCACTGTAGTTGCCGAAGGTCATGTGACCGTCGCCGCCCTTGGCGGCCTCAGTGAAGGTGACATTGGCCACATCTGCCCAGGATTGCATGGCGAGCACGGACTGAGCCTTTTGCAAGGCGTTGAACTGGCTGAAGCCAGTGACACCCAGGCCGCTGAAATTGGATGTTGGCGAAGTCAGAAACGTGTAGGTAAGTTCAATCTTGCCGCTGCCATTGAGATCTTGCCATGAAGCACCATCACGCAAGATCTGAGTCGCGGCCTGATCTACAGAGAAGGAGGGTTTGCCATTGACCGTGAGGTCGTCGCCACGGTCATACTGATGGCTGAAACTATCGATCTGGTTGAACGCCGAACTTGATGTGGCCTGTGGCGCCCATTGTTGTTCAGCTGCAACGATAGCGTTCTCTTTGACTTTCGACATAAACACACTTCCTTGTTTGCAATGGAACAGTTTTTTTCAGATAGCGACAATCTCTGGCGAGATCGTCCTATCACTCGCCCAATGAAGGCGAAAGAAAACTGACACAATTCGAAAACAAACGTCCACTACTTTTTTTGAGATCGAATTGTGTGGTTCCAGCAAACTCCCGGAAACAATGCCTGCAGGGTCTAAATATTTTGGGTGATTCCGCTCTCCCGACCAATTGTCCGACAATCTACTATTTAAATATTAAATAAAGGCAAGTTCGTTTTTATTCACTACATCGCGGCTTTATCAACTACTCGCGCGTGCGCCATCCTGTTGCGTTTAATGCGTGTAGTAATGTCTCTGGGTCGAGGGCAGGAACCAAGGTGCCAGTGGCCGTCCTCATGTGTTCGCCTGCCAGCAGCGCGTTTATGATCGCCTCCTCCACCGCCTCGGCGGCAGCGCTGAACAACGGCGAAATATGGTCATTGTTGAGCATCTCAAGGGACGTGCTCATTGGCAGGTCTTTACGTCCATAGTCCGCGGGCGGCAGGTCATGGTTGCCGGTGGCGAAGGCCAGGAAAATATCGCCGCTGGATTCTTCGGTACCGCCGCCGGTGCGGGCGATGCCGATCGATGCCCGTTGCGCCAGGCGTTGGCACTGATGAGGCAACAATGGCGCGTCGGTGGCCAGGATCACCACGATCGACCCCATGCCCGGCGTGCCCCTCTCATCGAAGGGCGACGGGATATCCGTCAATTGCCGACCGACTGGATAACCATCGACCCGCAACTCTTCACGCTTGCCATGGTTGGCCTGTACCAGCGCGCCGACGGTCCAGCCGCCCTGTTGCGCCGACAGTTTGCGCGAGGAGGTACCGATGCCGCCCTTGAACTCATGGCAGATCATCCCGGTGCCGCCACCGACCGCACCTTCCTGAACCGGGCCGGTCCCGGCATTGGCCATGGCTTCGAGCACCTGTTGCGGGCCGACATGCTGCCCCCAGATATCGTTGAGCACGCCGTCGTAGGTTTCCATCACCACCGGCATGCACCAATACACCGCCGGATCGGCCAGGCTGTCGTGCTCCTGGGCGATCAAGGCATCGCGAACCACGCCCACGCTATGAGTGTTGGTGATCGCCAGAGGTGTGGCCAGCAGCCCCGCCTCGCGAATCCACTCAAGGCCCGTGGCGTCACCGTTACCGTTGAGCACATGGCAGCCGGCGAAGCACGGTTGCAGTCGCGCATGGCTTGCCCGCGGCTCGATCAACGTCACACCGGTGCGTACCTGCTTGCCGTTGACTTCGGTCTTGAGGGTGCTGTGCCCTACCCGTACGCCCGATACATCAGTGATGGAATTGAATTGACCGGGTGTTCCCAGGCCCAGGCGGATGCCCAGTTCACGTGCACGCATAACCACTCCTTACAACTTCTGGAACGCCGGGCTGAACCGGCCGTTGGTGCCATACAAAATTACCGACACTGCCAGCAGCCCGATAATCACCATGATGTCCCTGGCCGAAGCCTCAAGGAACAGATTGAACAATAAATAACCGGCGCCGAGCACCGCCAGCAATGCGGGCAATGGCCACAGCGGCATGCGGTAAGGATGCTGCCGATCGCGCAGCACCACCCGACTCATCAATGCACTCAAGGCGACGATCAGGTAAACCAGCATGATCAGCAGCACGCTGAAAGAAGTCATGTCTGCCAGGTTCGAGCTGAAACTGAGCAGCGCCGATGGAATTGCCAGAAACAGCGTGGCCAGCCACGGCGAGTCCCAACGGGGATGAATACGGGTGAACAGCCGGTTGACGGTGGGCGTCCACAGGGCGTCGCGGCCGCTGCTGAATACCACCCGGCCGATCTGAATCACGATCGCGACGATGGCGTTGAACACCGACAGGAAGATCCCGGCGCTGACCACACGGGACAGGGTTTCGTTGCCATGACTGGTGAGCAGATAGCCGATCGGGTCGGGGCTGTTGATCATCTCGCTGAGGGACGGTGCGCCGATCAGTAACGCGGTCAAGGGCACCAGTTCGATGACCACCACCAGACCCAGCGACCAGAGCACAGCTTTGTGCACGCCGCGCCCGCCGCATTTCATGTCTTCGCCCAGCACCACCGCCGAGCCAAATCCGTTATAGGAGAACAAGCCGATACCTATGGCGCCAATCACCAGAGCCCAGGGTGCCAACTGCAAAGTGCCGTTTTCGACGATCTGCGGTTGCAACAGGATGCTTGCCGGTTGCGAGGCATGACCGAAGCCAATAAACACAATCACCAGCATTGCCGCGACTTCCAGCAGCAGACAGGTGCCGGTGATCCAGGCGTTGAGTTTGATATTCAGAATGCCCAGCAGGTAACTGCACACCACAATGAGCAGGGCGACGGTCTGTGAATCGAAATGACTCCCCAACGCGTTGTTCAGATAGGTCGCGGCGCCAGTGGCCAGCACCGGCGGAATGAACAGCAACATCGCCAATACCGTCAGGAAGGTCGCATAACCGGCCATGCCGCCAAACACTCGCTTGGCGTACACGTATTCACCACCGGCGCTGTTGTGAGCCCTACCCAGCTCGGCGTAACAGTAGGCGAACATCATGGCCAGTAAACCGGCCATGACGAACGCGAGAAACACTCCGGTGCCAGCCTGATGAATCGCGAACGGCGCGATCACGAACACCGAACTGGCCGGCGTCACGCTCGAGACGGTAATCGCCACGACGTCGAAGACACTCAACGTGGGTTTCAGGGTGCCGTTTGGTGCTGCGGGAGAGCTCATATCGTTATCCTCCTGGTTATTTTTAGTCTGAGGCAGAAACGAAAAAGGGACCGGGGGTGCGTTCCGGGCCGCACTGGGTGGGGCTACTCTAGGCAGCACGACAACGGCGGCCAATTCCCCTATTGGAGTACTCCCCTTGACCTTGAGCGCAAAAAGGTTGAAACCGTCGGCCGGGTTTTGATTTTTTGAATGTGGAGCAACACACATGAGCAGTCTGTTCAGGGAAGTCGGTATGCACGCGGGACTGGGCCGTACCCTCTCGCAGGTCGGCACCGAGCGTTTTTGGAAGCAGCTTGTTTTGTTGTTGCACCAATGCCTGCCGTTCGATAACGCTCTGGCGATTTTCTATCCGCAAGACGGCCTGCCCCAGGCGCTGGAAGAGTACGACGCCGAACCCTCGAGCAAACCGGCGTCGATGCTGACCTACCTCAATGGTTTGTACCTGCTGGATCCGTTTTTCCAGGCGTGCCGTGAAGGCTACCCCAGCGGCCTGTATCGGCTGGAGGAAGTGGCACCCGATCACTTCCGGCAAAGCGAATACTTCCACAGCTACTTTCACGAGAACGTGCTCGAAGACGAGGTGCAGTTCATTCTTCAGCTTCCCGGGGCCGGAACGCTGTCACTGTCGTTGGGCATGCAGCGCGTGTTCACTGCGGATGAAGTGGGCCAACTGACCACCCTCGCTGCCTGGGTACTGCCGCTGATGCAGCAGCACTGGCAGCAGAACAGCCAGCGCACACAGGCGCCGGCACAGGATGAAATGGCCAGTCAGATCCGCGATGCCCTGAGCCACTTCGGCTGCGGCGTACTGTCGGACCGCGAACTGGAAATCGCCCGGCTGATCTTGCGCGGGTTTTCCTCCAAAGCCATGGCCGAGCGGCTGAAAATCTCACCGGACACCATCAAGGTTCACCGACGGCATCTGTACGCCAAGCTGGATATCTCATCGCAACCGGAACTGTTTTCGTTGTTTATTCAGTCGTTGGGGCATGATCTGGAAAATCCTTGAGGCCTTCGGCAGACTCAGGCATTCAACGAAAATGTTCATCTGGTTGGCCAGCGACACCGGGTTGAGATTGGGTTCGCTCAGCGACTGACTGATCAGCTTTTGCGCATAGCAGCGCAGGCTATGGCCGTGCTGGCTGTCATAGCCGTCAAGGGTGTTGCTCTCGGTCTGACGCAGGGTTGGCCCCAGTAGCACAATCAACGCTTCCTGCAGCGCCTCGCCCTCCTGCTGTGCCGTGCAACCATGCAGTTCGCCGGCACAAATCTGCTCCACCAGCATGCGCATCAGTCGGCCACTGGTGCAGTTCTGCGAGAGCTTGCCGAATTTACGTTGAGGGTCTGGAAGATGGCGGTAGACCTCGTCCCGAGACAGGTGAAACGAGGCGTGTTCGATCAAGCCATGGGGCACGATTTCACAGGCTCCGGCAAGTTCATCTGAGACCGCGTTTGCCGGTTTTACGACCGCTGCGCGGCCGGACGCAGGCTTCGCCAGCTGCTACAGGAAGACGCGTTTGCCGTGAGTGCATGTCCCCGGCAAATGAGCTTTTCGTAGCAGCTGGCGAAGCCTGCGTTCGAGCGCGCAGCGGTCGTAAAACAGTCACCTCAGGTATTAAAGCCAACAGGCATCCCACAGCGGATAATCGTGGACACGCTTGACCAGGCCTGCTCGCAGAGGGTTGCGGACAACGTAACGAGCAAGGTCTTTTACATCATCATCCTGACGCGCTGCGCGGTCGTAATAACCCTTTTGCCATAAGCGCCCTCGCCGTCCCATTGCTTGATTCACCGTCAAACTGCTGCGTGATTTGATTCGGCACATCAGTTCGGCCAGCGTTTTGTCCTGGAGTTGGAGCAACCAGTGAAAGTGATCCGGCATCACCACCCAAGCCAATGAATCTGTCCACCCATCTTCTTGAGCAAGCCGAAACTGCTCCACAACCAACCGCCCCAAACGCCAGTCGGAAAAAACCGGTTGGCGCTGATGCACAACAACGGTCAGCAGATAAATTCGCCCCACCTCAGAAACACGGCCAATGCGCAGACGATCAGCATTTGTCGCAACAGGCATTCCTTTGCCTCCTCAGGTTCACAGGAGGCAAAGAACTTACATTGCTGAGGGCTGCTTCAGAGAACGAACACTTGAGGAAATGTTACCTGTCAGCTCCCCGTCCTGATCTTGTTCCACAACCGAGTGCGAATCCGGTCGATGTCCAGCGGCATGGCTTCCAGAGCGAACAACTTGCCCATCATTTCCGGGCTTGGGTAGACCTTGGTGTCGCTCTTGATCGCCGGATCGATCAGGCTGTCGGCCTGTTCGTTGCCGTTGGCGTAGTGCACATAGTTACTGATGTCGGCCATGACGTCCGGACGCAGCAGCTCGTTCATAAAGGCGTAACCGGCCTTCTCGTCCGGGGCGTCGGCGGGCATGGCGACCATGTCGAACCAGATTGCTGCGCCTTCTTTTGGGATCGAATAGCCGATTTCCACACCGTTTTTGGCTTCACTGGCGCGGCTTTCGGCTTGCAGGATGTCGCCGGAGAAGCCCACGGCTACGCAGATATCGCCGTTGGCCAGGTCACTGGTGTATTTGGATGAGTGGAAATAGCTCACATACGGCCGGACTTTCATCAGCAGTTCTTCCGCTTTTTTGTAGTCCGCCTGATTCTTGCTGTGGTGCGGCAGGCCGAGGTAGTTCAGCGCAGCCGGCAGCAATTCCGGACCGTTATCGAGAATCGCCACGCCGCACTTCTGGAGCTTTTTCATGTTCTCGGGTTTAAAGATCAAATCCCAGGAGTCCACCGGCGCATTATCGCCCAGTACCGCTTTGACCTTGGCGATGTTGTAGCCAATCCCGGTGCTGCCCCACAGGTACGGAAAACCGTGCTCGTTACCCGGATCGTTGGTTTGCAGGGCCTTGAGTAATACCGGGTTGAGGTTTTTCCAGTTCGGTAGCTGGCTCTTGTCGAGTTTCTTCAGCGCCCCGCCCTGAATCTGCCGGGCCATGAAATGGTTCGAAGGGAACACCACGTCATAACCGGATTTGCCGGTCATCAGCTTGCCATCGAGGGTTTCGTTGCTGTCGTAGACGTCATAAGTGAAAGCGATACCGGTTTCCTTCTGGAAGTTTTTCATCGTGTCCGGCGCGATGTAGTCCGACCAGTTGTAGATCTTGACGGTCTCGGCCGCCTGACTGAGTGAAGCGAGGAGCATCAACGGAGCTAACTTCAACGAAGCGGTGGTCATACGGATCATGAGTCGATTCCTGATTATGTACGGCTGTTTTTGTCAGGCAGGTTTTCGGTTGATCAGCGGATCAAAAAATCAAAACGTAAGTCTTGCGCACGGTTTCCTGGATATCCCAGATCCCGGTGCTGTTGGCCGGCAACATCAGTGCGTCGCCCGCTTCTATTTGTAAAGTTTCACCGTCATCCGGGGTGAAGGTGCAGCGGCCCTGAATGAAGTGACAGAACTCTTGGGCAACGATCTGCCGCCGCCAGCGACCGGGCGTGCATTCCCAGATGCCGGTTTCAACGCCGTCGTTGCGTTCGACGCACGTCACCGAGGTAACGGCGATGGGCGTACCCAATGGCACGGCTACCGGGTTCGATTCGTCCAGGATGGCGGTGGCGGTATGTTTGAACTGTGTGATGCTCATGGTGGTCCTTACGGGTGGATGATCGACGAGCCGTTACTGCATGAACCCTTCCATAAACCCCGCCACCCGACTGGCAAACTTGCGCCGCCACGGTGCGGTCTGCGGATTGGCCAGGGTCTGGTCTTCATGGACGAAACTGCGAATGATCGCGTTGTAGCCGAGCCAGCGGCAGGGTTCCGGTTCCCAGGCTTTCAGCGCGCTGAGGCCGCCCTGCTGGATCACCCACGGTTGATGCACCAGTGTGGTGTCGCGTTCGAGAATCAGGTCGGCCAGGGTCCGGCCACCAAGATTGCTCGCGCCTACGCCCTCGCCACCGTAACCACCTGACAAGGCGATGCCGTTGCTGCGATCGCAGAGCATGTGCGGCTTGAAGCGCCGGGACATGCCCAGGTTGCCGCCCCAGGCGTGGGTAATCTTGACGCTCTTGAGCTGTGGGAAGAGTTCGCCGAACAGGTAGCGTCGTAATTCGACTTCGTTGGTTGTCAGGTCAAAGTCGTGGCGCAGTTTCCCGGCGAACTGATAACCCCCGCGCGCGCCGAATACCAGACGATTGTCGGCGGTGCGCTGGCCGTAGGTGACTTGCCGACTGCTTTCACTGAAGGCCTGGCCCTGGCTCAAGCCAATCTCGTCCCAGGTTGCGGCGGACAGTGGCTCGGTGGCCACCAGCAAACTCTGCACTGGCAGTTGATAACGCCCCAACGGTGCCAGCGTCACGGCATAGCCCTCCACCGCGGGCACGATCCAGCGGCTGCGAACCTGCGCCTTGGCGGTGCGCAAACTGCCGGATTGCCAGTCGGTGACCGGACTGTTCTCGAAGATTGTTACCCCCAAGCGCTCGACAGTCCGGGCCAGGCCACGCACCAGTCTGGCCGGCTGAATGGTCGCGCAATGCGCTGCATGGATACCGCCATAAGGTTTGGCGACGCGGATCTGTTGCGCCAGTTGCTCAGGGCTGAGCCAGCGGTAGTCGGCTTCGTTGAGGCCCTGGCTGTAGAGTGTGTCCAGGTAGTGGCGCAGGCTGGCTTGTTGCTCGGGATAGCGAGCTGCGCAATACAGCGCACCGCCCTTGCGGTAATCGCAGTCAATGCCTTCGCGTTCGAGGACGATCTCCACCTCATCAGGAATGCCGTGCAGCAAGTCGAACGATGCCCGGCGTTGCTCGGCTGGCAGATCGCCAAGTAAGCGATCCTCCCCCAGCAGGTTGCCCATCAGCCAGCCGCCATTACGTCCGGACGCACCGAAACCAGCGGTCTGCGCTTCAACGATGGCGATGTTCAACCCGGGCGCCAGACGCTTGAGGTAGTAAGCGGTCCAAAGCCCCGTGTAGCCGGCGCCGATGATCGCCACGTCAACGTCCAGGTCTTGCTCCAGCGACGGCCGGGCAACCAGGGGCTCCTCGAGTTGATCCATCCACAAACTGATAGTGCGCCACGCCGGCATGCAAGACTCCGCAACCCAAAACTAGATGGCTGCGATCCTAGTGCCTGGGTTCAGAGGCTGTCTTGCGCGCGTGCACGCAAAGAAATGTGTTTGGCATAAGCCTTCGGTGACAGGCCGGTGTGTTGGCGGAAACAGCTATAGAAGGCCGAGAGGGAATTGAAACCAGCGGCGAACGCCAGCTCGTCGACCCGCAACGGTGGCGATGCTTTGTCCAGCGCCGCCAACACGTGCTGAAGGCGAGCCTGGTTGACGTAGCGATAGAAGCTTTGCCCCAGCACCTGGTTGAGCAGATAGGAGATCTGATTGCGGCTGTAACCGCACTCTTTCGCCACCCGCTGAAGATCGAGTTCCGGGTCCAGATACGGTTGCTGACGCTCGAAATACTGTTGCAGGTCTTGCGCCATAAAACTCAATTGTCGCGGCGAAAGCCCCAGCCGACTGACCGCCGGGCGCAGGCTGGTAGCGGACTTGCTGGACGGGTGCTCATGCACCAGCGAGGCATACTCGTTGACCCGCCAGATCAGACCGTCACGCACCGTGATGGCTTCGCTGGCGCGAAACGACACCAGCCCCTGGCCGCCACGCAACGTCACCCGGTACTGAATGAACGCGGTATTACCATCCAGACGGATGCGGTCGGAGTGTTCGAGCGCTTCATCCGGATCGCGGGGCATACTGCTGCGCACGTACTCACGCAGCTCAGCCAGACCGAGAATGCGGTTCTGAAAGAAATCGTTGTACTGGACGTCCGGGTGATAGAGCGCCATGACCCCCTCCAGGTCACGGTGTTTCCAGCACAGGTGATAACGCAGCACGGTTTCGCCGGTGGCCTGGGTTTGCAGCGGGCCATCATCATTGGCAGGCATAAAACACTCGATGACAGAAAAACAGAGCTTGCCGAACTTCAGCTTGCGCTTCAATGGCCAATTGATGGCTTGAGATAATGGCGCGTTGTCTTAGACATACCGGGATTTGACCTGCATCAAAGCTTTTCAAAGCAATCGCCAAACGGCCTGAAAAAAACCTCCTGCCTGTCGCGAGTGATGCTACTTTTAAAAGCTCAAAGGTTGGGCCAGTGAAGGCCCTTCCGTTCCTACCGCGAGCTTAAGGAAGTGCTCAACGAACAAGGTGGGCAACACATGAATACGGTCTTTTCCAAGGTCACCTTTCCTAATGCCTGTCAGCTCATGCGCTGGCATTTTCATCCAATGGGCTTCGAGGCCAGCATGGATGCCCCCGACAGCATGATTGCCCGGCTATTCGACCGAGCCAGCGGCGAAACCATGATCGCCATTGCCGGTATCCCTTGTGCAACAGTGATGAACGCCACCGATGTGGAGAGAATAATCGAGGCGGTAGAAGACGAGCTTGAATCGTTCATTCCACCCATGAGTTCAAGAGGTTTTAGTTAGCCATTGAAATCCCGGCTGCTCCTACACCTGAACCTTCATCCCCCGCTGATCATCGAAGAACGCCTTGTCCCCGGCGATCCGGTCGGAGGCCTTCGGAACATTGGCCGCCTGCACATCCTGACTGTCGACATACCAGTAGCAGTGCTTGACCGCCCGGGTAATACCGACATACGCAAGGCGCAGGATTTCGTCTTTCTGGGCACTGTCATACGGTTCGACATCGCCATCCCTGGCCAGCCCGGCCATGCGATACACCTGGTTCTTGTAGGGTGAACTGGTCAGATGCTGGCAATCGCCCAACAGAAACACTGCATCAGCCTGCAGGCCTTTGGAGCTGTGGTAGGTCAGTTGTTTCAGTCGGCGATCCTCGATTGGCAATCTAGAATCGACATTAACTACAGCCTGAATATGCTCTTCTATCAATAACTTATCGCTACTTTTTCGAAACAACATCAAGACCGAATCGCCGTTTCGATAGTGTTCGACCAAGCGCTTGGCCAGCGCCAGGTCATCTCTATCCATGACCTTCACCGGGAGCAACTCTTTGGGGTCACCGCTGGCCTTGGCCTTTTTCCCGGCAATCGCGGGGGCCGCACGGACAATATGCTCTGCCGCGTCGATGATGTGCTGATGGCTGCGATAGTTATCGCTGAGCATGACCCGAGTGGTACTTGGAGACGGGAACTCCTTGTTGAATTCCATGAAGTATTTCGGCGAGCTGCCACGCCAGCCATAGATCGATTGCCAATCATCCCCGACGCATAACAGCGACGAACGCTGCGCGCCCCGGCCGACATGCATGGCCGGGCCACGGCTGCGGATCTCCCGCAGGCTGGCGCGGATCCAGGAGACGATTTGCGGGGAAACGTCCTGGAACTCATCGATCATGAGGTGCGACAGCGGCCGCAGCAGCTCGTCGCTCAACAGCTTGAAGTTTTCCGGTGAGTGCTCGCTGAACAACGCGAACATGCGGTTATAAGTCATGACCGGCGGCGATTGATCAAGCAAGTGATCCTCCAGCGCCCGCCAGAAGAGGCTCAGGGCCTCGAAAAAAAAGCGATCAGGATCGTCTTTGGCAAAGCTCATCTGGCCCACGGCGGCAGGTACATCCAGCCCCAGGTTCTCGATAAACCCGGCCGCAGCGACAAAGCAATCCAGCAGTGGCGCGGAACCGAGCTCGCCTTTGACCTTGTAATCGAAGCCTGGTCCCGCGCTGGCATCCCCGGCCAGCGACGACAAAACGCGTTTCGCTGAATCATAACTATCAAGCCAAATCAGTGGCTTACGACAGAAAGCTTGAAACAAGGTGCGCTTTACCGCCCATTCCGCGCGGACCGACAGCTTGGCGCCTGGCCGGCTGATCTGTGCATTCTCACGAGGGTCGAAGCCCAGCACGACCCAGGCATCCAGCTCGGCGATATAGCCGTGGCAATGAAATGACGAACCATTGATCTCGAACCTCTGCCGGTCGGGTTCGATGCCTTTGATCGGCCAGGCACCGGCGCGAAACCACAGGTCTTCGATCGTGTCGCAGAGCTCTTCATCACGCTTGGCCGCAAGCTCGGTCACCGCGATGCGCTTTTGCACGTCCGGGTGATCACGCTCCAGTTCCTTGAGCTGCAAGGCGTGCCGGGACAGCGGTTTGATCAGTTCGCGGAATCGCTCATCACGGGTATGCAAAGCGTGATAACAGGCATTCAGTTGCTGGCGCTGGGTGTCGTTGATCCGCAGATCGAACGGATTACTGTCAGCGCCTTCATCACCCGGCAGCGAGCGGGCATTGAGGTTCTCGAAAGCCTGCAACCGAGAGAAACCCGGCAGGCTACGGACCATCGGCAAGATTCGTGAGTGGAAGGTTCGCACCACGTCTCGGGCATCCTTGAGGCTCAGCGAGAGCCCCCAAATGGCGAACATCTCCGTCAGCTTGTTGATGAAGTCTTTGCGCGACTCACGGGTGAACGTCACCACCGTCAACGAACCCAGTTCAAAACCCAGGTAATGGGTCAGCAACAGAATGCGCAGCACCAACGAGGTCGACTTGCCCGCCCCCGCACCGGCAATCACCGTGGTCGAGGGTGTGTCGCTGAAGATCATCTTCCACTGCGCTGCACTCGGCTGCGCCTGCGGCGGGAGTAACCGGGTGACATCGGCTTTGATGCGCTTCTTCAGCTCGGCGGTGAGCGGCAAACGCCAGTCATCGAACAGGTTCTCATCGACACCTGGCGCGCGGTGTTCGGTGCAGCGCGTGTCGCGAATCAGCAGAACCTGCCGACCTTCTTCGATGCCCTCCAGCTTGCCTTCTTTGTAGCCGTAATCCACGCCGGCGCTGTGCCCGCTACGAAAGCCGTCGGCCTGGCCATGCAGCCAGGACGCACGGTGCTGGGCGCGCAAGCGATTGAGGCCATGGCCGAAGAACCTGGCGGCCAGACGCTTGAACAGCGGCATTTCGGCCAGTGGTACAAGCTCGGGAGGAAGATCGGGGGTGTGTTGCGGCACGCTGACTCCAGTGTGTGAGGCTGTTGGGCTATGGTCGCTTCATTTGCCGATGACTTCTAGTGAAATGCTTATGCGTCATTGGCTTAAGCGATGAACTGAAAGCTGTGAGGGAGAATTCCTCCTCCAAAACCATCTGTTAATTAGATTGGTTTGAAGTATTTTTTCCGCTTTTTATCGATATTGGCTTGTTGGATGATACTCGCCATCAACCACCGGTTTAGTTCTGCGGCTCAAATGTTCAGCCACATGACGAACCTTTACTGGAGACGATCATGCTTGAACTCAGACCCTTCACCTCCCTGGGCGGCGCTCACCATGGCTGGCTGGATGCCCATCATCACTTTTCGTTCGCCGAGTACCATGACCCTAAACGCATGAACTGGGGCAACTTGCGGGTCTGGAACGATGACGTGATTGCGCCCGGCACCGGCTTCCCGAAACACCCGCACCGTGACATGGAAATCATCACCTACGTTCGTGAAGGTGCAATCAGCCACGAAGATAACCTGGGCAACAAGGGCCGTACCGAAGCCGGTGACGTGCAGGTGATGAGCGCCGGTACCGGGATCGCCCACAGCGAGTACAACCTGGAATCGACCGCGACCAAGATCTTCCAGATCTGGATCATCCCGAATGAAGCCGGCTCGGCACCATCCTGGGGGGCCAAGCCGTTTCCTAAAGGGCAGCGCGAAGGTTTCGTTACCCTGGCCAGCGGCAAGGCCGGCGACGATCAAAGCCTGCGCATACGCGCCGATGCACGCCTGGTGGCGGCCAACCTGAAAGCCGGTGAAAGTGCCGAGTATCGCCTGGACAGCGGTCGTCGGGCGTATCTGGTACCGGCAACCGGAGTCATTGAAGTCAATGGCTTGCGTGCGCAAGCTCGAGACGGAGTTGCGGTGGAGCATGAGCAAGTGCTGCGAGTTACTGCGATCGAGGACAGTGAAATCGTTCTGGTGGATCTGGCTTGATGCTGTAAATGCCAGGCAAAAAAGGGGCGACCGTTTGGTCGCCCCTTTTTTTGTCTGCGCTTGATCGTTCCCACGCTCCTGCGTGGGAATGCCGCCCTGGACGCTCCGCGTCCATGTGACGCAGAGCGTCACCGGGATGCGTTACCACGCAGGAGCGTGGGAACGATCAAGCGCCACAGGGCCATCAGTCATTTCGCAGAAATTGCTCCATCCACCAATGTCTGAGCTTCTGCCACCAGTTGCTTGAGATGCTCATCACCGATGAAGCTTTCAGCGTAGATCTTGTAGATGTCTTCGGTGCCCGAAGGGCGTGCCGCGAACCAGCCGTTCTCGGTCATGACTTTCAAACCACCGATGGCCTGGTCGTTACCCGGTGCATGGCTGAGAATGCTTTGAATCGCCTCCCCGGCCAACTGCGTGGACTTGACCTGCTCCGGCGACAGTTTGCTGAGCAAGGCTTTCTGCTCGGGATTGGCCTTGGCATCGACGCGCACCGAGAAGGGCTCACCCAGCTCATCGGTCAGCGCCCGATAGATCTGGCTTGGGTCGCGACCGGTACGAGCAGTCATTTCCGCCGCCAACAGCGCTGGAATCAGGCCGTCCTTGTCGGTGCTCCAGACGCCGCCGTCCTTGCGCAGGAACGAGGCACCAGCGCTTTCTTCACCGCCGAAGCCCAGAGAGCCGTCGAACAAGCCGTCAGCGAACCATTTGAAACCCACCGGCACTTCATACAGACGGCGCCCCAGTCGTCTGGCAACCCGATCGATCAAGCCGCTGCTGACCACGGTCTTGCCCACGGCCGCATCGGCACGCCATTGCGGACGGTTCTGGAACAGATAATCGATGGACACCGCCAGATAGTTGTTCGGCGCCAGCAAGCCGCCGGATGGCGTGACGATACCGTGACGGTCATGGTCCGGGTCACAGGCGAACGCAACGTCGAAGCGCTCTTTAAGGCCAATCAAGCCTTGCATGGCGTAGCTGGAAGACGGGTCCATGCGGATCTGACCGTCCCAGTCCACCGACATGAAGCGAAACGTAGGATCGACCTGGGTGTTGACCACATCCAGATCCAGACGGTAGTGCTCGGCAATCGCTGACCAGTAGCGCACCCCTGCTCCGCCCAACGGGTCGACGCCCAGACGCAGCCTGGCGCCACGAATGGCGTCCATGTCGATCACATTGATCAGATCGGCAACGTAGGTGTTGAGGTAGTCGTGACGATGGGTGGTGCTTGCCTTCAGTGCCTGCTCGTAGCTGATGCGCTTCACGCCAGCGAGCTTGTTGGCCAGCAGTTCGTTGGCCTTGGCTTCGATCCACTTGGTGATGTGGGTATCGGCCGGGCCGCCATTGGTTGGGTTGTATTTGTAGCCCCCGCTTTGTGGCGGGTTATGTGATGGGGTGATGACGATGCCGTCTGCCAGTCCAGAGGTGCGACCACGGTTGTAGCAAAGAATGGCGTGGGAGACCGCCGGTGTCGGGGTGTATTCGTCGCCTTCGGCGATCATCACGGTGACGCCGTTCGCCGCGAGCACTTCCAGCGCGCTGGCACCGGCCGGAGTCGACAGTGCATGGGTGTCGATGCCGACAAACAGCGGACCATCAACACCCTGAGCCTCGCGATACAGGCAGATGGCCTGGCTGATGGCCAGGACATGCCATTCATTGAAGCTCAGCTCGAAGGAGCTGCCGCGGTGTCCCGAAGTGCCAAAAGCCACACGTTGAGTAGCAACTGCTGCATCAGGTTGGCCGGTGTAATAGGCCGTTACCAGTCGCGGGATATCGACCAACAGTTCTGCCGGTGCCGGTTTGCCCGCAAAAGGACTGATTGTCATGCATAACCTCTGGAAAGGATGGTTCAGGGATAGAGGCGCAGTTTACTGGCAGTTTGAGCGCTTTGCGACGTTATCTATCGCCTTGAAATGCTTGCTGGCGCCACTCACTCAAGCAACTCAAGCCTCAAGGCATCCGCCAGATAACCCAGCGCCGCATCCAGATCATGATGACCGTTGAAGGTATGACTCAATCTCAGGCTCTGGGAATGAAGCCCGTGAATGCTGAATAGTTCGCCAGGGGCAACGACGATCCGCTGCTTGAGCAGGCGCTGGAACACTTGACGTAAATCCACCGGCCTTAAACAGCGCACCCAGACAGTGGCGCCACCGGCGGGCACGATGAATTGAAGTGAGTCGGCCAGGCGCTCCTGCAGCCGTTGCATCATGTACCACATACGCTCTTCCAGCATCCGGCGCAGCACCTGTAGATGCTGGTCGAGGCGACCATTGCTGTATAACCGGGCGATGGCTTTCTGGCGAATGGGCGACAAACGGAAAGACCGCAAGAGAAAATGCCGATGCAGTTCGACACTCAATTGGCGTGAAAGCAAATACCCGTAGGGCGCTTCCGGACCAATGATCTTCTCGAATGTAGAAAACACAATCAACCGGTCAGTGCTGACCAGGTCACGAAAGCGCCATCCGGTTTGTTCAAAAGCCAGCTCACCGTAGATGTCGTTCTCCAGCACCCAACAACCGTACTGCTCCAGCACCTGCGCCACATGTCGCCTGTCGCTCGCCGGCATCAGGCTGCCCATTGGCATACTGATGCCGGAGGACACCATCACTAGACGTACCACTTCGGTCCTCAGTAGATGTGTGAGCGAATCAAGGTCCAGGCAGCCAGTGTCTTGCAGTGGCAACTCGATCACCCGCACACCGGCCGTCTGCAGCAAACGCAAGATTCCCCAGTCACAGGGTGATTCCACCAGCACCGTAGCGCCTTTGAGCCCAATCACTGCGATGAGGATCTCCAACACCCCGCGCAGGTCCGCGCCGATATAGACATCATCGGCATGCCAGCAACGCACCGGGGACGAGGTGTAGCGGGCGGCCAGCGCGGTGCGCAACTCCAGCTCGCCACATGGCTGTGACAGCGACTGAAGCTGACGCGGATACTGGCGCACCAGTTCTCGCTCCATCAGCAATAAAGGGTTATCCAGAGACAGCAACAGTGCTGGCTCGTCGCCGCTCAACACCAGCATGTCCGGGCGTCTGGCACTGACGTAGACCATTTCAAGCAAATCATTGCCAATGCTCAAGCAACTGCTGAAAGATACCGGCCGTGCATAGTAGCCAGACTTGGCGATCGAATAGACCCGCCCCTCCTTCTCCAGCAGTGAATAGGCATATTGAATCGTCGAGATGGAGACATTCAGCCGGTCCGCCAGCTGTCGCAGCGAAGGCAATTTGACGCGGACATCGGTGCCCACCTCACCGATCAGGCTGGTCAGATAACGGTACACCGCCTGATAAGCGAAATCGGTTTTTTCGACGCCTTTCACAAAAGATGACACGGCCTGCGTGACGGTACCAGGCATCTGCAGGCGCTTTTGGATGTCCGGCAAGTGCGAACGTGGAAACACATTATTTGACCCTATCAACTCAACCCCCTTCAACGTCCCGCTGACTCTTCGGTCGTCACATCACCACTATCGGAGATGAGGAGTCCTTCCTGGCCTTGATCAGGCTCACCAACGTCTGCCTGACACATGCCGTAGAGCTTGCCAAGCAAGCCGACGGGCAAACCGCTGACATCGACCATCCATTGCATGACCTGCTCCGGCGCCCACTGCATCTGCAGCGCTTTATGTACCTCAGGCATAGCCACGAGCATGCCCGGATGACAACGACGCAGGAAGTTCTCAAGACCTTCCCCGCCGTTGACAAAGGGCGCGAACAGCAGACAAACCAGTTGCACCTCATTCAGGCCCAGCGTTTGTCGGGCATAGGCGTTTGCCTGGGCGCGACGCTGCTCAATCCTTTGCGCACTGGCGTAGGCGCAAAGCACTTGCTCTACCAGGCTTTCGGGCAGGTCCTTATTACGCATCTGGAGCGAAGCCAGTCTCAAGTATTCGGCAACCCCCTCTGCATAACTCAGGCCACGCACAAACTGAGCCTGCAAGCCTCGCATATGAGCCAACAGCAACAGACTGGCGTATTCGCTTTCGCTGACGTGAGAGGTGAACAGATCGAACTGAAAGCCGAGAAACTCGCTGAGCAACCGCCAACGCTCCTTCTGCTTACCACCAACCAATTCATGCAGGCAAATGTATGACACCCGCCGACGCGCCTCATAAGCCACCGCCTGCTGCACGTATTGCTGGTCATTGTCTGCGCATAGCACGCGATAATAGTCCTGCCCAAACGGCTCGAGCGCCCCCAACAGATCATTGAAATCGGGTGCACTGATGCACTCGGCCGATAACCCGATTTTCTTCGCGGCACTCATGAAACAACTCAGATACTGTCTTTGCTCGAAGGGAGAGTCACCATTGATCAACGTATCGACACCACCGTCCCAGCGAGCCATCACCCCGTAGAAATCACCCATTGATAAATGATAGTCATCGCCAAACGTCGAGCTCCCTTCGCCGTGCGAAAGGTGACCACTGATCAACAGGTTTCGGCAATTGAGTTCACGACCTGTTTCGGAGATTGGCGCCAGATGATTAAAAGGCAGGACATTGCGCGCATCGAGCATCAACGCCTCAACCCGTGGATCGTCATAAACGAACAACGCGCCGTAGCTGCGGTGGATATTGGCCAATGTCTGCGGGCTCATCCAGGCATGGCGCAGGGTAGCGACCCGCAAGTTGAAAGTTGCCGGGGCTCTGCCGGCGAGACTCAGCTGAGCGGCGCGCAGAAAACCCAAGGTGTAGCTGCTGTCCCAGGAACCCGAATGGACCATCAGCACCTTGTGTTTACCGATACGCTCCATTCCGCCGGCAGAAACGACGAGACGCTGGATGAACAGTTGCAATGCCGTTCGTTCTGCGCGGGAGAAATAGCCCAGTAAGCGATGCAGTACTTGCTGATAAACATAGCTCATTGCCTGATCGTGAATTGCACTCATCGTCGTCACACCTGAAATGTATAATCGGTGTCAAGCAGGCCATTGCCAGCTCTGCTTCACCTTCAGTTACCAAACATTAACATCGCGATGAAATATCAGGACTGTCAAAAGGCAAATGAAAGCAAGTTGGGAAACTTCCTACGACTTCCTACAAACAATGAGCACACAAAACAAAGAAGATGCACGCAGGCATTATTGATCGCAACTAATTCAGCTCGCCATGCTTCTTGCAAGTGACGCACAAAACCACGCGCAGCGGGGGGCTTGCGGGGAATTTCGACACAAAAACAAAGCGACCCTTTAACTTCAACCATGACTCATTCCTTGAGACGAAAGTGATCATCCAATTATCAAGGCTTATACAATGATTGGAAGATACAGATTCGTATAAAAAACCAGTTCAGTTGCCAAGCCTTTAGAACACGGGATGTGTGGCATCATTCAAGTTAAACGGCGCAGGGAGCGAATTACTTACGGATATCGGCCTGAGCTGGCACGCGAGAACGGAGAATGCTCAATTAAAATGACTGGACAGGTGAGAACAAACAGGCGGGAGAGTAAAAGTTTCAGCGTGCTTTAGAGAGTACGGGGCCATTCGCTTTGGCCAAAACGTCAGAGCCCGCTGCAACGGACTCTGACGAAGGCAATCAGGCCGGCTCGACCTGAAGGGCAACCCGCACGCGGCATGGGCATTCGTCCATGTAACGATGGGCCTGGACAAACTCATTGAACGGGAAGACCCGAGTCTTGAGTGGCAGCAAAACACGATCCGCAGTCAGTTGATTGATGTCGCGCAATGCTCGTTGCAACGCCACCTGGTCCTGAATGATGCCCAGCTCCGGTTTGCCGGTGAAGTTACCGATGCAATGCACAAAGAACTGAATGTTCTTCTGGAACGCCGCGCAGGCCGGGAACGGTGTCTGGTTGCCGCCTTGCAGGCCATACAACACCAGGCTGCCGCGAGGCGCCAGCACATCACCGAGCAACGACATCTGCGGTCCGCCGAGGCCGTCGAACACAACGTCGACGCCACGACTGTCGGTGTACTTGTTGATCTGCATCAGCAGATCCTGTTCTTCGGTAACGATTACCTTCTCGGCACCGAGCGACAGCAAATAATCACGTTCATCAGCCGTCTTGGTCGCGGCAATGACCCGCACCCCCAACGCTTTACCCAGCTGCACAAAGGATGGCCCGGCACAGTGGCTGGCATCGGTCACCAGGGCAAATTGACCCGGTTTGACCCGCGCCAGATCGACGTAGGCAAAGTAGGCTACCAGCAGTGGCGTGTAATGCACGCTGGCTTCAATCGGGCTCAGTACGTCGGGGTAACGGGTCAACGCCGAACGAGGCAGAACGATCTGCTCACCGTAGACCGGATAATCGTTCGGGCTCTGCGCCGGGAAGCTGGCGACCTTGTCACCCACCGCCAGATCATCGACACCCTCGCCGACAGCCGTCACCACGCCGGCCATTTCATGGCCAAGGCCCGAAGGCAGTCGAGCGTGGGACGACGCCAGATTCTGACGCCAGAGCACGTCGTACCAACTGATGCCAATTGCCTCGACACGCACCTGCACTTCGCCCGGTGCAGGCATCGCTGCCGCATGCTCTTCGCATTTGAGCACCTCGGCTGGACCAAACTTGTGAAAACGGATCGTGCGGGACATCGCAAACCTCGTCAAAGTAACCTCTAATGC
The DNA here is from genome assembly GCF_059421425.1 of Pseudomonas sp. GW821-FHT02H09. Taxonomy (NCBI): domain Bacteria; kingdom Pseudomonadati; phylum Pseudomonadota; class Gammaproteobacteria; order Pseudomonadales; family Pseudomonadaceae; genus Pseudomonas; species Pseudomonas sp. GW821-FHT02H09. Next base: position 134,550 of record NZ_JBWKVA010000004.1, read on the forward strand.
CCTGAACTCTATCTGGGCTTTCTGACCAAGACCATCAGTGGCTATTAATAGTCGACATGCCTGTCATTGATTCCGCAGCTCCGGCAACGACGTCAAAATCCGTAGAAAACCGAACCAGCATCGTGGGAAATCTGAATTATCCGGTGCAGAGTACCAGTCTTTCCCCGTAAGATTCATGCTGGTCATTGTTCTCATATGACTGTTCCCGTCAAGTTTGCTGACTCTGCCAGGACCCCAGATGAATCGTAATGACCTGCGTCGTGTCGACCTGAACCTGTTGATTGTGTTCGAAACATTGATGCATGAGCGTAGCGTGACCCGGGCTGCGGAAAAACTGTTCCTCGGCCAACCTGCCATCAGTGCGGCGTTATCACGCCTGCGCGGGCTGTTCGATGACCCGCTGTTCGTGCGCACCGGACGCAGCATGGAACCTTCAGCACGGGCGGTGGAAATCTTCGCCCTGCTCTCTCCGGCCCTGGATTCGATTTCCACTGCGGTGAGCCGCGCCTCCGAGTTCGACCCGGCGACCAGCAACGCAGTGTTCCGTATTGGCCTGTCGGATGACGTCGAATTCGCCTTGCTGCCGATGCTGCTCAAACGCGTGCGCGCTGAAGCGCCAGGCATCGTGTTGGTGGTGCGGCGGGTCAACTACATATTAATGCCGGGGCTGTTGGCGTCCGGCGAGATTTCGATTGGCGTCAGTTACACCACTGATTTGCCGGCCAATGCCAAACGCAAGGTCTTGCGCCGCAGCATGCCGAAACTGCTGCGCGCGGACAGTATGCCCGGAGCCCTGAGCCTGGATGACTTCTGCGCCCGCCCCCATGCACTGGTGTCATTTGCCGGTGACCTGAGCGGATTTATCGATGAAGAGCTGGAGACCCTCGGCCGCAAGCGCCACGTGGTGCTCGCCGTTCCACAGTTCAACGGCCTGGGCACGCTGCTGGCGGGCACCGACATCGTCGCCATGGTGCCGGACTATACAGCCGATGCCCTGACCGCCGCTGGCGGTGTACGCGCCGAAGAACCGCCGCTGCCGGTGCGCAGTTTCGAACTGCACATGGCCTGGCGCGGCTCTCAGGACAACGATCCGGGCGAACGCTGGTTGCGCTCGCGGATTCAGATGTTCTTTGGGGACCCCGATAGTCTGTAACAGAATTCCACTAAATGCCAAAAACCTTTTATTAACATGGGGTTATAGTGAAACTCAGTCCAAGTCGTCCGTCCAATTCCACTGGATTCCAGAGCTCATGGGGGCATAATTGGGGGCAAATTTCGATTTTTAAAAAACGATGCCCCCACCGATGCCCCCAGATAATGCCCCTGTTTTCAAACGAAAACTCAGCGACGCCTTCATCCGCTCGCTGACCGAACCCGGCAAGCACACCGACGGCGATGTCCCAGGCCTCTACTTGGAGGTAAGGGCGTCGAGCAAGGCAGGAAAGCCACCTTCCAAGTTCTGGCGCTTGAAGTATCGGCTGCATGGCAAGGAGAACCGCTTCTCGATCGGTGCCTACCCCGACATCGGTCTGAAGGAGGCACACGACATTGCCCGCGGCGCACGCCGCGACGTGGCCAACCACATTGCTCCGCTCAAAGCCAAGACCGCGAAGATCGAGGCACAGCTGCTCAACGAAGAGCGCACCTTCGAGTATGTGGCCAAGCAGTGGCTAACATTTAAGTCTGCCGAACTGGTCACCAAGTCCATCTCAGGGTTTAGTGGCGCGCTGAGTAACCACATCTTGCCTGCCATCGGCAATAAACCGGTCAGCGAGATCAAGCTGGAACACATCACCACAATCATCACGGAACTGCGCCGCCAGCGCATCATGGCTATGGCTCGGCGCGTACGCACCATCATACGTTCCATCCTGGGTTTTGCCGAAGGTCGAGGCTGGGTGGAGCGCAACGTGGCGCTCAGTAACATCGAGGAGCTAAAGATTCGCCACGTCGTGACTAGCAATCCGGCGATTGAAAGGCCAGCCGACCTGGGCAGATTTCTTCTACGCCTGGATGACTGTAACGACGGCAGCGTTGCCACCGCGATGCGGCTGCTGGTCATGTTGCCAGTCCGCCCTGGCGAACTGGTGCAGATGCGCTGGGGGCTGTGTATGCGCGTGCGCAACTGCTAGTGCAACGCCGGGAGGCGGCTCAACAATGGGCGAACTACTTAGACCAGTTGCGGCAAAATGCAGAGCGAGTGACGACAGATTGAACCAGTAAACGGCAACTTGAGCGGCTGTTTGTCGCCGAAACCAGTAACACTCCAGCCCAATTCTACCGTCAGGTTCGACTCAGGTTTGGCCGATGGCTCCTTATCAGCTCGGATCGACATATAGGGGAAATCGCTTTCGAATGCAGGCTCGCCGATGCACCTCATTTCATTCGACATATTCAGAACATGTTTGGCATGTCCCCCGGAAAATTGCGCAAAGAGTTGATGCGAAAAGCGACACAGTGACGCAATTAAAACCCGATCACCGGATAAAAGGATAGTGACGTCGTCTCTCGCTCTGAGTGACTCGCCTGATAAAGCTTCAACAATGTTCGATCGACGATGGCGCTGAACGCCACAACATTCAGCGCCCTCTGACTCGCTCACTTCCTCTCGCGGTTCACCACTCCCTTCTGTTTGAGAAGAAGCGTTAGATTGCCCTCGCTATCCGCAGTTGTTGAAGCAGATCCGGGCTGATTGTCAGCACTGCCATTTCAGGATTTATTTCCACCAATACTCGACCTGAAACCCTACGTTGGAGCCTTGCAGATCTGTACCAAACGCACCGGTATCAGACAACGCCGATCCCGGAGATTGTAAGCTGGCGGCGCGTTGCGCAGCCTTGTTCCAGGTTGCGTAGGTGTAATACAGACGAAATTCCGGCCTGTCCCAGAATCCCGTGCCCTTCGGTGACCAGGTAGGCGCGATGGTGTACTTAGTGAGTTTTCGGGTACCGTCTGCGGCTTCAACCTGGTCGCGCCCAACTTCTGTGATCAACTTGAACTGATCCGTGAACGCATAAATTGGCCGAACACCAATGGATAACCAGTTCTGATCATCACCATCAGGCCGCGTGTCTTTTTGATAGACCAATTCAACTTGACCACTGAAAGCATGAGTCATTTGCCAGTCGAAAAACTCCACGAGCCGCCAGCTCTTGTTGCTCTCATCCAACGTGGTATCACCGGTGTAGCCCAATGCGGTGCCCGGCCCTTGGCCGTATTGAACAGCGAACTTGTTGACTCCGCCGAGAAACGCGACCTGCTTGTGCTGGGCAACCACCGACCAGCCCTGATGAGCATTCTCGCGGCTCGGCTTGTCCAGATAACTGACGCCCAGCTGAATCTCGCCACCGGGATTTGTGTTGAATCCGCTGACGGTCACATCATGACGAGTAACAAAATCCTTTTGGAAGACGTTGTCCTTGCGTGAGAATACGTAACTGTATTTCAGATCTCCCAATGCGACTTGATCGAACCCAAAGCCCGTTGAGCTTTGGTTCCAGTAGAAGTAGTCGGAAATATTGATGTCGTTTCGGTTGTAGTAACGACGGCCCGCCCAGAAAGAACCGCCATTCAATGCCGGCATCTTGCTCCACTCAGCGTAGAGCTGGCTCATCCGCGTATAGCCGTGCTCCCCGTCAAATTTTGGTTCATGGCCATACTCGTTGAAAAACTGTGCCATGCCTTCCACGCTGACCACCGAGCCGTCGTCCAGTGAAAGCAGATCCTGACGCAAATCCAGTTCCAGATATTGCTCACATTCGTTGCCCAGACGGTACTTGGATTGCGCGCCCGGTAGCTGAAAACACGACTGTTTCCCTCCTTGAGTCGAATCTCCTACTCCGGTTCTGAAATAACCACTGAAGTCTGTTGCATACGCATCAACGGGCAAAAAGCCGACAGCAAAGGACGCACCCAGAACTGCGCTGAGAGTTTTAACGTTCATTCATAACACCTTTTGTTTGTTATATTTATTGGACAAGGCCGATAACACGAACAGCACGCTTTTGATTCGGATACGCGACTAACTCCACGCACCGGTTTCCGACAGGGAAATACCAAGTTAAATCGAATAAAAAAGGCACTGCATTACCTGAACCAAAAGCATGCGAAAAATCCAGGCAGTGCAAAGTGACCACGACGAGCTAACGATAAGGCATTAGTCCCGTCCAATCTTATGAGGCTCTACCCCCGATGACGTCCTCGGAAGAAATCTATAAGACCCTGCGTCGAGGAATCATCAGCCGGTTGCGCGTCATAGCGAGTCAGGAGGCTATGGACGCTGTTGCTTAGCTCCTTGCCCAGTTCCACGCCCCATTGATCAAACGAGTTGACTCCCCAAATTACGCCCTGGACAAAGACCTTGTGCTCATAAAGGGCGATCAGCGCACCAAGACTATGTGGATTGATGATCTCAAGAGCAACTGTATTGCTTGGCCGGTTACCGGGGATCACTTTATGCGGCGCCAGTCGTTCAATCTCACTGGATGAAAGGCCTTTGGCTTTTAGCTCTGCCTCAGCTTCACTGCGGGTTTTGCCCCACATCAGCGCTTGGCTTTGAGACAAGCAATTGGCGTACAGCCATTCCTGATGATCAGCCACTGGATTGTGGCTGACCACAGGCACAATGAAGTCAGCTGGAATCAGAGAAGTTCCCTGATGCAGCAACTGGTGGTAAGCGTGCTGTCCGTTACACCCCACGCCGCCCCAGATTACTGGGCCCGTGCTGCAGGACACTGACGTGCCGTCATGACGAACACTTTTGCCATTTGACTCCATGTCCATCTGCTGCAGATGCTTCACGAAGTTGCGCAGGTAATGGTCATAGGGCAAGAAAGCATAACTTTGCGCACCCCAAAAGTTGTGATACCAAACGCCGAGTACCGCTAAAAGAACAGGAAGGTTCTGTTCCAATGGTTCGTTCAGGAAATGCTGATCCATCGCGTACGCGCCGGATAGCAGCTCCTTGAAGTTAGCAATACCAATGGCCAGAGCAATCGGTAGGCCAATTGCAGACCATAGTGAGTAACGGCCACCGACCCAGTCCCACATAGGAAAAATGTTTGCTTCACGAATGCCGAAATCCAGCGCCGCTTGGCGATTACTTGTCACAGCAATGAAATGGCGATATAGCTTCTCCTCCGTCCCGCCCTTAGCCAAGTACCAGCTACGAGAAGCTTGTGCATTCTTCAAGGTTTCAAGAGTACCGAAGGTTTTGCTGGAGATGATGAACAGCGTTGTTTCTACGTTCAGTCCGGCTGTAACCTCTCGGAATTCACTGCCGTCGATGTTAGCTAGATAATGGCACCGCACTCCATGCCGAGCAAAAGGCGCCAATGCCTCAGAGACAAGCTCCGGGCCCAGAAATGAGCCACCAATACCAATGTTTACGACATCGGTGATGACCTTGTCGTTGTAACCACGCCACAGATGGTTATGGATACGACTCACAACGTCAGTCATTTGCGCCAGGGCTCCATGCACATCGCGCATCAAGTTGCGACCATCGACCATCAAAGCGTCACCCACTGGTCGCCGCAGCGCGGTATGCAGCACAGGACGCCCCTCGGAGCAGTTGATTTTCTCTCCACTGAACATGGCATGCGCTGCCTGTTCCACGCCTGCCTCGCGAGCAAGGTTTACAAGCAATGAACGCGTCTCGTGAGTGATCAGGTTTTTGGAGTAATCCAAAAAAAGCCCGCAGCCCGCCAAGGAAAACTCTTGAAAGCGTTTACTGTCATCTCGAAAGGCATCGCGCATACTAAAATTTTTCATGCTCTCCCGATGGTCGAGCAGATTGCGCCATGCCGGCAGTGCAGTTACATCATTCGTTTTGTTGTAGTTATTCATGCCCAGCCCCTCTTCGCCAATACGGCTTGTGCCGTCTAAATCGACTCTTGTCTTGCCATTCAAATTTAAGCATTTCGTAATTCTGCGAACGCAGAAGCGCCATCACAGGAATAAGCTCTGCATTTTGCAGTTACAACCAATTACCTGAAGAAAAACAAAACCGAACGCGGGGCACTCAAGCAGAAAACACTGAAAACATACATATACGTGCACGACAAATGGAAACCAGGTGCTAGTCGTTTAGTTTCAAAGTTATCCATGCGGCGAGACGTGAACAAGAGTCAAGTAATTCACGTCTGCACCGCTAGATCCTCAGGACGAAATCCTGATTACAGTCATTTGAGAGCGCCGCATGAATCTCGCTGAATTAAAGAGGGTTTCAATCTAATAGTCTGACGTCTACCCTCAGGTTGCTTGATACGCTTCAATAAAAGCTTCACAGCCTGGGCTCCGAGTTCCTCGAGAGGTTGCGCTACAACTGTCAATCTTGGGCTAAAAGCATCCGCCCAGTCGAAATCGTCAAAGCCAACCAACGCGATATCCTTTGGCACCTCAAGCCCCGCTTCACGAAGGGCCTGCATTGCACCAATGGTCATCAAGTTGTTTGCAGTCATTATTGCGGTGGGCGGGTGCTCTAGCGATAGCAAATGGCGAGTGGCTTCCATTGCCGGCGCAATCGCCGATTCACCACAGCAAACCAATTGATCTTCGTACTCAATTCCAGCGTCAGCTAAAGCCGCACGGTAGCCGTCAATTCGCTCATGAGAAGAAGACTGGGTCAATCGTCCGGATACCATCCCGATACGCCGATGACCCAGCTTAATCAAATGTGCAATCAACTCTTGAGAGGAGTGCTTATTCTCTACCCCCACCTGATCAAAAGACGTCGAGAGAAGTCGATCGATGAGAACCGTGGGTATCTTGTTGGCTTTTAAGTAATTAAATACTCGATTTTCTGGATCATATTCCGAAGCGAGTACAATCCCGTCAACACGTCGCTCATGCAGTGCCTTAACCGCTTTGAGTTCCTGTTCCGGATCTCTTTGCGTATTGACCAATATCATCATCAATCCGCTTTTCGCGCATGCCGCTTCGATGGCACGTACTGTTTCACTGAAGTAATAGTTTGAAAGCGTAGCAATCGCCACGCCGATAGCACCCGAACCCGAAGAGGAGCGAGCCAGAGACCGAGCGAGTGAGTTTCGAATATAGCCTACGGACTCTACAGCCTGATTCACACTACGGACGGTGTCAGGATGTACTTTACGAGTACCGTTGAGAACATGAGATACCGTAGACATTGATACGTTCGCGGCTCTCGCGACATCGCTCATCTTTGCGCCCACTGTGCATCACTCCTTTCTCACGTGATTTGATGGATAGCGCTGAACTCATGTCCAGTTGCTACCTATTGTAAAGCTCACGGCGAGAAAATGCGTCGATGGCTCTCGGAATTGATGCCGGGGCGAGCCCGCAATTTCGTGAAAGACCCAGCGAGATGCGCAGCGCATCTGAAGTCTGTGAATCGAGATGGTGGAATCCGCTATGCAGCATAGCCGGGCACTCCTTTTTATTATCGTAGCGATCATCCTGCGAACCAATTGATGGACGCAGCAGCGCTTGTTGAAAAAAGCATAGCCGAGACGAAAGCGCTTGCGCAAGCGCTTTTCTAACATCCTTTTCATGTGCTCTTTGATCGGGGCTTCCCTAGGGGATGGACGTTGAAGTGCTTTTTGGAGAATTCCTCGAACGAAAAGGAAAGCGCTTGCGCAAGCGCTTTCCTTTCGACTATGTTGCTCAAACAAGAACACCGATGAGAGGTTTCAACTGCCTCTCAAATCGGTAGATAAGGAGTTAACAGCTATGCTGAGCACTGGATCTGAAAGCCCCCCTCCTGCCCTATTGGAAATGCATTCCATCTCGAAGTCATTCAATGGGGTGCGCGTCCTGCATGATATTGACCTCAGTATTTTCCCTGGACAAATCCACGCGCTAATGGGCGAAAACGGCGCCGGAAAATCCACTCTGATGAAAATACTATCGGGGGCCTATGTCGCCGACAGTGGCACTATACGAATCGACGGATGTGATATTCGAAACTATGGCGTGAACGATGCGAAGCGCCATGGCATATCCGTCATCTATCAAGAGCTCAGCTTGTGCGCAAATATGAGCGTGGTGGAGAACATCTACCTGGGTAGAGAGATTCGTCGATGTGGAGTTATAAACCGCAAGGCAATGACCGAAGGCGCGCTCGTAGTACTAAAGCGACTTGGCGTCACATTTGATCCGCACGCACTGGTCGGCACCTTGTCGATTGCGGACCAACAACTTGTTGAAATCGCGCGTGCAATTCATGCCGATACGCGAATCCTGGTGATGGACGAGCCTACAACGCCGCTATCCACAAAAGAGACCGAAAGTCTTTTTACATTGATTCGGCAGCTACGTGATGATGGCGTCGCGATCATCTATATCAGCCATCGAATGGCCGAGATATACGCATTGTCCGATTGTGTTTCGGTGCTCCGGGACGGTCGTTACGTTGGTTCGCTGGATCGCGTCACGCTGTCAGCTGAAACCCTGGTCCGGATGATGGTTGGCCGCGATGTTTCCGGCTTCTACGCCCATGAGCGTTCTTTGTGCTCTTACGAGCAACCGATACTACGTGTTCGCAATCTTACAGATGACTTCAATATTCAAGATTGCAGTTTCGATCTGTATGCCGGCGAAATTCTCGGGATTGCAGGACTGGTGGGCTCAGGGAGAACCGAACTTGCCCGATTAATCGCAGGTATCGATGCACACTCAGGCGGAAAGATTGAAATGGACGGCGAAGTTGTAGTCATACGCTCTCCTCGCGATGCAGGTAATGCAGGCATCGCCTATCTGACAGAAGACCGCAAAGCGCTGGGCCTTTTTCTCGACATGAGTGTCCACGACAATATCAATGTATGTGTTGTGGGAAGTGATGCTCGACTTGCGGGGTTTGTGGACCGAACGGCCGGAACTGGACGTACCGAACAAGCAATCCAGGCACTCAATATCAAAGCGTCCTCAGATATCAATGTTGGAGCGCTGTCTGGAGGCAACCAGCAAAAAGTTTTGCTGGCTCGTTTGCTGGAGATGAAGCCCAGGGTATTGTTCCTCGACGAGCCTACATCGGGTGTCGACATTGGGGCTAAATCAGAAATATATAAAATCATCAATGCATTAGCAGCATCCGGCGTTTGCGTAGTGATAATTTCAAGTGAACTACCAGAGATCGTTGGAATTGCCGACCGTGTACTGGTCATGTGTGAAGGTAAACTTGTCACCGAACTCGGTGGCCATAGCGGTCTTGATATCACACCTGAATCCATTATCGCGTTTGCCACAGGCAGCGACAGGTTGACTCTAGCCAACGGAGACTTAGTCCAATGACTTCCCCACTGCAAAGCAAAGTAGCAAGTGACTTCACCGCGCCTGATGTACGAAGCATCGCCGGAGTTTCCACGCAGGATAAAATGCGCCAACTGATGAGAGTGGCGGGCATGCTACCCGTGTTGTTACTCCTTTGTGTAGGCTTTGGCCTGATGAGCGAGAGCTTTTTCTCGGTCCAGAATTTCTCAATCATCAGTCAGCAAGCCTCTATCAATGTGGTATTGGCGTCAGGTCTGACTTTCGTGATTTTGACAGGTGGAATCGACCTTTCGGTTGGTTCGATTCTGGCTGTTTCCGCAGTAGTGGCGCTATTGGTATCGCAAGTTCCGGGTTTTGCTCCCCTGGCCATCGCTGCGGGGCTTGGAGTCGGACTGCTGCTAGGGCTCGTCAATGGTGTATTGGTCGCGTTTGGAAAGCTACCGGCATTTATAGTCACGCTAGGCGGTTTGACTGCGATGCGTGGAATCGCACGCCTCATCGGCGAAGACAAAACGGTTTTCAATCCCGACCTGTCCTTTGCTTACATTGGAAACGATACGTTGTTCGGGGTGCCATGGCTGGTTGTAATCGCGGTAGTCGTGGTTACTCTTTCGTGGGTTATTCTTCGACGTACGGTGTTAGGCGTACAGATTTACGCAGTGGGCGGTAATCCTGAGGCCGCACGGTTGTCGGGAATCAAAGTCTGGAAAGTCCTGTTATTTACTTATGCCCTGTCCGGTTTGTTGGCGGGCGTGGGGGCCATCATGACTTCCGCTCGACTGATGGCTGCTAATGGACTGCAAATGGGACAGTCTTATGAACTCGACGCTATCGCCGCCGTTATTCTGGGAGGCACGCGCTTTACAGGAGGCGTCGGCACTATCGTCGGTACGCTAATTGGCGCCCTGATTATCGCTACACTTTCCAATGGCCTGATATTGCTGGGAGTCTCGGATATCTGGCAATACATTATCAAAGGTGTTGTCATCATCGGAGCGGTAGCCCTCGATCGCTTTCGGCAGTCAGGTGCACGAACCTGAATCATATATACCCCCCACACTCCAATAACAAGAGACAGTGCTCATGAAAAAAATAATATTTACCGCTGTTTGTACACTACTGGCATTTAGCAGCGCTCAAGCGCGAGAGTTGAAATCCGTCGGGATAACTGTTGGCTCGCTGGGTAATCCTTACTTTGTAGCGATGGTAGATGGCGCCAAAGCCGAGGCACTGCATATCAATCCCGCCGCAAAATTTATCTCAGTGTCGGCAGATTACGATTTGAATAAGCAGTTCACTCAAATCGATAACTTCATTTCTTCGGGCGTAGACTTGATTCTTGTCAACGCCGTCGACCCTGTCGCAATCGCGCCTGCGATTGCGAAAGCAAGGAAGGCAGGCATAGTGGTTGTGGGCGTAGATGTCATGGTGCAAGGTGCCAACGCCACGGTACAGACCGATAACGTCGAAGCCGGCAGGATTGTATGTCAGTACATCGCTGAGAAACTGGGTGGCAAGGGTAACGTTATTATCCAGAATGGTACGCAAACTTCAGCAGTCTTGGACCGAGTCAATGGCTGTAAGAGTGTATTCGCGCAGGCACCCGATATCAAAGTACTGTCTGATAATCAGGATGCCAAAGGCTCGCGCGAAGGTGGCTACAGCGTGATGCAAGGCGACTTGACTCGCTTTGCAAAAGTCGACGCGGTGTTCGCGATCAATGACCCCCAGGCCATAGGTGCAGACCTGGCAGCAAAACAACTCAAGCGCAAAGGCATCATTATCGCATCGGTGGATGGAGCTCCCGATATAGAGACTGCGCTAAAAAGCGATACACAGATCCAGGCATCCGCCTCGCAATCCCCTTGGGGCCAGGCACAACAGGCCGTAACGATGGGTTATGACCTGTTGAATGGCAAATCTTTGGAAAGCACAACGGTACTGCTTCAACCCTCACTGGTAACACGAGCCAACGTCATGGAGTACAAAGGCTGGCAAGCTGACCACTGACCAATTGACCACTGAGCGATTGAGTCAAATGACATAGGGGTCCCACCTCTTTAATGCGGGGAATGGCTGCTGCGAGTTGCTCGCAGCGGCCGAACGGCATGAAAATCCCTAGAGGGGCGAACCTACGGGAAACCTGAGCGACGGCTGCTGAGGAGAGATTTGGCATGTTTACCAAAACAAACACAATAGTAAGTACAGAGCTACTCAACTACGTTAAGGCCCTGTCTGGGAATCGAATTGTCGTTGCGCTAGCGGGGCCGCCTGGTGCCGGTAAGTCCACCGTCTCTCAGGCCTTGGTAGAGGCTCTTAATAGCGTTATGCCGGGGAGCGCAGCTGTTGTTCCCGGAGATGGCTTTCATTACGATGATGCGGTTCTTGGATCCTTGAACCTTTTAGATCGTAAGGGCTCACCTGAAACATTCGATGTGGGTGGCTTCAGGAGTCTGCTGCTACGGCTTCGTGCGAACAACGAACCAGCGGTTGCCGTTCCGGTATTCGATCGGATTCTGGAGATATCCCGTGCTGCAGGACAATTGATTTCCTCTGACGTGAAATATCTCATCGTGGAAGGAAACTACCTTCTATTAGACCTCGCCCCATGGTCGTCCTTAAGAGACTGTTTTGACGCCACCATAATGCTGCAGGCTGACCGCAAAACCCTGGAAGCGCGCCTGCTTGATCGATGGCGATCATTGGGTTTCGATGAGTCTACTTCCTATGAAAAAGTTCATCGCAACGACCTTCCGAATGCCGACATTGTGATTTCTGCCAGCAATATCGCTGACTTCACGATCACAAATTAAGATCCCACTTCCTCTCTTTTGAGAAAGAATCACGCCGTTAACCAAGCGCTTTGCTTGGCTAGCTTTTCAACGCTAACAGGCCTACGAACGCTATTAACAACTTGTAGCGAACCTTTAAAGAGCGAATGACTATGTATCTGGTATGTGGTGAAGCGCTGTTCGATTTCTTCAGTGAAAACGACGTCAACGTTCAAGCTTCAAAAGTGAACTACAAAGCGATTGCCGGTGGTTCGCCGTTCAACGTCGCCGTCGGCTTGCGCCGTCTGGGCATCGACGTGGCGCTGTTCGCCGGGCTGTCCAGCGACTACCTCGGCCGGCGTTTACAGCAAGTGCTGCAGGAGGAAGGCGTGCGCCCGGACTACCTGCAGGACTTCGACGCACCGACCACCCTGGCGATGGTCGCCGTCGGTGCCGACGGCTCGCCGCATTACAGCTTCCGAGGCGAAGGTTGTGCCGATCGCCAGCTGTTGCCGGGGCATTTACCTGAATTAGGCGCTGAGGTGCGTGGGTTGCATATCGGCTCGTTCTCGCTGGTGGTGCAGCCGATTGCCGACACCCTGCTGGCCCTGGTCCGCCGGGAAAGCGGCAAACGCCTGATCAGCCTCGACCCCAACGTGCGACTCAACCCAGAACCGAATATCGAACTGTGGCGCGAACGCATCAACACTCTGGTCGAGCATGCCGACCTGATCAAGGTCAGCGACGAGGACCTGAACCTGCTCTACCCCGAGCGTAACCCGCAGAGCGTGATCCATGGCTGGCTGGAACACCGCTGCCAGCTGGTATTCCTCACTCGTGGCGGCCAGGGAGCAACGGTATTCAGCCGCCGCCATGGCAGTTGGTCGGCGCCGGCCTGCGTGGTGGTGATGGCTGATACCGTGGGCGCCGGCGACACCTTCCAAGCGGCATTAATCGCCTGGCTGACCGAACAGCAGCTGGATTCAGTGGAGGGTTTGCAGCGCTTGAGTCGCGAACAGATCGACGCGATGCTCACCTTCGCCGTCAGCGCCGCCGCCCTGACCTGCGGCAAGACCGGGCCGGACTTGCCTTATCGACATCAGTTGGATTGATATCTGGTCGGGATCTGTATCGCGGGCATTGCAGTTTTCGCGAGCAAGTCGGCCCCACCACCGCCGCTTGACTTGGGCTGTGCCGAAGGCTGGCTGTTGCGGGCGCTGGCTGAACGGACTATCAAGGTGATCGGCGTAGATGGCGACGCGACCTGGTCGGATAGCGCGAGGACCACCGTGCAATCTCCGTCTCGTATGGATGAAGGTGATTTGTCGAATGTAAGGTCAGGTAGGCGGTGGGCGATACCTCTTTGAGGTTGCGCAATGTTTCGGGAAAACCCCGGGCGCAGGCAACTCGTTCATACGGAGAAAGAGATTGTGTGACAGGGGGCTTGGGAAGCGCTACCACATCAAGGTCCAACGCGGAATTTTGGCCAAGCCCCTCAACCTTCACCAAGGCGTATCGGAGTAATTGCTTGAACCAGGTCCGACATTTTTCCGCTGTCGTTAACGCCTCGCGTTGTTCGATTCCGCTTAGCAAGTCGAACTGGTCGTGGCGATTAATGTCGTAGATGGACAGCCGGCCGTGCGTTGGCAGGAGGTTTTTTTGAAGATTCTCAAGATCTGCGGAAGCGTGCTCTGGCGACCTTCCTTGAGGCTCAGCCTGCGGAACTCGACCCACTGATCAAACACTGCTTCAAAAGTGTGCTCCGCTGCGCTACGAACTGCGCGACGCTGCTGTTTACGATGCTCATAAGGGTTGATGCCCTGGGCAACCAAAGCACGCGCCTCATCACGGCGACAGTGCTTGTCCGAATTCAAGACTCTCATTCGAGACTCAATTTAGGACTTAAAAGCACTGGATGGTGCTGGACTTCAGCAATTCCCGTCGGAACGAAAAAAGGACCCGACGGTCCTGATTTCAATCACTTACAGAATTCTGTGGAACTCTGCAGCGCAATAATTGGAGCGGGAAACGAGACTCTCATCTAGCGTCCGACCCATTGAAATCTAAAGGTTTTATAATATCCCCTCAGTGGGAATGGGCTCATTTTTGGACTTGTTCGGAGGGCATGTCAAGAACGAGAAGAACATAAGTCCGAGTCGCGCTACCGAGTGCTTTCTACAGTCACGCGGAGAAGCAGCTATCAGGCCGTGAGTATCATTTTCCACACGATTGCCGCGATGGTCGGAGATACGTCGATCAGCTGTGTTCTCTCGTTTATCGTGGCGATTCAAAAACGACATCGCCCGATCGAACACCACTCCAAATATCGAACGCCGCAAAAGCGGCCTCGCCGTCGATGGACTCTTGATGAACATGGTATCGGAGCTCCTCGCACCTAACTGACATTCAGTAACTAAAATCATGCCCCAACTCTTTCTGCATCCATTCCAGGAATCGTCTGACCCGAGGGAAGTGTGCGTGGGCCCTTGGGAAAACCAAGTGGTGTGCAGTAATCGAAGCGCTCAGCTCCGGCGCTACCTCTACCAACGCACCGCGTGCGAGATAGTCCTGCGCCAGCAAGGTGCTTTCGAGGGCAAAGCCGAGCCCGTGGCTGGCAGCCTCCAGCGTCATGTAGGAACGATCGAAGCTTAGGGTGTAGGGCTTCTCGGGGCGTGACACACCATGTTGGGCAAACAACTGCGGCCACTTGATCAGCGTGGCCTCCGACAGGATCAACTGGCTGTCCAGCAAATCCGCAGCGGTCCGGATCGGGTGTTTTTCCAGCAGCTTCGGGGAAGCCATGACTGCAATCTGTTCATTGCGAATCGTCCGCACTTCGTAGCTGGGCCAGTTGGGCATGCCGTGGCGGATGTCCACATCGATCTTGTCGCGACTGAAATGCAGCGATTCGTAGGAGCACGAAAGGTTGAGCTGGATGTCGGGATGACTCTGGCGAAACTGTTCGAGGCGCGGCATCAACCACAACAGGCCGAAACTGGGCGACGAGTGCAACCGCAGGCAATCCAGGCTGACATCGCTGGTGGCCCGTTCGGTCGCCACCGCCAGACTGTGCAGGATGCCGGAAACCTCGGTGAGGTATTGCTCACCGACCGGGGTCAATGTCACGCCCCTGGCCGTTCTGAGAAACAGCTGGCGTCCGATCATCGCCTCCAGTTTGGCCAACTGGTGACTGACCGCTGAGGGTGTCAGATCGAGCAATTCGGCGGCGCGAGCGACGTTGCCGAAACGTGCTGTCTGCTCAAAGGCCTGAATGGCTTTCAGTGGTGGCAGGATCGGAGGTGCATCGCCAGGTGTACTCATGATTATTGTTATTCCGCTGCAAGTGGCGTGGGCCGGGCATGCAGCTATTCAAACATCGGGAGAGCCCATTGGCGAGTGCTGAATTTTTTTCAGCATCAAGTGACATTCGCGTTATTGCTCAGGGTCAGCGTGGAGAACAAGCTGAGTCATCGGTTCTTCGTGGATCGACCCAATAAAAACAATCAGAGGTACTCTTCCATGCTTCTTCAAGGCAAAGTCGCGATCATCACCGGTGCAGCTTCCGCACGTGGCATCGGCCGCGCTACTGCAACGACCTTCGCGCAACAAGGCGCACTTGTCGTGATCCTCGATCTGGACGAATCCGCCGCACGGGATGCCGCCGCATCCCTGGGCGAAGGTCATCTCGGCCTCGCCGCCAACGTCGCAGACGAATCGCAAGTCCAGCAGGCCGTCGCCAAAATCATCGAGCACTTCGGTCGCATCGACATTCTCGTCAACAACGCCGGTATCACCCAACCCCTCAAGACCCTGGACATCCGCCCTTCGGATTACAACAAGGTGCTGGACGTCAGCCTGCGCGGCACCCTGCTCATGTCGCAGGCGGTCATTCCGATGATGCGCCAGCAGTCGAGCGGCAGCATCGTGTGCATGTCGTCGGTCTCCGCTCAACGCGGCGGCGGCATTTTCGGTGGCCCTCATTACAGCGCCGCCAAGGCCGGCGTGCTGGGCCTGGCCAAGGCCATGGCGCGGGAACTGGGGCCGGACAAGGTGCGCGTCAACTCCATCGCCCCCGGCCTGATCCACACCGACATCACCGGCGGCCTGATGCAGGACGAACGCCGCCACGCGATCATCGACGGCATCCCGTTGGGTCGCCTGGGCGAGGCGCAGGATGTGGCCAATGCGGCGCTATTTCTGGCCAGCGACCTATCCTCCTACCTGACCGGCATCACCCTGGATGTGAACGGCGGCATGCTGATTCACTGACAACACCTGGCGGGCCTCGCGGCCCGTGCGGATCTGGATCGACGACGCAGCCGGGCCCTATTGCCTGGCGGTCAATAAAAACAAGAGATCAGACCATCATGACAACCCTGTCGCTCGAAGCGGTTTCGACCGTGCGCTCCAACGCCTACCGGAAAACCGCGTGGCGCCTGATGCCCTTTCTGATGCTGTGTTACCTGTGCGCCTATCTGGATCGAGTCAATGTAGGCTTTGCCAAGTTGCAAATGATGAACGATCTGGCGCTCAGCGAAACGGTCTACGGGCTGGGCGCAGGCATGTTCTTCATCGGCTACTTCCTCTGCGAAGTCCCCAGCAACATCATCTTGCACAAGGTCGGTGCGCGGGTCTGGATCGCGCGCATCATGATCACCTGGGGCATCGTGTCTGCCCTGTTCGCCTTCGTTGAAACCGCATGGCAATTCTATGCCTTGCGCTTTCTGCTTGGCATTGCAGAAGCAGGGCTGGCGCCGGGTCTGTTGTTGTATCTGACCTACTGGTTTCCGTCCTACCGTCGTGCGCGCATGACCGTGTTGTGGTTTATCGCCATTCCGCTGTCAGGCATGGTGGGTGGCCCTCTCTCCGGCTGGATCATGACCCACTTCGCTGGTATGCACGGCTGGGCCGGATGGCAATGGATGTTCGTGCTGGAGGCTATACCCACAGTCGTGGTTGGACTGCTGGTGTTGAGCTATCTCAAGGATGGCGTGTATCAAGCCGGCTGGCTCAACGACGATGAAAAGGCGCTGATCACCCGTGAGTTGGCCGAGGATGACCAGAAAAAAGTCACCCATGCCTCTGTGGGCGAATTCATCCGCGACCGTCGTCTCTGGTTACTGGCCGCCATCTACTTCTGTGTCGTGATGGGACAGTACGCAATTACCTTTTGGCTGCCGACCCTAGTGCGTAACGCAGGGGTGTCCGACCCGATGAAAATCGGCGTGCTGACCAGCCTGCCCTACCTCTGCGCAATTGTGGCCATGCTGTATGCCGGACGCAGTGGCGACAAACATCGCGAGCGCCGCTGGCACCTCATTGTACCGATGATCGCGGGTGCTATCGGGCTGAGCCTGGCTGCTCTGATGGGCGGAAATGTGATGCTCTCTATTCTGAGTCTTTGCTTGGCCGCTTCCGGAATTTTATCCGCGACGTCGATGTTTTGGATGTTACCCACCACGCTGCTTGGTGGCATCTCAGCCGCCGCAGGCATCGCGGCGGTCAACAGCTTCGCCAACCTCGCCGGCTTCTGCTCGCCTTACCTGATTGGCTGGATCACCACGCTGACAGGCTCCAGCGCTATTGGCATGTACCTGATCACCGGCGTTCTGGTCGGCGGTGCTCTATTGGTACTGCGCATCCCCGCCGCCTTGGTTAATCGTTGAGTTAACGGAGTTTCATCATGACTACCAATCCTTCACTCGCTTCATCCAAAACATTGGTGGAGCGCGCGTATAACATCCGCCGCCATGCACTGCGAATGGGTCAAGTCCAAGGGCAAGGATACGTTGGCCAGGCCCTCGGTGCCGCCGACTTGCTGGCTGTCTCGTATTTCCATGCGCTGAACTATCACCCCGAAGATCCTGAATGGGAGGAGCGTGATCGCTTCTATCTCTCAATTGGTCACTATGCGATTGCGCTGTATGCGGCCTTGATCGAAGCCGAAATTATCCCGGTAGATGAGCTGGAAACCTACGGATCGGATGACAGTCGCCTGCCAATGTCGGGCATGGCCACCTACACCCCGGGAATGGAGATCACGGGGGGCTCCCTTGGCCAAGGTTTAGGGATTGCGGTAGGTGCTTGTCTGGGCCTCAAACGCAAAGGGTCGCCCTCCTTCGTCTACAACCTGTTGTCGGACGGCGAGCTGAATGAAGGCTCGACCTGGGAAGCCGTGATGTCGGCTTCGCATTGGAAACTCGACAACCTGATCGCGATTGTCGACGTCAACAATCAACAGGCCGATGGCTATTCAAGTGAAATCCTGTCGTTCGAGCCGATCGTCGATCGCTGGCAGGCGTTTGGCTGGTTCACCCAGCGGGTCGATGGCAATGATCTTGATGCATTGGTCACCGCATTCGACGCCGCGCGCAGCCATCCTGGAACCCAACCACGCGTCATCATCTGCGATACCCGCATGGGCAAGGGCGTGCCGTTTCTGGAAACCCGCGAAAAGACACATTTCATCCGCGTGGAAGAACACGAATGGGATCTGGCACTGAACAACCTTGAAGAAGGAAAAAAACAATGAGTAACGCGGCCAACACTCCGACCTCGAAGGGCGAACCGGCAAAAAAACGCCTCACCACCTCGGCGATGATCGCCTCGATCGCCTCCGAAGGCCAAGCCACCAAGTCGGCACCTTTCGGGCATGCGTTAGCCGCGCTGGCGGATCAGCGTCCGGATATCGTCGGCATGTCCGCCGACTTGTCCAAGTACACCGACCTGCACATCTTCGCCAAGGCGCATCCAGATCGCTTCTATCAAATGGGCATGGCTGAGCAACTGCTGATGAGTGCGGCGGCGGGGATGGCTCGGGAGGGCTTCGTTCCCTTCGCCACCACCTACGCGGTTTTCGCCTCCCGTCGCGCCTACGACTTCATCTGCATGGCGATTGCCGAGGAAAACCTCAACGTCAAAATCGTCTGTGGTTTGCCTGGTCTCACCACCGGCTACGGCCCGAGCCATCAGGCCACGGACGACCTGGCGATCTTCCGTGCGATGCCCAACCTAATGATCGTCGATCCGTGCGATGCGCTGGAAATCGAACAGGCGGTACCCGCCATCGCGGCTCACCAAGGGCCTGTCTATATGCGCTTGTTGCGCGGGAATGTGCCCCTGGTGCTGGACGAATACGGCTACAAATTCGAGATCGGCAAGGCCAAGACCCTGCGCACCGGCAATGATGTGCTGATCATCTCCACCGGCTTGATGACGATGCGCGCATTGGAAGCGGCCAAAGAACTGCAGGCTGACGGCGTTGATGTCGCCGTGTTGCACGTGCCGACGATCAAACCACTGGATGAGCAAACCATCCTTTCTGAAGCCAGGAAGCCTGGTCGTCTGGTAGTGACTGCAGAAAACAGCTCCATTATCGGTGGATTGGGCGAGGCTGTTGCGACTGTCTTGCTACGTAACGGCGTTACTCCAACCTTCAGACAAATAGCTTTACCTGACGCGTTCCTCGACGCCGGAGCTTTGCCGACACTGCATGATCGTTACGGTATTTCAACTCAAGCCGTTTGCACCCAAATCAAAAGCTGGCTGTAGCAGCAACGTAGAGGCACCTGAAAACAGGTGCCCTTTAGCGGCCCTCGTTGAAGCAGGCGAACTAAGACCTTTAGAGGCCGGTAGTGCTGCTCTCCTTGATGCTCAATAGCGAGTCCCAGCTCTGGTAGGTAAATGTCGAGTCTCATCCTGCCAAGCCACTCCGGAGTAGCCTCACGCAAAACCTGATGATCAGGAAAAATCTCCCGTACCAAGCCGTACAATGCGGACTCCCGCCGCCACCGGCTTAACCCCAGTACATGCATCACCTCAGCGCGAGCGGTTCTCTGATCTACCTTCAGATCAAACATCACCTGATCGAGGTAGCTTTCATAATTGGTCTCAATACTAGGACCGTACCTTTCGTCTTCAGCGGCCGCCTTAGCAATACACAAGTGGCACAGGCCCGTTCCGTAGTCGCACGTTGAAATGTACTCACGCAACGCGGACCTGTGATATCCCCCAGCTTCCAAATTCGCCATAGCGTTTTCATGGAACGCTTTGGAGCACTCACAGAGGAGTCGCTTGCCAGACAGCATATGATCGAATGAGACGATTCTCAGCCCCCACGAACTTGAGCCTTCGAATGCTCACCCTGTGCGATCCGGTGAAGGTTAGTTTCGAGAGAAAACCACGCTCGTTGATCCCGGCCAGCGTGTGGCGCAGTAAATTCATTCCAGAGTTGGAATCCCGGGCATTGATCAGCCCATGGCTGCCCTGGAAACCCACCAGATCAGTCACGGCCGAATCTGCTCTGCAAAGCAGCAAACTGCAATGGTCACCACCCGAGCTATGGGTAAGCTCATAACTCGGGCGCCCTACCAGTCTCACCTTTCCCCGCAGTGACGTGATGAATGGATAACCACAGGTCTGGGATAACAAGAGATCCGGAGAAAGCCAATGGGGCGTTGGATCAACGATCGGCTTTTGCTCACGGCGCTCGCCCAAGATCTCCAGGACGCATTGGAGCCAGGCTTCTTGTGCCTGTACAACCCTGGCAGAAGCGATCTATCCATGTACCTCGCTCCTGCCAGGGTGATTGTGATTAGCGCTTGGCCCCAGATCACAGCAAGAAGCTATTAACAGGCTTTTTCAAGCCCAAGCGGTCCCTCAGCGTCCCAGGTTCATATTCCTTGCGGAAGACACCTTTGGCTTGCAGCAAAGGCACCACGCCGCGGGTGAAGGCTTCGAAGTCCGTCGGCAAAAACGGAAACATGAGGTTGTAGCCATCGACGGAATTCGACTCGTATAACGCTGAAAGCTTATCGGCAATATGCTCCACCGTTCCGATCAGCAGCCAGGTACTGGAGCTCTTGACCAACCGGCGCCCTATTTCGCGGATAGACAAGGAAGTATCGTACTTCTTGAGCAGGGCCAGCTCAGTTCGAATGCCATCGAACTCAGATTCATCGGGCAACGCTGGCAATGGGCTGTCCGGCGAAAGTCCTGTCAAGTCGAGACGGGTGTAACTGGAGACCAGATCGATCGCCACGGCATCGATGATGAGGCTGTCCTCCAGTTGCCGGCGTCGCTCCTCCTCAGTCTCATTCTCGAGAACCACCGGAAGCACACCGGTGATGATTTTCAGATCACTGGAATGCCTACCCTTCAACTCAAGTCGGCGATTCAAATCGGCCCTATACGCCAGTCCTTCTTCGACCGTATTGATGAAACAGAAGTGCACGTCCGCATGGGCGGCGGCCAGGTTCTTGCCCGCTTCAGAAGACCCCGCCTGGGCAAGGACCGGATGTCCCTGAGGTGGACGCGGCACGTTAAGCGGCCCACGTACGCTGAAATGTGCGCCTTTGTGATTGATCGGGTGAATCTTCGACGAATCGGCAAAGTCGCCGGTACCCTTGTCAAATTCAAGCGCACCGTCTTCCCAGGAGTCCCAAAGCTGCTTGACGACATGGATGAATTCCTCGGCCCGCAGATAACGATCGCCGTGCTTCGTCACGCCTGACAATCCGAAATTCGAAGCCTCTTCTTCCAGCCAGGAAGTCACGATATTCCAGCTGGCTCGCCCTGCGCTGAGATAGTCCAACGAAGTGAAATATCGCGCGAGGTTGAACGGCTCGTTATAGGAAGTTGAAGCGGTGCCCATCAGACCAATGTGATCAGTCACGGCAGCCAGTGCGGACAAGAGCGTAATAGGTTCAAGGCGGGCGTTGGCATAGTGCCTCAACCCACTGGCCACGGAGTCCCAGACCGCGACGTGATCCGCGACAAAAACCGCATCGAACTTCGCCGCCTCGGCCGCCTGCACCAGTTTTACGTAGTACTTGAGCGTGAATATTTCCTGGGTCGGTGACAGCGGGTGGCGCCAGGAAAAACGATGATCTCCTTGGGGGTTAAAAAAGAACAAATTCAAAATCATACTTTTATTGGACATAACGCCTCCGCGACCTTACCAACGTCGCATTCATTTTCACTGGGCCGTCTTGACGGTATGTTCGGCGACCCACTGCGCCGCGACTTTTGCGGGATCCTTGTGATCGATATCAACAAGGCGATTGAGTTGCTTGAGGTCGTCATCGGTCAGTTTTGCAGAGACCTCGTTGAGCACCTGGGTGACTTCTGGGGTTAGCAACGCCTTGCGACCCAGTGGCGTGATGTTTTGCAGGGGCTGTTGGTGCTTGTCGTCCTCGAGGACAACCCAAGGTTCCTTAGCCAGGATGCCTTGCGTGGAGACCACCGTGGCGACGTCGATAGCGCCTGAGTTCAACGCCAGCCGCGACAAGGGCCCGCCCATGTCCAGCGATTTGATGCTCTTGAAGTTGATGCCGTAGACCGCCTTCAACCCGGGCAGGCCCAATGCAGCAGTGGCGACTTCGGGAGGCCCGCCCAGCGTGAAATCACCCGAGACGGGCGCCAGGTCGGACAAGGTGTGCAAGTTGTACTTTTCTGCGGTTTTCTTGGTAACAGCCCAAGCGGTAATAGAGCCCGCGGACGAAGGCTCAAGCAGCTGGAGGTCCGCCGGCAACTTCTGTTGCAAAGCGCTGAGGATCTCCTTTTGGGTGGTCAGGGCGGTCTTGTCGTCATAGAAACTCAACAGTGATCCTATGTATTCGGGCACAACGTCTATATCCCCGTTTTCCAGCGCCTTGGCGATGATCTGGCGGTTCCCCAGATTGAGTCGGGTCTTGACGTCAATCCCTTCATTTTTCAAGGCTGACGCATAGATGTTTGCAAGAATCGTCTGCTCGGAAAAATTGGCCCCTCCTATGGTGATGGACTGGGCACTGGCAAACGTGCTGCCAACCAGCAAGCCTAACCCCAGCAACAATGAAACCGAGTGCACTGAGCGAGCCTTCGAACGTTGTTTGTTTTTCATTTGGATTTGCACCTCTGCAAAGTTAATACGCACTTTCAAATGCCTCTGGTCATGTAGCGCTCAGTTCAACATCCCCCGCTCGCCATTTTCGAACCATGAGTGTTTCTATCATTGAACAAACCCACTCGCTGATAATCGCAAGTGCCGACACCATCAGTGCGCCGCCAATAATTTGCGGCGTATCATTTCGGCCCAGTCCATCAATAAGAAACCTGCCCAGCCCGCCGAACCCTGCATACGCAGCGATGGTGGCTGTTGCGATAAGTTGCACCAGGGCTGATCGGAATCCAGAAAAGATCAGCGGAAAAGCCAGCGGCAACTCGAGCTGAATAAACATCTGCCATCTGCGCATCCCCATTGATCTGGCAGCCTGCTTCAGAGACGAATCCACCTGATCGATTCCAACATAGGTATTGGTTAATATCGGCGGGATGCTCATGGTCACCAATGCGATAATCACCGTGCTGGTTTCATAGCCAATGAGCATGATTGCAAGTATCACAATACCCAGAGAAGGTAATGCTCGCCCAATATTGAACAGCCCTATCGCCACCTGCGCGCCTTTGCGGTAGTTAGCCAGAAGTACGCCGAGCGGCAACGCTATTGCACAAGCAATAGCCAGGCTCAAAGACACATAATAAATATGCTCTGCCAGCCGAGTCAGTATTCCGTTTTCACCCAACCAATTGTCAGGAAGAGAAAACCAAAGGTAGACACCTGCGATCATGTTCATCAGCGCACCCAAGGGACCAGCCATTTATTAATTGAATAAAACAGAAAATCAAAACATAACGCCAACATCACCGTCAGGACCAAGCTGACCGCCACAGGCGTAGTGAAACTTTGAGCCAGCCCGGTAATGAACAGCTGGCCTAATCCGCCTTGGCCAATCAAGGCAGTAACAGTCACCAGCCCCACCAAAGTAACCGAGGTTGTTCGTAAGCCCGCCAATAACGCAGGCAGCGCCAGTGGAAGTTCAATCCCGAGGAATCTCTGCATGCGCGTATACCCGAGCGCACGGGCTTCCTCCAATACGTCCGCAGGGTTACTCGCAAGCCCCGCCAAGGTGTTCCGCAACACAATAAGCAAGGAATACAGGCTCAAACCAATGACCGCCGTCGTCTTGGATAAACCGGTAAAAGGCATTATCAAAATAAACAGCGCCAGGGACGGAATGGTAAAGAGTATGCCGCTGACATAAATCATAGGGCGCGCCAATCCTGGCTGCCACAACGTCAAGAGCACCATTGCGCCCGCTAATAGCATCCCTATACACAGGCCCAAGGTCACCAGCTGAATATGATCAACTAACAACTGGCCGATCTGCTGCCAGTTTTCAACGATCCAGGACCAGTCAATCATTGCGCACTTCCGAAGCGGCGCTCATTAAGTGCGCTGTGAAGGCTGGCAATCGAGAGGCAACCTTCGTAACCGCCCGCCTCGTCCACGCGAACAACCACACCGATAGGAGCCGTTAGAATTTTAACCAGTGCGTGATGCAACGAGTCGTTACTCGACACCGTTGTCAGCTCGGGAACAGGCACGTCCGATTCACTGACCCACTTCAACGGGTTGGACTTATCATCCAGCAGAAGTTTGAATTCGCAATTGACTTCATCCGCTGGAAGATCAGAAACCTTCATCAGCGAAAGTCTTTTTAACAGCGGATCTTTGCCGATAAAGTTCTTCACAAACTCGCTGGCAGGATGGGCAAGGATATTGTGAGGCGTATCGAACTGAACAAGCTTTCCTTCGCCCTCGAAGATGGCAATCCGGTCCCCGACCTTGATGGCCTCCTCCATATCATGGGTCACCAAAATAATGGTTTTATGCAAACGTCTCTGAAGCGCAACCAGTTCATCCTGGAGTCGCTCGCGTATCACCGGATCAAGAGCGGCAAAGGGTTCGTCCATCAATACAACCGGTGGGTCCGAGGCCAATGCCCTCGCCAGAGCGACACGACTTTGCTGCCCGCCTGACAGCTGATTAGGATACCGGTCAAGAAATTCGGGCTGAAGTCCAACCAGGGAAATGAGCTCGCTCACGCGCTGGCAGATTTTATGTTTGCTCCAGCCCAAGAGCCGCGGTACTGCGCCAATATTTTCTGCAACCGTCTGGTGAGGAAATAAGGCTGCGCTCTGCATCATGAAACCAATGCCGCGGCGTAGCGTAACGACGTCAAGCTCATCGGTCGCGACCCCATTGACACAGATGCGACCACTGTCCTGGGTGTCCAGCCTATTGATCATTCGCAAGATGGTCGTTTTGCCACACCCGCTTGGCCCGACAAATACGCAGATCTCCCCCTCCCGAACATGAAGCGTTAAATCGCTCACGGCCATTCGCGGGCTGCCCTTATGAGTTTTCTTGATGGCTTCAAAACGTATCATTTTTCCGACGCCCAGATTAGCTTTGGTATTTTTAGTGCCTGGCAGGATGGCGAGGACAATCCACGGGATTGACCAGATGCCGATGCAATAATTGGAAGTAGCCGTGAATGACATAGCCGTTGTTTCGAGCGATCCATTGTTCACGCCTGGCTCTATACACCCGGGGCAAGTAAAACCAAGGTAAACCGGGAAGATCGTGATGAACCAAGTGAAGATTGAGGTTCAGAAAGAGCCAGCTCAAAAGCCCTGACGATTCATTGATAACCGTGCGGTGCTCCGGCAGCGTTGACGGCCGATGTTCGTAAAACGACCGGATCATCGAAATGGACAAGGCCGGCAGCGAAACTAAAAATATGTACTGCACGGAGCTGATGGCGCTGTATTGTTCAACCAAGGTCAGCACCGCGACAACACTTAGCGAGTGAGCCGCCCACACTCGCCTAGCGCTTCGCTCCCCGAGAAATAAGTCTCTGATCTCGCTACCCAGAAGGGATGTCACCGCCAATGGCGCTCCCATAAGCAAGCGGCCACCCAAGGTCTTATTTACCCAAAGCAACGCTTTCACATAACGAGGTGACTGCAACCAGAAGGCACTTGTGACATAGCGACTTTCTGGATCTTGCCCAGGCGCCGTCAGCACCGCGTTGTTGTGATGCGCCAAATGCGTGTCTCTATAAATATCGTAGGGGTACCACACGGCAAATGGCAGGAACCCGAGGGCTCTGTTTATGGCAGGCCAACGGGTTGGATGACCGTGGATAAGCTCATGCTGAATCGACAGCCAGAGCACGACCAATGGAATAAGCAGAACAATGGTGAATACTTCGCCAAATGCTTGCCCATAAAAAACAATAACGGCCCAGACCAGATAGAATCCGACCAATAAAAGCCAAGTAGGCCATTCAGTTTGGCTGGTTAATGTAGTGCTCAGCTTAACAATTTCAGCTCGATGAGCTTCATCCAAATAGTTTGGCATTTGTTGTAAGTCGCGATAGATCTTGCTCGGAACAGAAGCCCAATCACTCACGCGTCAAGCTGCAACCCCATGGGACCGGGTATTACCTGAAGATGATTGGCTAGACTAACGGTATGGAAGTGCCCAACAGCGATTATTCACATGGCGTAGAGAAGAAACGCCAAGCCTTCGCTGATTGCACTGCAGGCTTCGCTGTTGGCCTGACAAGGGAGAGGTTTGCCGGTAACGAATGGAGTGGCAATGGAGGCACAAGGACTAACGCGGATATTGCCTGAGTGAGAAATCACTGCATTGGCTCCGTCATACGACAGAGCCTCAAGGCTGATTTGTAAGATTCGGGCGCCGGACATAGTCGTACCATAAAAATAGGATTGAACATATCCGGCGGTCCGGTAACCGCAATGTAGCATGATGACTAATACGATCAAGGAATATATTTCATTATGCTTATTCCTAAAATGAATAATAATTAAGCAATGCGTCTCCCCCGCTCTGAATTTGCCTGCTCCGCTAGCCTAGTCGCCGATGCATTTTTTGCCGCCAGCCTTGCTGCTCCAATCGGTGGATGCCCGCGCCGCACAAATTTGGACGCCATGACACGGTGCCCGCCCGCGCCATGAAGAATCTAATTAGAGACGCGGTGTAGCCTGCGCGTAAATGCCCGGGCCACACTGCAACGCAATCCTATTTGCGCGGATGTTGAGTGGCCTTAACACGTCTGGTCATTAAAACAGTCATGGCTCATTCAACAACAGGTTACGATCTCGACCTCGCAAAATCCGAGGCTAAACCTTTGTGGCATCACACTCTCCACTCCGCTGTAAGGCTCAAACCAATTCGGCTAAAGATGTCGGATTGAAGCCCTTCAGATCCGCGTAATCGCCTTTTTCCACTTTGGCGACCCAATCCTTGTCACTCAGCAGAACACGCCCTACTGCGATCAG
This sequence comes from Pseudomonas sp. GW821-FHT02H09, assembly GCF_059421425.1. Lineage (NCBI taxonomy): Bacteria > Pseudomonadati > Pseudomonadota > Gammaproteobacteria > Pseudomonadales > Pseudomonadaceae > Pseudomonas > Pseudomonas sp. GW821-FHT02H09. Next base: position 161,762 of record NZ_JBWKVA010000004.1, read on the forward strand.
ATCAAACTCTTCGCGCTCCATGCGCTCGATAAGCCGCTCCAAACTCGCCGGGGTTGATCCCTTGCCGGCGAAGGCATTAGTGACATCATTGTCTAGCCCAACCGAACCGACGCTAATGGTTGTGGCTCCAGTGACTTTCTTCGCCCAGCCCGCGCAGTTCAGGCCGTTCTCACCGTCAATCTCGGGGAACTCAGGTTCCCAGAAGCGGCGCTGTGAGCAGTGCAGGACGTCGACACCAGCCTCGACTAATGGCAACAGCCAGTCTTCCATCACAGCTGGCGTTTCAGCGACGCGTACTCCGTAATCCTGTTGCTTCCACTGGCTGACACGCATGATGATCGGGAATTCAGGGCCAACAGCATGACGAACAGCAGACACGATCTCACTGGCAAAACGCGAGCGTTCCTTGATTGTCGGGCCGCCGTAGCGGTCGGTGCGCAGATTGGTACCAGACCAGAAAAACTGATCGATCAAATAACCATGGGCTCCGTGGATCTCAACGGTATCGAAGCCCAGTCGTTTGGCATCCGCTGCGGCCTTGGCGAACGCTGCTACCGTGTCGGCAATGTCCTCTTCACTCATCGCCAAGCCACGCAGGTCACCTGGCGAATCAAGGCCCGACGGGCTTTCCACTGGCGCATCTGGCTCCCAGTCGTTGATGTAACGCGTGGCACCGGTGTGCCAGATCTGCGGTGCCATGCGCCCGCCAGCGTTGTGGACCGCATCGATCACGTTTTTCCACCCAGCCAGCGCCGCTTCGCCGTGAAAAAAAGGAATACCGGAATCATTGCGTGATGCTGGGCGATCAATCACGGTGCCTTCCGACAAAATCAGCCCGACACGTCCCTCTGCCCGCCGCCGGTAGTAGGCAGTGCTCGCTTCACCCGGGATGCCTTCAGGTGAGAACAGACGCGTCATTGGCGCCATGACAATCCGGTTCTTCAATTCAAGCGACCGGATGGAAAAAGGACGAAATAAAATGCTGGTATCAGGGTTTGACATTGGATGGACTCCATTTGCTTTTGGAAGCCATATAAGTATATTTTGTAAACCAAATGTCAATTAGGCACCTAGAGTCGCCTAGGTATACATGAGGAAACTTCGATGCTGGAATTAAAGCCGCAATGTTTTTCGTCGGAGTGCCCAAGCCGGGCGCTGTTCGACCAAATCGCAGACAAGTGGTCGATGATGGTTCTGGCGGTACTTGATGACGGGCCGCATCGTTTTAACGCCATCAAGCGTCGCCTGGAGGGCGTCACTCAGAAGGCCCTGACACAGTGCCTGCGGCGACTGGAACGAAATGGTCTCGTCTCGCGCCAGGTCATCTCGTTCTCGCCCGTGGCAGTCCAGTATGAGATCACCCAACTTGGTCGAACACTGCAGCAGCCATTTCGCGAATTGCATAAATGGACGCTCGACAAATTGCCTGAGGTTGAAACGGCCCGGTTGAAGTTTGACGAGGCCGCGGAGGGAAGCTGACGATGCGAGTCTTTTTATTGACTCGCCGCCACTGCCACCCTGCAATGCATTACTTGATAGATCTGCTGGCGGTATCCCTAAACCTACCAACGCTACATTGAGTGCCTAATTGACTCTAGGTTTATCTGCAACCGCCTGATGAGGTTATTGCTGGCTCAGGCGATCGCAGAAGCAACACTGCCAAGTGGTGAGCGTGCAGAATATTCGTCACAATAACGATATGGGATAATTAATAAAAATCCGGTTTTCATCAAACTCATTGGTGCTGAAATCCCTGCGAACACTCGAGTTTCGCCATCTAAAGCTAAGATTCTTCAGCGCGCCGGACTGCACGACGTAGGCCAATTCCGATTCTCGGCCCCATTCTTTGCCATCTGTGATCGAACCTGTGTGGACATTATCACCGCTGATATATCGGTTCATTAATGTCAGTCCCGGGACACCGAGCACAGCGAAGTTAAAGTCATGCCGTACCTGCCATGAGCGCTCCTGAGCGTTATCAAAACTGGCGTTATAGCTATCGTTGGCCAAAGTTCCGCCACTGGTGCCGTTGACCCGCATCCACGCGCTGTCGCCGGTGAGTTTTTGCAGGCCCACGTAGAAGGTGTTGCCGCTGTATTTGGCCGAGAGCAGGGCGAAGGTGGTCTTGTTGTCGAGCTCGCCAGCCCGGGCGCTGCCGTCTTCCTTGCCGTTGAAGAAACCCAGATTGGCCCCCAGGGTCCAGTCGCCCACGGGCTGGCTGTGGGTCAGATTGACGTATTGTTGCTGGTAGATATCGGTCAATTCGGCGTACCACAGGCCGACCTGGGTGCGCTTGTCGTTGAAGCTGTATTCGCCGCCGCCGAAGTTGAAGCGGTCGGAGGTGAACGCGGCTTTGCCGTTCATGAACATTTCTTCCATGCTCGCGTCGTTGCGCGGACTGTTGCCACGGAACTGGCCGCCATAGAGGGTCAGGCCGGCGATCTCGTTGGAGGTCACCTGGCCGCCACGAAAGGTCTGCGGCAGAGAACGGCCATCGTCGGAGCGCAGAATCGGCAGCACGGGCATCCATTCACCCACCTTCAACTCGGTTTTTAACAGTTTAGTTTTCAGAGCCACCCCGAGGCGGCCGAAATTATCGGCTGGTCGGCCGTCGTCGTGGATCGGCAACAGTTGGGTACCGCCGGTGCCTTTGCCACCATCAAGCTTTTGAGAATAAAGACCCAATACATCAACACCGAATCCTATCGGCCCAGCGGTATAACCAGAGCGAGCGTCAAGGATGAAGCTCTGTGTCCACTCCTCTGCTTTATTCTGTGGTGCGGCGCTGTTGGGATAGGCAGGATTGATGAAGTTGCGATTGATGTAAGCGTTGCGCAAGTTGAAGGTGGCCGTAGCGCCATCGACAAAGCCGCTATTTTGATCGGCTTGAACAGCGGCTGACGAACCCGCGCAGAACGCAAGAGTCAGACTGATCAGAGATTTATGTGCAGGCACGCTGCGGAAAATAACAGGGTAGCGCATGATGTTTTCTCACAATGAGTTATTATTGTTTTTGTTGCGATTTTTAGCTCGCGATTCAACTTATTCACAGGCAACACGAAGAGCTAATTACCGAGCAACTGCGGGAATCCCTTATCTGTCTTGTAATAGTCCGTTATTGAGAAACTTGATAATTGTTTAATATCGCCTTAAACAAAACCCGAGCGTGCGCAGACGCGAGCCTAACTCAATGCCTGTATCGGCACGCTCGTGGGGAATTGCGTAATAACAATGACTGAAAGTTAAAACGTGCTCTAACGCTCGGCGATCAACCCGCACTCCCCGGCGTTTTGCAACGTGTATATTCCAATTGATAAAGCGTGGTTTCCGCTCCCATCGATTGCCCCTCCAACAGCCGTTGCAGCTGCGCCACAAAAGCCTCGCCGGCGACACGAACGTAGTCGGGCGCACAGCCTTCGATCATGACGATCCAGGCCGGTATTTGGGTCCCTTCGGCGCGGGCTTTTTTCTCTGCGGTTTCAACCTTGCTCACGACCTCATCTGCCACACACAAATGCACGCCCGTAATACCCTGTTTATCAGCAAGGGGAGGAAGCACGCGTTGGCGCAATGCGTCTGACACCGATTTATGCTGCCCTTCGACAACATCGAAACGGACCGTTAACAAATACGCGCCCTGCCCCACACCGCTGGTGTAAGTGACCTCGCAAATGGATCGCGCGACGTTGCGATAGGACTGCACCGACTGCTGGGTCCATGCCGTCGGACTGTTGAGACGCGATAAATAATCCTGCCCTCCCAACACCTGCACAGTATCAGCCTCATAGAGGTTGAAATAGGTCGGACCTGCATCCAAAGCGATGTATCGGCGTCCCCGCAAAAAACCCGGAATTCCAGCCCGCTCAGGCATGTGCTCACGGTTATGCCACTCATAGAACTCGTCCCGCGCTTCGGGCAAAAGATCGTGCCAGATTGCGACTACACCTGTTCCAGCAAAGCTCATAGCGTTTTCCTCTAGCGATAGTCAGTCAACATTGGGATGGCGACCGGCGACCCATGCAGCCCCCATTTCAGCAACGTACGGAACCACGGTCTGAAATTGTTCACCCAGGCCTTGGCCACCGACACGCATGGTGTCACCCGCCTTGAGGAATACCGGCGGCTTCTGCCCGAGCCCCACACCTGGTGGCGTACCTGTAATGATGACGTCACCCGGCATTAGCGGCATGAAGCGACTGAGGTACGCGACGATATGTGCAACGCTGAAAATCATCGTACGGGTATTGCCGGTCTGGAGACGGTTGCCGTTCACATCGAGCCAAAGGTCAATTGCCTGCGGGTCGGCAATTTCGTCACGGGTGACCAGCCAAGGTCCCAGAGGAGCGAAAGAAAAACCGCTTTTCCCCTTGGTCCACTGACCTTCGTATTCAAGCTGATAAGCCCGCTCGGAAACATCATTGGCCAGGCAATAACCGGCAATGTGATCCAAAGCCTGCGACTCATCGATCTGCCAGGCAGGCGTACCAATGACGATGGCCAGTTCGACTTCCCAATCAAGCTTCTGAGCCCCCGTTGGTAAAATGACCGGGTCATTGGGTCCGCTGATGGACGCGGTGTGTTTGTTGAAGACCACCGGCTGGCTCGGGATAGGTGTATTCGTTTCAGCCGCGTGATCGGAGTAGTTCAGGCCGATGCAAATCAGGTTCGGTACGCTGCCTACGCATGGACCAAGACGTGTGCCAGGCGCCACCACCGGCAGCTTTTCAACGTCAACAGCACGCAGTTTTTCCAGCACTGTCGGGCTCAGGGCCGACGCATCGATGTCGTCGACAATGCCCGAAAGGTCTCGCACGATCCCTTGCGAATCCAAAATTCCCGGCTGTTCCTGCCCCGGTAAACCAAAACGAACTAAGCGCATTTGTTACTCCTCCAGCGTTGAGAAATGGACAGACAATGAGCCTGCTTCACCGAACTGAACATGCAGTGGCTGATTAACGGGCACATCGAGAACACCTGCATAGGACCCGGTGATAATCACCTGCCCTGCTTGCAGCCCTATCCCTTGTGTAGACAGAAAATTGGCCAGCCATACGATCGGCAGCAACGGATCCCCGTCCGGATGGCGGCCCTTGATATTCAGAAGCTCTGCCGTTGCATCGCTCAGGGTGATATCCAGTTCAGAGGGCATGCTCGCAGAGTTCGACAGCGTGATTGCCGCCCCAAGTACCAGGCCGTGATTGAATAGACCGTCCGCGAGCAATTGCTCGAACGGCAGTGTGTGTGGATCGGTAAAACGGCAATCGATCACTTCCAATGCCAAGTGCACGTCGCTGATCGCAGCAACGATCTCTTCAGTTGTATAAGGCTCGACACGAGCCGGCAAATCATGGGCCAGGACGCACGCCAGTTCAGGCTCGATGCGCGCCTTATCGGCGTCGGCGGCCAGTCGGTAACGTTCGCCTTTTACGATGCTGTCGCTGTAGATCGGGGCAACGATCCACTTGCCAGCCGGGGGTAACGCACACTTCCACCCCCCCACGGTTTTTCCAGCCAATGGCCCCACATGCTGCTGGATGGCAAAACCTTGTGCGAGGCTGCTTGGCAGGTTCGGGCCTGGCAAGGATGCCAGCCGAACACCCTCTAGCCGTGCACGGACCAGAGCGGCAGCGGCGACTTCCAACCCTGGCCCCGCCTCGGTCCATGCAGGGGCGAGCTGGCTCATACGTTCTCCGCATGCACGCTGTTCTGGCGCGGCCAAACCGTACCCAGCTTGTTGGCTGCATCTTCCAGCAGGGCATGCAATTCGTCATAACGTTCAGGCTGCATGCGCAAGACCGGGCCGGCGATACTCATCGTGCCGACCACAGTACCGGACGGAATCAGCTTGACCGGTACGGCAATCGCCCAAACACCCGCCTCGGCTTCTTCAATGACCAAGCCATACCCGCGCTTTCGGGTCAGCGCTAGCTCGGCCAACAAACCTTCGATGCTGTTGATCGCTTTCGGCCCCTGCCCCATCCCGGCGTCAGCTTTCCCCAATCCGCTACGCAGCGCATGCTCAATGGCCAGTTCATCAGGCATTGATGCCAGCCAGGCTTTGCCATTGGCGGTGGCGTAGAGATTGATCGGTTTATCCATGGCCGGCGAATACATGAGCCCCGGCGCGGCACCTTGGGCCGAAGACAGCCAGGACAAGGTGCCCTCGTTGACCACCGTCAACCGCACCAACTCATGACATTGAACAGCCACTTGCTCAAGGATCGGCTGGACCAATTCAGGCAAGCCAATCCCATGTAAATAGCGCTGCCCCAACAGTGCCAGCTTCAGAGTCAAGCGGTATTGCGAGGTGGCTTCATCCTGCTCTGCCCATCCTTGCTCGACTAATTGAGCAAGCACTCGATGAGCAGGCCCCTTTTCCAAGCCCAACTCAGCTGCGATATCGGACATCCGCATCCAGCGAGCTTCACGTGCCAGCAGCTCAATAGCCTCCAGGCAGCGGTCAACAGCACCTTTAACGACTCTCATATTTTTCTCGACTTATCTTTGACAATGAAGTGAATGTGAGCAACATTGTTCGTACTGGAACGATGTTCCAATAGTATGCGGGCGCCACCAGATAAGTCAAACCCACTTGTATCTGGTTGGCCTTATCGAGACAGAGCTGGACGCGCAGGTGGTTTCCAGGAGGCGGGACGCCTGACAGATATAAAAAACCGAACCCTTCGGTCCGGCTCTTTTATCAATAGACGTGCGCCTGTATATGTTCAATCTTTGCGGAAGAACGCCGAATGCATCTCCCTTCCCAGCCTTACCTACAGAAGCCCGCGAGCAGCAAGATTGTGCATCATTGCTCGCAAGCCGAAAGTCCAGGGCGCAGCCTCATGACTGTATGTGACTGTGTTGCGCAGTGTGCCCAACAACGGGCTACCTATGCTGACCTCATCACCCTGCTTATGCGTAAAGCCGCTTCCCGGCTCCTCACGATCCTGGGTAGGCGCAAACAAGGTCCCAAGAAAAAGCATGAAGCCATCAGGGTATTGGTGATCGCCGCCGACAGTCTGGGTCACGAGATCCAACGGGGCACGGCTGATCAATGCCATGGAACTGCTGCCTTTAAGGATAAAGCCGTCGTCGCCCTGAACTTGCAAATCCACGACGCAATTGCGCACGTCATCGAGCGTAAACGCTTCATCGAACAGACGAATAAACGGGCCGATCGCACAGGACGCATTGTTGTCCTTGGCCTTGCTCAACAGCAGTGCGCTGCGACCTTCGAAATCACGCAAATTGACGTCATTGCCCAAGGTGACGCCATGCACTTGGCCTCGACTGTTCACCGCCAGCACAATTTCCGGCTCTGGGTTGTTCCATTCAGACTTGTGATGAATTCCGATTTCGCTGCCGCAGCCCACTGCGGCCAGAACCGGTGCCTTCGTGAAAATCTCCGCATCCGGGCCGATACCAACCTCCAGGTATTGCGACCACATGCCCTGCTTGATCAGCACAGCTTTAAGGCGCATCGCTTCTGGCGAGCCCGGTTTGATTGCCCGCAAGTTATCGCCTATTGCTTCTTGCACCAAGCGGCGAACACTTTCGGCTTTGGCAGCATCACCTCGGGCCTGCTCCTCGATCACCCGCTCAATCATGCTGGACGCGAAGGTCACCCCAGCCGCCTTGATGACTTGCAAATCCGCTGGGGGCAACAGAGATGCCTTGCCGGGATCGGAATGGTTGCCGGTGTTCCAAAGCAGCTCATCGACTTTTTCTGAGATTGCTGCGGTGTCTCTTCTCTGTAGCCGCTTGCCGCTGTCTGGCGAACTCTAATAAGGTCGCAACAAACATCCGTGTTGTTCGCTCATGCTGCGCATTGCCTCGGGCGAGCGCAGCATGAGCGAACAACACGGATACGGACAAAATGAGTTCGTGCCTTGGCAGATCGGCGCCGTCACCTGATTTTCAGTCCTGGGAATACCTTGCCCACCTATCTCTTGCACGTTCAACCTGGAGACAACCATGTCCCTCATCACAGGCCAAAATTTTATCGGCGGTCAGCGCAGCGCCGCCGGCAGTATCATCGTCAAGAGTGTGGATGCCAGCACCGGAGAGACCTTACCCTATGCCTTCCACCAGGCGACTCCGCAAGAAATCGAGGACGCTGCCCATGCAGCCAACAACGCCTTTTCCAGCTACCGCAGCCTGAACGCGAGCAAACGGGCTGAATTTCTCGATGCCATTGCTGAAGAGCTAGAGGCTTTGGACGATGAGTTTATTGCGCTGGTTTGCCGTGAAACAGCATTGCCTGTAGCTCGCATCCAGGGCGAACGCGCACGTACCAGCGGTCAAATGCGCTTGTTTGCAAACGTACTGCGGCGTGGTGACTTCTATGGAGCTCGCATCGACCAAGCGTTACCACTTCGCAAACCGTTGCCGCGCCCTGACCTTCGCCAGTACCGCACCGCAATCGGTCCGGTTGCTGTGTTTGGTGCAAGTAATTTTCCGTTGGCTTTCTCCACGGCCGGCGGCGATACCGCCTCGTCACTCGCGGCGGGTTGTCCGGTGGTATTCAAAGCCCACAGCGGCCACATGGCTACTGCAGAACAGGTAGCCAACGCAATTATCCGGGCGGCCGAGCGCTGCGGCATGCCCGCCGGTGTCTTCAACATGATTTATGGCAGTGGCGTAGGCGAAGCCTTAGTAAAACACCCGCTCATCAAGGGAGTTGGTTTTACCGGATCGCTCAAAGGCGGTCGAGCGTTGTGCGATATGGCCGCCGCTCGCCCGGAGCCCATTCCAGTCTTCGCCGAGATGTCGAGCATCAACCCGGTTGTGATCCTGCCTCAGGCACTCTCGCGTCGAGCTGACAGTATCGCTCGGGATCTTGCCGCCTCGGTGGTTCAAGGTTGTGGGCAGTTTTGCACCAATCCCGGACTGGTAGTTGGCATTCGTTCGGATGCATTCAGTGCCTTTCAGAATAGAGTGGCAGCATTGATAAACGACCAACCGGCACAAACAATGCTCAACGCAGGGACCCTGCGTAGCTATGCGGCTGGCTTGCAGAACCTGCACGCACACCCCGGCATCGTGCACCTGGCTGGCAGCAGCCAACAGGGTCACCAGGCCCAGCCACAGTTGTTTAAGGCCGACGTAGAGTTGTTGCTTAACGGCGACAAGGTTCTTCAAGAAGAAATCTTCGGCCCCACGCCAATCTTCATCGAGGTCGCTGACCAGGCGCAACTCAACGCTGCCATCAATGCCCTTCACGGACAATTGACCGCAACCTTGATTGGTCAGCCAGAAGACCTTACGCAATTCGTAGAGTTGACTGCTTTGTTGGAGATGAAGGTTGGCCGCATCCTCATCAATGGCTACCCAACGGGTGTCGAGGTCTGCGATTCAATGGTGCACGGCGGCCCTTATCCTGCGACTTCCGATAGTCGCGGCACCTCGGTCGGCACCTTGGCTATCGACCGCTTCCTGAGACCAGTCTGCTTCCAAAACTACCCCGATGCATTGCTTCCCGATGCTCTCAAGAACGCGAATCCGTTGAACATTTCGAGGCTCGTCGACGGTTATCTCTCGCGAGATAGCTTGTAGGTTGGCAAACCTGCAAGGCGGCATGCAGACGAATTGATTTCCGATTCTCTTAAGGCGCGGGGCTAGTGCGCCTTAAGGTCACCCTGTACCGCTGACACGCCCAACTTTTGCAGAGCAACCTACTACAACGTTAAAACCTGTCGTTGGGGTCATTGCTCTCGACAGTGCTGACAGCTTGACGCTTGGGAACCTTTTCATCCTCTTACACCCTATTCGCTCAATTGCACGAGCGGGCTTTAGCGTGCTCGCTCGGCTTGGCGACAACGTCAGACGTATGAACTCAGCACCTAACAAATAACCAGCGTCCCGCCTTGATCGACCAAGGAACGACTCCCTTGACAAGGCAGCGACTCTGGTAACAGAATTACTGATGGAACGCAGTTACAATAACAACAATTGAGAAACCGGAGACACTTGATGAATCAGAGCATACCGATCGACGCTCATTCCAAAGGCCAGTCAAAGAAAGCCGCAGCTAGTGGCTGGATCGGCTCGGCACTGGAGTATTACGACTTCTTTATCTATGCGACCGCGGCGGCCTTGCTGTTTCCACAGCTCTTTTTTCCATCTGATAACCCAGCGGTCGGCATCATTGCCTCTCTGGCCAGCTTTGGCGTGGGCTATATCGCCCGGCCGATAGGCGCTGTTGTCCTAGGGCATTTGGGTGATCGCCACGGCCGTAAAACGGTTCTGGTTTACTGCATGTTCGTGATGGGCTTCTCGACGATGTGTATCGGACTTCTGCCAACGTACCAGCAGATCGGGATCTGGGCTCCGGTGGTGCTTGTGACGATGCGCCTGATTCAGGGTTTTGCGGTGGCCGGGGAGATCTCCTGCGCCAGTTCCATGATTCTCGAACACGCTCCGTCCGGTCGCCGTGGTTACTTCGCGAGCTTTACCCTCCAAGGGGTTCAGGCCGGGCAGCTGCTCGCGGCAGCAGTCTTCTTGCCTCTCGCTCATTTCATGCCTGCGGATCAGTTCGCTTCCTGGGGCTGGCGGATTCCGTTCCTGCTCAGCGTCGTCGTTGTCATCATGGGGTATATCATTCGCCGCCAGGTCGATGAGACACCTGCGTTTGCCGAACAAAAAACGCAAGGCGAAGCTCCTGTCCTGCCAGTCGTCGAAGTCATCCGGCAGAGCTGGGGTGATCTCTTGCGTGTGATCTGCATGGCACTTGCCGCTGTGATCGCAATTGTCGCCTCGGTATTCGGCGCTACCTACGCGGTTCAACCAGCCTATGGAATCGGCTTCCCTGCAGGCGTCTATTTGTGGATTCCTCTGCTGGGTAACATGTGCGCGGTGATCCTAATCCCCTTCGTTGGTAACCTCTCGGACAAGATCGGCCGCAGGCCCCCAGTCATCATTGGCGTTCTCTGCGCGGGACTGCTCTCGTACGCGTATCTGTACGCTATCAGCATCCATAACCTGTGGTTTTCGCTGGTTCTCTCCGTACTCATGTGGGGCGTCGCCTACCAGGGTTTCAACGGTGTATTTCCGAGCCTCTTTCCCGAATTGTTCCGTACGCGGGTGCGTGTGACCGGCATGGCCATCGGACAGAACATAGGGACTGCGATGACTGCGTTTCTCCCGGCAATCTTCGTTACTGTTGCGCCCCCCGGCTCCGACAATATCCCACTAAGAATCGGCTCTCTTACATTAGGTATTTGTGTTATCGCTGCGATCGCGGCGTTCACTACACGCGAAACATACCGGATTCGCCTTGAAGATCTCGGCAAGCGTAACGCGGTGCCTATCGCCAAAGAAGAATACGATCGTCTGCGGGCCGAAGCGATGCGGGGCACAGCTCCGACAGCCGCCCCGAACGACCTGGCTAGCCAACTGCGCTCGTAACGACCTTCGACGATTACACTGGTGCGACCATTAGGTTTTCGCGACCCACACAGGCCCGACGGGCAGAGCAGCATCATGCGGTCGGCACTTGCCAATGCATAGCCATCGACGCTGTGCATGCCCAAGAAGCCAGCCAGGGCGCCTCTTCCCGTCAACATCAAATATCAGGCAACCATGGCCTCACATATCACAGGAACAACTCGGCTTTATGGATTGGTCGGCCATCCGCTGATGGCTGCCAAGTCTCCGCAATTATTCAACCGGCTCTTTATAGAACAGCAGGCAGACGCGGTTTGTGTTCCATTGGAGGTCAAGGCCGATGACCTGTCCTCGTTCGTGGCGGGTGCCAGAGCACTGAACAATCTCGCTGGCATCTTGGTCACCATGCCACATAAGCAAAGGATGCTGGCTCTTGTCGACGAACTTCATCCGACTGCTCGTCAAGTGGGTGCAATCAATGTCATTCGTTGCGAAACAGACGGACGCTGGGTCGGCGCAGTATTCGATGGCCTCGGCTGTGTTCTTGGCATGCAATGGGAAGGCAACCATCCAGCGAACAAAAACGTTCTTTTGGTAGGCGCTGGAGGCGCAGGCAGAGCGATCGCATTTGCCGTCGCGTCGGCGGGTGCTCGATCGCTGACTATCTCCGATGTCGACGAACACCGAGCTGAGGATCTGGCGAAAGCCGTTGCTGCCGAAACAGGTTGCATCACGCAATCCGGTCCACCGGACCCACATGGCTATGAAATCGTGATCAATGCCACGCCGCTTGGCATGAGCAAAAATGATCCTATGCCTGTCGACCCCGAGCGGCTCGAGCCCGGCACCCTCGTTGTGGACATCATCAACTCGCCGGAATCGACACCGCTTTGCGATGCTGCGCGTAAACGAGGTTGTCGTACCCAGGACGGGGGCCCCATGCACAAAGGTCAGGCGTTGCTTGCACTGCGCTTCCTTGGGTTCGATTACCACCCCGATAACGTAACAGCAGTCGATGCCGAATTATTGTTGCCGCCGGCAAGAGATGCCGGCCATTTGACGTAAAAGCGCTTCAGCGAAAACGGAAAGAACGACCCGTTTTCATCGAAGCGAATAAAGGGGAAGACCATGAATGATTCCAAAGCCGCTGAAACCTATAGGGCGATCATTTTCAACCCGAACATTCCAATTGTCTGCTTGTACCGCGCCAGGAGTGAGTACGTATGAAAGTTGCGTTACTGGAGGTCAGCCATTGGCACGTTCCGTTGTATTTGGATGCTCTTGAGACCAACGGGGTCCAAGTGGTGGCCGTATCGGATTCGGAGCACGTGAAGGGCGAGGCAATTGCCGAGCGATTCAAATGTCCTTTATATAGCTCATCCTATGAGTTGCTTGAGCGCGAGGAGGTCGATTTTGCTTTCGTGTTCGGCAGGCATTCGGAAATGCCGTCGCTGGCAGAAGCCGTGATCGCACGAAACATCCCCTTTGCCCTGGAAAAGCCCTGCGGCATCAACATGGCACAGGTCACACGGCTACGGGAGCTGGCCGAGCAAGCCAATCTCTACTGCGCTGTACCGCTGATCTTCCGCATGAGTGAACTGCTGAGTGCTCTGCAAGATGCTGAGGGACGCTTGGCCGCAGACTTCAACTACATGTCTTTCCGTTTCATCGTAGGTCCGCCCGCTCGCTATGAAACTGCAGGCTCAGGCTGGGCCATCGATCCCGCTTTTTCAGGAGGCGGATCCACGATCAACGTGGCTACGCATTTCATAGATCTCTTCAGACTATTGACCGGTAAGGAGGTCTCGCGAGTCTCAGCCATCATGAATTCACTGACGCATCGGGGTGCCGTCGAAGACTATTCGTTATTGACCCTGCAGACTGAAGATGGCGTGATCGGTGTTGTGGAAACGGGATACAGTTTCCCCAGTACCGCCGACGAGCAGCGCGAGTTCTCCTTCACCCTTTCATCTGATCACATGTATGCCAAATCCGGTCCCGACCGAATCGAAATAAGGGATCGACAGAACCTTGCAGCCGGCACTCGAAGCCGCCGACTACAACTGGACACAGACGTCTATTACCCACTGTTCGTCAAGCAAGTGCTTGCTGAATGCCGTAACGGGGTCAAGCCAATTGCATCATTACGCGACGCCGAGGCAATCATGCAGGTCATGGACGCGGCCTACGCTTCAGCTCGGCAAGGAGGTACGCTTTTGACGCTTACGCAGACGTCTGAATGAGTCGAACATGCTGATGTCGCGCGATTCCAGACCCACGGGCCAGTTGCAGGAAGCCTTGTGCAAAGGTAACGAATTCATGTGGCCTCGATCGATTCTCGATGGAATGACAATCCAGGATGTCGACCCAAAGGCTTCGTTCCTGGATATCCTTGTTTGGGCGATGGCGGCCACGCACTGACGAAAATACACCCCCATCCGTGCGGTTCAACTCAGTCTGCGGCGATCTGCGCTCCTCCCTTGCGCGGCTCGGCACTGAAAAACAGAACTTTGATCACGATGACCAGTACGGCCAGCGCCGCAAATAGCAAACCACTGTACAGGGTGCCCTGCAAACCCATGCGCGCCAGGAACCACCCACCCGCGGTTGACCCGATCGTCACCCCCAGGTTGATGAACAAGATATAAATGCCGGTGGCGAATTCGGGCGCTTCCGGCGCTTCGGAGGTCAGCCATATCTGCGTGACGATCAGCCCGCTGGTATGGGTTGCGCCCCAGATCACCACAATAATCAACATTGTCATCAGGGACGGACCGGCAACGTTTGAAAAGTGGACAGCCCGAAAAATGCGCGTAATGCGTTATACAGATAATTTCATCATCACTGGTTGTTCGAAAGAATGACTGAAGAATGAAGTCAGGCCCGCTGTGGTTGAATCCCTGGCAGAACCTGGACTCATTCTCTCCCCCCGGAAAACCATAATAACTACATAGGGGACGGGCTCGACTTCCTCGGTTGGAACTTGCGCAAGTACCACGGCAAACTCCTGATCAAGCCATCGGAAGCGAACATCAGGGCACACCTTGCCCACCTCCGAGAAGTGATCAAGACCAACAAGGCGACCAAGCAGGTCAATTTGACAGGTCTGCTCGACCCGATTTTACAGGGGGTGTATCAAGAGCAAAAAGATAGAGTAACTCAAAACCACACTACCAAACGCTGGCGGATTTTATGTAGCAACGCAGACTTCAAAATGGTGCATACGCTTTTACAACGACTCTGTTCGATTTCAAAACACCTCACAGGGGTTGATCCGTATAGGGACGCCGCTCAGGTAATGCGATGACAACATGCTAACGGACACAAGGTTTCAGTAAAGAAAATCATTCGCGCTATACGTCCGTTTTTTTTCAGAGCCCCGTCCACCGAATGAATCAGTCAACTATCAAAAAAGCATATAGCCAGTAGCAATAACCCACATAACAAATATCAATACCACATGACCACTTCACCATTAACTCACTATTTATGACTGAAGCAACCTCATTGAATATCGTTCACTCAACAACGTCTTCACGGCACCATAAAAATCATCCAACTCACTGTAATCATTAAATAAAAACCTTATCAAGACACTCACTCCATTGACTGTACCACGTTGCTCCATCAGTTCATCTAAAACTCTGCCATCAGGCAAGCTTGCAAAAACATCACAACCGTCTAAGTTCATGATTATCTTTGCAAGCGTCATCAACCGCACATAAAAACAGCCATTCAGGCGGGGGAGCTTATTTTCTAAAACAAACCAGACGCTGCTTTTAATTGCTGAAACGGAAATCAGTCATAACAATCAAGAGGGATGCTTGATGAAGCGCAGCCGTTGGTATCGTGCGTTCTCGCAAAGAGGGCCAGCCGAACATTTTTGGTTGTCATTGTTTTGCTTCTCGGGCCTGGTGATCGCCAGCTTCTTGTTGTTCGAACAACAGATCCAGGACTTCCTGACCCATCTCAACCTGTACCTGCCTTCGACGCCCACCCAGAAACTCAACCTGGCGCTGCTGCTGATCGCCCTGCTGGCGCTGGACGTGGTGTTGCCAGTGCCTTCGAGCATGGTCGCGCTGCTGGCCGTGGCCATGCTTGGCGGTCTCGGCGGTTACCTGGTGATTTTCATTGGCCTGTGCCTGGGTGCCGGGTTGGGTTATGCACTGGGTGCTGGCTATTTTCGTCTGTTGTCCGGCCGCCTCGGCCTGCATCAGCGCCAGCCGGGGCAGCTGGCGTATCGGCTGAGCACGCTGTCGTTGATCTGCCTGCGCGGCGTGCCGGTATTGGCGGAAACCTCGGTGGTGGCCGCCGGTATGCAACGTTATCCGCTGCGCGCGTTTGTACTGGTCACCACTCTGGCCAATACCGGCCTGGCACTGGCCTACAGCGCCATCGGCACCTTCCTTGTCGAGCAGAACGCGCTGCTGGTGACCCTCCTCGCCAGCATGGTGTTGCCCGGGCTGTTTATCGCCGGGTACAGCCTGCTCAAGACCTTGCGCAAACAAGTCGCGGAGCAACCCCTGCACGGGCGCTTCGAGGTCAGTTACGACTACCCGGTGGTGTTCACCGATCACCTGTTCGAGCCGTCCAATCCTTGTCTGCACCGCCAGCTCACCGCTCAGCACAGAGGCCCGGTGACGGTGCTGGTGTTCGCCGATGAACAACTGTTGCAAAGCGCCCCACACCTGCTGGAACAGATCGATGCCTACTTTGCCGCGCATGCGGCGGATCTGCATTTGCAGGCGGCGCCGATTGCGCTGCCGGCCGGCGAACTGAGCAAGGATTCACAGGTGTTACAGCAGCTGTACACCGACATGCTGCAGCATGGGCTGGACCGGCACTGCTATGTACTGGCCCTGGGAGGCGGCGCGGTGCTGGATGCGGTGGGCTACGCCTGCGCCACCTTCCACCGTGGCATTCGCCTGATCCGCATCCCGAGCACCGTGTTGGCCCAGAACGACGCGGGCATCGGTGTGAAAAACGGCATCAATGCCTTCGGCCAGAAGAACCTGCTGGGTGCCTTCTACCCCGCCACCGCGGTGATCAACGACTTCCAGCTGCTGACCAGCCTGACCCGCCGCGACCAGATCGCCGGGCTGGCCGAGGCGGTAAAGGTGGCGCTGATCAAGGACCAGGCGTTCTTCCAATGGATGGAGCAACAGGCCGACGCCCTCGCTCACTTCGATCACCCGGCCAGCCGCTATGCCATCCGCCGCTGCGCCGAACTGCACCTGGCGCACATCACCGGCGCCGGTGACCCCTTCGAACGCGGTAACGGGCGGCCACTGGATTACGGGCACTGGGCCGCGCACAAACTGGAAAACCTCAGCCAGCACCGGCTGCGCCATGGTGAAGCCGTCGCGGTGGGCATAGCTCTGGATGGGCTCTATGCCAATGCCTTGGGGCTGTTGAGCGATGCCGACACCGAGCGGGTTCTGAACCTGCTGCTCAAGCTTGGTTTCAGCCTGTGCCCGCCGGAACTGACCTTGAAAGATGCTCAGGGACGCTCACAGGTTTTGCTCGGACTGGAGGAATTCCGCCAGCATCTGGGTGGGCAACTCTCCATCCCCATGCTCAGCCGGATCGGCGAGTCGGTGGACCTGCATGAAATCGATACCGCGCGGATGGAGCAGGCGCTGCAACGGCTGTCCACCCGCAGCGGCCCGGCGCTCACCCTGAGCGAGGGCTGCGCGCAATGAGCCAGACACCGCTGAACCTGAAGACCTGGATGACCCTCGGCCGGGTATCCAACCTGCCCACGGTGTGGACCAACACCCTGGCTGCCGCCCTGCTGGCCAGCAGCGCCAGTGCCCTGGCGCCGCCGTCGTCCCTGGTGTGGATCCTGCTGCTGGCCGCACTGTCGCTGCTGTATCTGGCCGGCATGTTGCTGAATGACCTGCTGGACGCCGACTGGGACCAACAGCACCATAACCCGCGCCCCATCACTTTGGGCCTGGTCAGCCGCCAGCAAGTGGGTCTGGCCACTGCGCTGTTGCTGATGCTGGCCGCAGCCTCAGTACTGGGCCTGAGCCAGTTGATCGACCAACCGCACTGGCTGCTGGGCAGCGCCATCCTGTTGGTGGGCTGCATCCTCGGCTACAACCTGCTGCACAAGAAATACGCCCACAGTGTCTGGCTGATGGGCGCCTGCCGCTCGGCGCTCTACCTCACGGCGGCGGCCAGCCTGGCGGTGCCACCGGAGCCGATCTGGCTCTGCGCCATTTTGCTCGGCATCTACATCAGCGGCCTGACCTACCTGGCTCGTCAGGAACACGACAACCAGTTGCTCAGCCGCCTCCCTCTACTCCTGATGTTGAGCCCGCTAGCGCTGGCGATCTATTCCGACAACGTCTGGTTCTGGCCGGTGCTGCTGCTCTGGCTTGGCTGGCTGGGCTGGCACTACTGGCAGCACCTGGCCAACCCGCAGCAACGGCAGGTCCGCGCCTTTATCGGCGCTGGCCTGGCGGCCCTGCCACTGTTCGATTCCCTGGTGCTGGCCGTGGCCAACCAGCCACTGGGCAGCCTGTTATGTGTCCTGGTGTTTTTCCTGCTTCCACACTTCCAGCGCTGGATCAAACCGACATGAACATGGACGTCACTGCGCCGCCATCGGCGGCCCTCGAAATGCGCCACGACTGCCTCGCCGAACAACACCAGGCCCTTACCCAACAGCTCGATGGGACGGAGCTGCAGTGGTGGCGCACGGCACAGGAGCGGCTTGCCCAACGCCCGGACGCCAATACCGCAGCGCTCTTGAGCAGCCAGTGCAAGCGCAGCCTCAAGGAAGCTGCACTGCCCAATAATGCTGGCTGGAATCACGTGCAACTGGCGCGGGCGTTGTTGCTGTCTCAGGTCCTGGAGCAACACCCCCTCACCGGGCAACTGCCCTTGCTGCGCCAGCTGTTTCTATGGGGCGACGATCAGGAAAAAATCGCTACCTTGAAAGCCCTCGACTGGCTCGACAGCCGAGGGCTGTGCGTGGAGCTGGCCCTGCAGGCAGGGCGTACCAGCAACAGCCAGGTGTTCGCCGCCCTCGCGCTGGACACCCTCTACCCCTCGCGTCACTACAGCGAACGCGCCTTCCACCAACTGGTGCTGAAAGCACTGGGCATGGGGCTCGACGTACGACGCCTGATCGGCCTGACGCAACGACACAGCGTCACCCTCAACCAGTTGGCCCTCGACCTGCTGGACGAACAGCTCGCGGCCGAACGAACCGTGTCCGCCGGGCTGCCCCGGGTAATTGCCTTCAACCTGCTCAGCCCGGCGCAACACCAGCGCCTTATCAGCCTGAGTCGGCAACAACGCTTACCGCCGGAATGGCGTGACCAGCTGGCCGGCACCTCACCGAACTGATGCTCAACGGTTCCCTTCCTTTGACGAGGATTCACCATGCTCAAGTACTTCGACCCGCATATTCATATGGTCAGCCGCACCACCGATGACTACCAGAACATGGCCGCCGCCGGCATCACCGGGGTGATCGAACCGGCCTTCTGGCAGGGCCAGGCCAGGACCAGTGTCGGCAGTTTCATCGACTACTTCGACACGCTGTTGGGCTGGGAGCGCTTTCGCGCCAGCATGTTCGGCATCCATCACTTCTGCACCATCGGCCTCAACCCCAAGGAAGCCAATGACCTGTCGGTGGCCAATGAAGTGCTGGAGATTCTGCCGCGCTATCTGGTGAAAGACGGCGTGGTGGCGGTCGGCGAAATCGGCTACGACGACATTACCCCCGAGGAGGATCGCTTTCTCGCCGCGCAACTGGAGCTGGCCAAGCAATTCAATTTACCGGTGCTGGTGCACACCCCGCACCGCGACAAGATCGGTGGCACCAAACGCACCCTGGCGGTGATTCGCGAAGTGGGGATTGCCGAGCACTTGGTGATCATCGACCACCTCAACGAACTGACCCTGCCGCTGGTGCTGGACAGCAACTGCTGGCGCGGCCATTCGATCTACCCCAACACCAAGATGTCGGAACAGCGCATGGTCGCCCTGCTGCAGGAATACGGTACTGAAAAAATGGTGGTCAACAGTGCTGCCGACTGGGGCATCAGCGACCCGCTCAAAGTGCCAAAAACGGGCCAGGCGATGCTGGCGGCCGGCTTCAGCGAAAGCCAGGTCGAACAAGTGCTGTTTCATAACCCCGTGGACTTTTTCGCCCAAAGCGGCCAACTGGACAAAGCCCTGGTCAGCACCCCGCTGCCCATCGACCAGCGTCGGCAGTGGCAGGACAACTCTGCCCTGCGTGGTCAGGAACCAGTGATCAAATGAACGCCGGCACGGGTTGGGCTGCCGCGCAGGTCGGTTATTGCAGCAACGTGCACCCGACCCGTGACCTGGCCGGGCTGCGGTCATCCATCGAACAGCATTTTCAGGGCGTGCGCACCCTGCGCGGCCTGGATGAGCAAGACAGTGGGCTATGGATCAGTGCCCTCGCCGCGGCCGAATTGCAACAGCCGTCGGCTCGCGCGGACTTCCTCAGCCTGCTGCAACGCAGCGGGCTACGGCTGACTTCGCTTAACGGCTTTCCCTATGGCCAATTTCATCAGGGCGCAGTGAAAACCGAGGTTTATTTACCCAGTTGGGCCGAGCCTGAGCGGCTGGCGTACAGCCTGAATCTGGCACGGATCCTTGCCGATGCGCTGCCGCTGGACTGTCGTCAGGGCGTGATTTCCACCGTGCCGTTGGGCTATGCCACCAGCTGGAGTCCGCAGTTACAGCAGCAAGCCGAACATCTGCTGCGCCAGCTCACCGCTGCGCTGGCCAGGCTCCATCTGGAGACCGGCAAGAAGATCGTGTTCTGCCTGGAGATGGAGCCGGACTGTGTACTGGAAAACACCGGCCAGGCGATCGCCTTCTTCCACCGCTACCAAGCCAGCGACCCGCACCATGACTATCTGGCGCTGTGCTTTGATGTCTGCCACCAGGCCGTGGTTTTCGAACACTGCTATCAGTCGCTGGAGAAGCTGCGTCAGGCGCGGGTGCCCGTCGGCAAGATTCAGTTGTCCAACGCGTTGATATGTCGCCTGCCCGCTGAAGACGACAACCGGCGCGAACACGTGCTCAAGACCTTGAGCGACTTCGCCGAAACCACCTACCTGCATCAAGTCAAAGCCCGCGATGCGCAGGAGCGGTTATCAGGCTGGGCCGATCTTCCCGCAGCCCTCGACGATTGTGCCAATAACCTGGAGCAGTACCCCGAGCTGCGGATTCATTTCCACATTCCGTTGTTCAGCGAACACTTGCTGCTGCCTGAGCTCAGCGGCAGTCAGATCGCCCTGTCGCAGACTTTCGACTTTCTCGCAGACCATGGGGATTTTCGTCCCGTGCTGGAAGTGGAAACCTACAGCTGGGGCGTCCTGCCCGCCACGCTTAGGCCCACTACCGAGCACGCCCAACTCCAGGGAATCGCCGCAGAACTGCACTGGGTCGAAGACCAATTGCGGCAGCGGCAGTTGCTGCAACCCCAAGCGCGGGAGGCGTACGCCGATGCCCTCTGATCACCCGCGCCAACCGCTGCTGCTGATCAACGTGGTGGGGCTGACACCGGCGCTGCTGGGGCCGGCGACACCGCACATCAATGCCCTGCTGAAAACGGCAAAAATGGCCAGCCTGCAACCGGTGTTTCCGGCCGTCACGTCAACGGTGCAGGCGTCGATTCTCACCGGCCTGTCGCCGTCGGAACACGGCATCGTCGGCAATGGCTGGTATTTTCGCGACCAGGCCGAAGTGCGTTTCTGGCTACAACCCAACGCACTGATCCAGGGAGAAAAGGTCTGGCAGGCGCTCAAGCGTGAGCTCCCCGGGTTTCGCTGCAGCCAGCTGTTCTGGTGGTACAACATGTATGCCGACGTGGACGCCGCCATCACCCCACGCCCGCACTACCCGGCCGATGGCCGCAAAATGTTCGGCTTGTATTCGGCACCGACAGCGTTGCACGAGCTTATCGAGCAGCAGATTGGCGAATTCCCCTTTCCGAGCTTCTGGGGCCCGGCGGCCGGCATTGCGTCGAGCCGCTGGATCGTCGACTGCGCCATCGCCGAGTTCCAGATCGATCGACCTGACTTGCAGTTGGTCTACCTGCCCCATCTCGACTACTGCCTGCAGCGACTGGGCCCCGATCATCCGTCGATTGCCGACGAGGTTCGGGCCATCGACAGTGAAGTGGGTCGCCTGCTGACCTTTGCCCAGGAGCAAGGCGCGGCGGTGATGGTGTTGTCCGAATACGGGATCGAAGCGGTGCAGCAGTCCGTATCGATCAACCGACTGTTGCGTGCAGAAGGCTTGTTGCAGGTCCGCCAGTCGCTGACCTGGGAGTTGCTCGACCCCGGCGCCAGCGCGGCCTTTGCCGTGGCCGATCATCAGGTCGCGCACATCTACGTGAAACAGGCGCATGACATCCCTCGGGTCAAAGCGCTGTTGCAGCGCCAGCCCGGCATCGAGCAGGTGCTGGATAAAGCCGAACAACGGGCCTGGCAACTGGATCATCCGCGCAGCGGCGAGCTGGTGACCGTGGCCACACCGGGTTACTGGTTCGATTACTACTACTGGTTCGACGATCGCAAGGCACCCGATTTTGCCCGCACTGTGGACATTCATCGCAAGCCCGGCTACGACCCGCTGGAACTGTTCATCGACCCGGCCATTCGCTTCCCGAAATTGAAAGTGGCGCGCCGCCTGCTGCAGAAAAAGCTCGGCTTTCGCTACTACATGGACCTGATTCCGCTGGACACCCGCCTGGTCCGTGGCAGCCATGGCCGCCTGCCCGACAGCGAGAAGACCGGCCCGCTGCTCATCACCAATTGCGATCTGCCGTTGCCGCAACGCCTTGCGGCCACGGCAGTGAAGCAACTGCTCCTGGAGCACTTCCTGGGGCACTCACACACCGACCCGGCCAATGCCAAGGAGCTTCCATGCGGCGAGCCATTTCTATAACAGTTCTGAGTGCCCTGGCCGGTTTGGCTCAGGCCGAGAACACCAACAACTTCGACTGCAGCAATTTCCTGCAATTTGGAGGAGACGTCGACAAGACCCGGGCCGCATTTGCGCAGAGTCCCGAGACCATGGCCTGGAACTGGTTCGTCTGCCTGAACCAGCCCGCAGCGGCGGGGAGCCCAAACCGCGAGTGGGAATCGATGAAACCTTCCGACCAGGTCTACCTGCCCAATGGCGCCAAACCCGCCCCTTATGGCACCTCCGTGCCGCCCCCGAACGCGGTGCTTACACAGGCCAAGGCGCTAGGAATGGACATGTCCCGAACCTTCCATAACCTCAAGGCCACCCAACAGGTCGATGGCTTGATTCTGCAAATGGGCGGTGCGGTGCCCACGACAGAAAAAGGCAACCCCGTGCGCTTTCAGCTGCTGATGGGCCAGGGCACGTTCGATTACATCGTGCAGAAGCAGGTCTACAACATGAACGGCCAGGCCGCCCTGACCAGCAATTTGGAGTTTCCACCCATCGCCTGGGAGTTGAAATCCTCCTGGCTGTGGATCGGCTCCGACGCGACCTACAAACAGAAACTGGAGAAAGACGGTTACTACATCGCCCAGGCCTATTACCTGCAAAACGGTATATACAAGGTCGGCTATGCCGCATTGAGCGGCTTGCACGTCGTCAATAAGCTGAACGCCAACTGGGTCTGGACCACCTTCGAAAACGTCAACAACAGCAAGTACACCGTGACCAATGCCGTACCGGCTACCCCGATGACCAACACCACAGGACCGACACCGGTTGCCAAAACGGTCAATACCAGCTTTCAGGCCGCTAATCCCGCCCTGTCGAAGTACGAACTGATCGGGGTGGAATTCCAGCCCATCACCCAGGTGCTGGCCAACTCCCAGCTGGAATCGGCCTTCCAGAACACCTCATCCTGCCTGGCCTGCCACGGCACCGCCGCCTACTCGAACCAAAAGGGTTACTTCAATTTCGCCCTGAAAGAACAGGGCGGCATTGTTTACCCCACCACCCCGCTGCCGAACTCGGCTTTCGCCGGTTACAACAAACTGGATTTTGTCTGGTCGTTGAAACACGCCCAGTGGCAACGCTAAGGAGCATGACATGAGCGTATTGAATTTCCCCCGTATCTACCTCAACGGCCATATGTTCTGGAACCCGCCAACGGCCAACAACAACGATGTGTTTCCGCTCTATGACGCGGTCAACATGGATATTAACTGGCCGTTTGTGAACTTCTACGACATCACGCGCCAGAACGCCCCCAACAAGCTGATGCCCTGGGTCATCAGTCCCGTGAATAACGTCCCGGACTACGTGCCGATGGTGCCGACCAATGGCAGCCCGACCCCGTACATTCCCGCGGAATGGGATCTGTTTGGCGACAATGCCTGCGGCACGGTGAGCTACGAAGATATCCGCTCCGTGGTCATCGGCGGCGAGCTACAGGCCAACAACTACATCGCCCAGGATGCGCTGGTCGGCAAGAACTACCAATTGCTCGGTAACCCCTTTGGCAGCGCCAGTCCTACTGCCGCGCGCTTCGTGGACATCAGCCCGTGGCAGAACACCTTCACCGCGTTGTATTTCGACAAACTGGTGCTGGGGGATGATAAATGCGGCCTGACCCTCAATCGGCAATACCGGATGCTGGACCGATTCCTGAACTTCAATTGGGGGGCCCTCGGTGGTCTGAAGTATGTCACCACCACCTGGCAGACCTGCTTTCCTCAGGAAAACCTGGAATGGGTTATCGGCAACTCCGCGCTGTTAAGTCAGCTTCAACAGCAGATGAAGCAACAAGGGGCTCGTGGCTTGATGTTCAGGTTTTCTACCTACCTGACCTGCTATGACAAGAACGGCATTTTCAACGACTTCCCGCCGATCAATACCCACTCCACGACGCCCGCGGACATGGCCAAAGTGCAAGCGATGTATCAGAAGGGCCTGGACAACGTCTCCGATATATTTTTCAACCCCGCCTATAGCAGCACCGCGGCGACCCTGGGCCTCTGGTTTGCCGACGAATACCCCACCGCACCCGCCGGCCGGCGCCTGGTGTCCGCCAACACCGTACCTGTTATTGAGATAACCGAACCTCAGGATGTAAAAAACGTCCCGCTGGGCGTGATTTCGGCCCAGATTACCGACAACACCCTGTCGCTGGATCTGGCCAATAGTTTTCCGTTCCATCCGGTGGACGGCGCCGCTCCTATCCTGACGGCCGAAAAATTCCATGCCGGCGATTATCAATTGGGCGTACGCCAGAATGGACAATTCAACCCGGTGATCAACTTCGGCTTCGAGGATTACCGACAAGCAGCCTTCGACAAACGCTCCGGCCTCCTGGACTTCCAGCTCACCTCGGCGCAGAAGACGACACTGCAGTCAGGTCCTCTTGAACTGCAACTGCAAGGCCATGGTGTGCGAGCACCCGTGATCGCCTCCACCCAGCAGATGTGGACCGCCGAAGTGATAGAAAGCGGCAGTTTCATCGACGTGGGTGATCACAAGACGCTGCAAATCATGGTGCAAAAAGATGGCAAGCCAGCGGCCAACACCGTGCTGTGGGTGGCGGAGTATGGCAACCCCTTCACGGTGACCACCAGCAACTACTATCTGGCATTCAGTAATCCGGCCGACTTCACGCTGTTCTACGACCATCCGGCAGACCGCACATTGAACAAGCCCAATCTGCCGCAATTCAACGACATGCTCGCGATATCAAGCCACCTGTCTACCGGTAGCGGCCGTGGACTCACCGCTCTACAGGCCGTGGATGAGTCGAATGTCGAGCCTTCGGGAATACCGGTAAATTATCAGCAGTTCCTGCATGACCTGGGTAGACCGGTCGCGGTCAACTTGCGCCCTTGCCTGGTATTTGACGCAGCCATCTCCAGAACCGGGACACTGCGCGATGCTCAGAACAGCACCGTCAATTACTCTGTTGCAAAGATCACCACCAACGCCAGCGGCATTGCCCAACTGGGCGTCAGTGCCCGAGCTCCGGGCTTTCCCACCCTGCGGTTCTTCGTGCAGGAAGACCACAACAACCCGGCCGTCCCCTTCAGCTTCAACTACACCCAGGCCTACACAGACTTCCTCGCCCCGATGCGCGTCCTGCCACTGGATCCCCAGTTGCAACAGGACTTCATCACCTACTGGAACTCCATCTGCACGCGTCAGAACGCCGCGACGCTGTTGTGGGAAAACTTCATCTACCCGCGCATCTTGCAGACCTTCTATTACCTGTACCCGATCATGAACAAGTTCATGCCGCTCAACTCCCAGGCACGAGTTGAAGGCGCCATCGACCAGCTGATTGTGCTGATCAGCAAGGAGTACCAGGAGGAAAGCACACTTGCCATGCCCATCACCCGCGACATGTCACAAAGCCGACGCGCAGTACTGGAGCTCTGGGCGCAGTCCCTGGTGAAACGCAATTTCCCGCCCGTCCCGCTCAGCATGAGCGACTACGAACAAGGCTAAAGCCACAATGCTTCAAGCAGGACCACCGGGTGACGAGCGTCACCCGGCACTTCACAGGAGTGTCATATGAAAGCCAGCATTTTGAACCGGCTGTTGCTGCTGACCCTGCTGCTCATCCCGGCTCTATTCGCCCAGGCGGACAGCGGCGCCGTCTACTTCACCATGGGGGTGCACAACACCGAGGGGTGCAACGAACAGAACGGCAACTGCATCGCCAAACGCGCACCGGGCGATCCTTCCGATCCGTTTTTTCCAGCGTTCTGGATCAGCGACTGGACCATGTACCGGGTGATGCACAACTACGAAAAAAACCCTCCGCCCTACAGCGATCCGCCCAGCACCCTTGCCCCGGCGGCCTACACCGTCTCCCGGGGTACCAGCTACTACGACACCACGTATATCCCGCCGGACGGCGACGGTTTCGGCGCGATGATGGAACACTACGAGAAGTACTGTCTGCCGATCTTCCCGATCAAGAACAACAACTACACCTGTTCCTTCGTATCCCTGGGCAACAAGGCGTACTTCCTGACTTACCCGCAAGACCGCCCCAAGGACATGCCGGCCTGTTGCATGTTTTCGCCGATGAATCATCCACCGCGGCAAGACTTTATCCAGCACCTGCCCTACAGCGCCGAGCGCAGCAAAAACCTCGATGGCAGCGTGCAGGCCTACGCGCTAGATCTCGAATCACCGCAAGGTCCGATCCTGTTCGGCTACGCCTTTTACAAAAAACCCTCGGGACAACCGCCCTACCGGCATCCCCAGTCATTCTATTTCTCCGGTGACGCCAGCGTCGCCAATGCGCCCATCGTCAGCCAGAACTACACCAACTTTCGCATCGCCAAACCGGACCCGGCCAAGACCTGGGCTCAGGTAGCCGCCATGTGCCCGGCGAATCCGCCGCCCTGCCAATTGTTCGAGCCACCGGCTTCACAGAGCAACGGCCAAAAGGCGCAGTGGAACAAGCTCATGCAGCGCAAACCCTGACCAATGACGAAGGATCGCCATGAAAACTTCACTCCGTCTCACCGTGATGCTAATGGGCCTGGCCAGCCTGCCGGGCCTGGCCCGGGAACAGGCCAGGCCGTCGACGCAGACCAGCAACCTGAATTGCCAGCCCCCCAGCACTGCGCCGGCCGCCACGGCCAGTCAGGACCTGTTCGATCAATACAGCTGGCAGATGTTCATCGCCTTGAACTGGCCCGCACAGGACGGGCAGCGAGGTGATCCCGACTGCAACAAACAGCCTGGGGATCCCGGCTACACCGTCTGGCAGACCTACAAGACCGTGGAGGAAATCTTTTTGCCGAGAGGGGCCGATCCTGGCCCGTGGAATACCCAGCAAGCCGCCAAAAGCCTGGGCATCATCAACATCGCCGCGCTGAAGAACAGCTCTCAGGTGAATGCCGTCGACCAGGCCGTCGGCGGCTGGCTGATCGACCAGGCCGGTAACCCGACCTATTACGACATCTCGGCAAACGAGACCTCCTACAACTACATCGTCGCCAACAGTTTCTATAACGCTGATGTGGTTTCCAAAGCCAACAACATCAACTTCCCCTATGGGGTCATCGAGGTCAAATCGAGCTGGCGCATCCTCACCACCCGTGACAATGCCAGCCGTTATCTGACCATGCTCGCGCGCGTGGCCAAGTTCGACGACCAGGGTCAGCGCATCGGTGTCACCGAGGCCTACCTGGGTCTGGTGGGCCTGCACATCATCACCAAGGTGAACGGCTATCCGCAGTGGATCTGGTCGACTTTCGAGCAGATCGATAACGTTCCGCCCAAGGTGTTGGTGAACGGCGTGTGGGTCGACCAGCCGACATCCGGCACGGCCTACTCCTACTTCAACCCCTCCGCCCCCGCCGCCAGCCTCAACCAGTCGCCGTGCGACTGGCAAACCCAGGGCGTGCATCTGGTCTGCGTGCCCAAACCCGGGACCACGTTCCAGACGCCGAACCCGTTGAACCGGTTTACCCCGATTGCCGAGGTCACCAACGGGGTCAACACCCAGTACCGCACCGACCCGGGGCTGCAAAGGAGCGTGTTGAAGTACTACCAGCTCATCACCACCCAGCGCCCGCTGATGCCGGATAACCCCAGCAATCCACTGGGCCAGCCGACACCGGCCCTCTCGGCCAACGTGACCATGGAGAGTTACATCCAGCCCAACAGCAGCTGCATGAATTGCCATTCCATGGCGACACCGGTCAAGAGCCCCTACAAGTCCGATTACTCCTACCTGTTCAAATTCGCCAATGCGCCTGTCGGCAAAACCATCAAGGACGAGGAATAAATCATGAGCATCCTGAACGGACCACGACTGAATTTCTGGGGCGGCATCCGCACGGACGTCAGCTTGCCGAACAACTCCCCCACCATTCCTTACGACGGCAATGATGAATGGCCGCTCTTCGACCTGACCACTTCGACCCTGGCGCCGGGTGCCCAGTCTTACACCGACGATCAGCTGAACAACATGATTAACGCGCCTGACGGCGACTACTACACCGCCGGCGGCTGGAATCACTACGGGCAGCATGTGGTCGACATGCAGAACGCCTTGATCAGTTCCCAGGGTAATCCTGGCAGCATCAGCACCACCGGCGACATGGTGGGCCAGCCGGTCTATCTGCTCGGTTCGGTGGACCCGGTGACCGGACAAGGGCCTGTGTCCGGCCCAATGATGGTGGACCTGGACCCCACCTCCTCAACGACCACCCAGATTTTCGTCGGCGGTCTGCAAATTGGCGGTAACAGCGACATCCAATTGCTGATTCGCAGCAATACCGTGTGCAGCAGTTTCGATGTGACCGGGCGTGTGCTGTTACCTGCGAAAATGGATGCGCCGGGCTCCTTTCACGCCAGTGGCACGTTCCAGTTGACCTTTCCCCTGAGCAGCATCGTCAGCTGGAACCAGAACAGCGCTGGCCTGCGATCGATCATCCAGGCACCAGGGGCGACAGGCATCGTCCTGCGTTTCGTCATGTTCGAAATGTGCCCCACGATGACCACCGAACAACTGGACGCCGATTACGCCGCCGGTCGATACACCCCCAATCCGAGCATCGGCCGGGTCATCGGTACGCTGGCCCCGGCTTTCGCCGACGAGCCGCTGAACTGTCAGCCAGGCCGGCAATTGGTCAACCAGAGCACGGGGAATGCCGGCTATGCCGACCTGGGCAACAACGGTTACCTGAGCATCGACATGGTGAACGTCATTCCGAAGGAAACCTTCAGGGCCGTCAGGGACGACATCACCAGCCCTATCGGGCCCAACGCGAACTACGGCCCCGTCACCATCACCGCAGGCACCACCACACTGGCTACCCTGGACCCGAGCAGCCGCTCTTTGTTCGACTACTACGTGTATGGCGGCATCGTTGACCTGCCGCTGACCTTCAACCAACTGCAGGCGGTGCAGACCGCCGCCCTGGCGATCAACGCGCCCGGCAAGGTCGCCGGGACCACGTTGCAAGCCACCGAATCGACCTATCGGATCTATGCCGACCAGCGCAACGTTTATCTGGAGGACTATCCGAATGGCCTGTCGCTCACCCTGCAGGTCAGGTATCTGGGCGGTCCGGTGCCCAGCACCACCGAAATCGACCTGCAGGCGGGTGCTCCTGCTGTGTACGTTGAACCGCAATACTGGGACTTCCTCGACTTCCCAGCCTCGTTGACCGTGAATGCCGGCCAGCTCGCCGTCAGTTTCCCCGTCACCATCAAACCGGGCAGTGCCGGCCAGGCGGGCTTTGTCGCCCTGACCTGCACGGCCAATGGCCTTCCAAGCAGCGGCTACTTCACCAGCTTTCGCAAATACGCGCAGACCGACTTCGGCATCCCCGCGGGCACCTCCATCACCTGGCCGCTGATGTATCCGAACGTCCTGCGTTTTCACTACCTGGCCTTCCCCGCCATGTCGCGCTACATCCCGCTCAATCAGCCCGACGCGATCATGGCCGCCAAGAACCCCATCCTCGCCCGAACCTCGGATGCCTACAAAGGCACCACGCTGTTCATGCCTGTGGTGCGCTCGATGTCGCCCTGCCAGCGGGCGCTGCTCCGGGCCTATCTCACCGGTGAACCGTGGCAACCGCCGCAGTAGCTACGCCCACCCTTGTCCATGGAGAGCGACCTTATGCCCGTACCCATTCATATCCCCGCACGCCCCGGCGAAACCCTGTGCCCGAGCACCATCATCGCCGAAGGCCTGCTGAACCCTCGCGGCGTCTGTGTGCAGGCCGATGGCAGCCTGCTGCTGAGCGAAGCCGGCTCAGGCCTGCCGGACCAGACCTTCAGTGGCCGTATCAGTCGACTGCGACCGGATCCGCACAGACCCGGCGCCTACCTGCCCCGCGAAATACTGGCGCAAGGTTTTCGCTCCATGAACATGCAGGCCCGCATGCTGCGTGATGAAATCATGGGGCTGTCGGACATCGCCTGCGGTGACGGACGCTGCCTGGTCAGCCAGACCGATTACGTCGAGGGCTCCAGACTGCTGGACCTGCAATACACCCCGCCCGAGCCGGTGTTTCACAGCCGTGGCAATCTGAATGCGCTGTGTTACCACCCAACCCGCCGCAGTTGGCTGGCCGTCAAACCCGATACCAATCGGTTGGTGGAGTTCACCAGCGGCCAGGACGAACGCGTGCTGGTCCAGTTGCCTGTACTGGACCAGGGCCAGGAAGCCGTTCCCGTGACCCTGGTGTACGAGCCGGCGACAGACGCGGTGCTGATCAGCCTGTTCTCCGGAGAACTGCAAGGCGACCCGACGCGCAAGGGCATCGACTTTGCCGACAAGGCAGGCCGAGTGATTCGGGTGTCGCCGGCCAGCGGGCAGATCGACATACTGATTCGCGGCCTGCAACTGCCCACCGGACTGGCGTTGTGTCCGAAGGGGAACGTGCTGGTCCTGGAACTCTGCGACCGCTTGCAGCAACCCTTGCCGCCGGACTGGAACGGCGAACCACTCCATGGCGGCTTTAGCCGATTCACCGGTCGACTGCTGAGCTGCAACCTGCAAACAGGTCAAGTCGCCGTGCTCGCCCGCGGCCTGGATACCCCTTCCAACCTGTGCCTGTTGCAGGATGCGGTACTGGTGAGCGAAGGCATGGGATTGACCGGCCGGCCTCTGCCCACGCCAGACAACAACGTCGTCCCGTTGAGCGGCAGATTGCGTCGGGTGCAACTCTGAAAAGCACGTGCCTAGTGGCCTGTGTGGGAGAGAACCTGCTCGCAAAGACGGCGGCACATTCTAGCGCCGGCAAGACTCGCATCGCCGAACTGTGCATTTTGCGCTGCCTGGCCAGGCGCTTCGGCAATGGCTCAACTCAAAAGCTATCGCCATGTCGAGCGCCTCACCCGATTGGCCCACGGCAGAGACAAAAGCAATGTGGGCAGAATTCTTGAAATGCTTCATACCTCGAGAGCAACTAACTTGGGCTGACCGACGATATCAGGCGCAACAGGGGCAAAACTGGAGGCAGATTTATGACCCAACTGCCTGAAAAGCCTAGATAGAGCCTTGGTGAAATGTTCTTTGGCGACCCTGAGAGTCTACTTTGACGACTTTACGCGGCCAGGCAAGCGTCGTCCCATACGCTTCTCCTACAAGGCACTCCAGGCCATTATCATTTTCGGAAAAAACCGTTGTTTTGTTATCACTTTCAAGTGATCGTTAGCGTTTTCGCGCCCCCCTGAATTATCATTTTCGCGTACTATCTCCTTCCGGTTATCATTTTTAAGCTCGCGTTAGGGGTTTCGACAATGAAGGCAGGCTTCAAGGCACTCGCCGATCGCTACGGTATCGCGCTTGCACAACCCCTACGTGTCGAATCGGTGATCGGTACGACACGGATGAGCCGCGAGAGCAACGGACATGTCGAGAACAAGTATCCCGCCAGCTACCAGCCGGTGGACAATTTCGCGGGGCATTTCGAGTTTGGGCTCAAGTACGAAGAAATTCACCTCGAGTTTTTCGCCCGTCTGTTTGCGGCTGTTGGCCCAGAGCCCATCGAAGCCTGGTGCCGGCAAGCGCCCTTTGGGCAATATGCCCGCCGCACCGGATTCCTGTACGAGTGGCTAACCGGACAACATCTGGATGTGCCGGATGTGACCAATGGCGGCTATGTCGATGCCGTTTCGTCGCAGCAGTACCTGACCCGCGTTGAGCCACTACGGATACGGCGCTGGCGCATCAACAATAATCTGCCCGGCGTGCCGGAGTTCTGCCCCCTGGTCCGCCGTACCGATACCGTACAGCAAGCGCTGCAATTTGACCTGGATGCAGCACTGCGCGAGCTGAACCAAACCTTTGGCGCCGACATCCTGATGCGCACGGCCAGTTGGCTGACGCTCAAGGAGTCGCGTGCGAGCTTTCTGATCGAGAAAGAGGCAGACCAGGCCGACAGGATCCAGCGGTTTGCCCACGTGATCGCCAAGTACTGTGG
Source organism: Pseudomonas sp. GW821-FHT02H09 (assembly GCF_059421425.1). Lineage (NCBI taxonomy): Bacteria > Pseudomonadati > Pseudomonadota > Gammaproteobacteria > Pseudomonadales > Pseudomonadaceae > Pseudomonas > Pseudomonas sp. GW821-FHT02H09. Next base: position 194,062 of record NZ_JBWKVA010000004.1, read on the forward strand.
CCATATCAAGGATCCGTTGAGCAACGATAGCCTACACACGTTGCAAGCCGGTATTTTGGGTCATGAGGCCTTCGGACTGGGCCTGCGGTACTCGCCGGTCTTCGTAGGACAGGCGACCATGCGCGAGGATATCGTGCACTACATTGCGCCGCAATTTGAGGTGCTAGCGCAACTGCTCGATGGCCTGAAAGCATTCGAGCTGGCAACACGGGGCGCCGAGCCGCTGGCTCGAGCTGCGGCCATCGCCTTCGCCTTTGTGTATATCCACCCCATGCGGGACGGCAATGGTCGGATCCATCGCTTCCTGATCAACGACACCCTGATCCGCGATAAGGCGGTGCCTGATGGCGTGATCCTGCCGGTGTCGGCCACCATCACGAGCTCGATCGATTTTCGGGCGCGCTACGATCGTACGCTGGAGGTGTTTTCGCGGCCATTCATGCAACGTTACGCAGCGTCCTATCGGTTTGGCGAACTCGTCGTCTACGGGGACGGCACCCCAAGCAACCTGGTCTTCGATGACTACGACGACGCGCAATTCGCATGGCGCTATCCCGATCTGACTGAACACGTCCTGTACACGGCACAGGTCGTGGCGCATACGGTCCGTACCGAGATGGCCGATGAGGCCCGTGTGCTGGTCATTTTCCAGCGCGCCCAGGAGCGGCTCAAAGAGGTGGTAGAAATGCCGGATCAGGACACGAACCGCATCATTCGCTCTCTCAAGGAAAATGGCTGGCAGGTATCTGGCAAATTGAAGAAAGCGTATCCGCAGCTGGACGACGCTCACCGGGCGGAACGTGTTGTGGAAGCCGTGCGCTCCGCATTCGAAGAACAAGAAGTGGGGAGCGGCGAAGAGTGATCTTCAACTTCACATCTCTGTCTTTCACAACGCTTGGTTCCTAGGATCGAAAGCAGATCGAAGGTGACTTGTCCCGATTCCTCCGCGCCTCACCGAAAACTCTGCAGGCGTTCGGCCTACTCCTGGCGTTTGGCGATGTAATTTCGATACCTTTTCGACAACCTCGCTAGACATTCATACACCCCTCAGGGGAGGGGCTGGAGGGCATTATGTGTGCGGATGCGCGCCAACAAACATCAACGACATTTGCCAAGATAGTACAAGCATCTGGCGATGCAGTTGGCCCCGGTTTCCAATGGCCGCTTCAACCCAAAGCGGGCGCATCACCAAGATTTTTCGGCCTGAAACTACCGCTCTAGAGCCCAGTCAAAATGTTCTTTGGCGACCCTGAGAGTCTTTGAAAATTAACCGCCAACCTCTGGCTGGAGACTGCTCGACTATGCCGTGGGTTCGGTGATGACGACACGCTGGCGATTCAACCGCTTTGCCGCGGACAAGACCCAGACAAAGAACACCGGCACCCACAAAACTCCAAGCACGGTCGCCGCCAGCATGCCACCGATGACGCCTGTGCCGATCGCCCGCTGGCTGGCAGCACCCGCACCGGTGGCGATTGCCAGGGGTACCACACCGAGAATAAAGGCCAGAGACGTCATGACGATCGGACGAAAACGCAGACGCGCGGCCTGAGCAGCCGCTTGCGCGAGGCTGGCTCCCTCAGCGTGTAGCGCCTTGGCAAACTCGACGATGAGAATCGCGTTCTTCGCCGCAAGCCCAATGATCGTAATCAACCCCACCTTGAAATAGACGTCATTGGGCATACCCATGACCGTCACCGCGGCCACCGAACCGAGCATGCCGATAGGCACGATCAACAGCACGGCAAAGGGAATGGTCCAGCTCTCATACAGCGCCACCAGTACCAGCAGCACCACAATCAACGACAACCCCACCAGCAGCGGTACCTGATCGCTGGCCTGCTGTTCCTGAAGTGACAGCCCGGCCCATTCGAGGCTGAAACCGGCCGGCAGCTGACGGGCGATTTTCTGCAGTTCTTCCATGGCTTGACCGGTGCTGTAACCCGGCGCGGCATCACCGGAAAAACGTAGCGACGCCGAGCCGTTATAGCGAGCGATCTGCAGTGGCCCGACCTGCCACTCGAAACGGCTGAAGGCGTCCAGTGGCACCAATCGGTTCTGCCGGTTGGGCACTTGCAGGCGCAGCAGCGCTTCAGGCGTCTGGCGGCTGATGCTGTCCGCCTGAACGATTACCCGCTGCATCCGCCCCTGATTGGCAAACTCATTGATTTGTTCCGAGCCCAGCGCCGAGGACAACGCTGAACTGATCACATCAAAACTCACACCGAGGGCTTCGGCCTTCTCACGGTCGATGCTGACATTGATTTGTGGCGCATCAGCCAGGCCATCCTCCATAAGGTAGTCAATCACCGGCGATGCCTTGGCCGCCTCCAGCAATTGGGTTCGAGCGTTCAATAGCGCTTCGTGCCCCTGCCCCGCCAGATCCTGCAACCGTAACTCGAAACCATTTGAGGTGCCGAGGCCTTCCACCGGTGGAGGCACCACGCTGAACAGCGTGCCATCGGCGGCATTTTCAAAGGCCTCATTCGCGCGCCGGGCCACCGCATCGCTGGCCTGCCCGTTTCCACGAACCGACCAGTCCTTGAGGCTGACAAACGACAATGCAGCGTTGGCCCCGACCCCGGAGAAACTGAACCCCATGATCGCCAGCACCTGGTCCGTGGCAGGTTGCTCCAGGGCATAGTGCTCCCACGCTTGCACCGTCACGTCGGTGCGCGAGGCTGAAGCCGCGGGTGGCAGCTGGATATCCGTGATGATGTAGCCCTGATCCTCGGACGGCATGAATGAGGACGGCAATCGGTGATAGGCGAATGCGAGTACCAATAGCAACATCAAGTACAGGCACATGCTGCGGGTGCTGCGCCGGACCCAACTCGAACTGAGCCGTTCGTAACGCTGGGCCAAGGCATCGAAGCGTCGATTGAAGGCATTCGCCCAGCGGTTGGGGCGGGCCTGATGCGTCGGATCGAAGGGTTTGAGCAACGTGGCACACAGGGCCGGCGTCAGGGTCAGTGCGAGGAACCCGGAAAACAGAATCGACACCGACAGCGCCATGGAAAACTGCTGGTAGATCACCCCCACCGAACCGCCCATGAACGCCAACGGCAGGAACACCGCCGCAAGCACCAGAGTAATGCCGACAATCGCCCCACTGATCTGCTGCATCGCCTTGCGGGTCGCGTCTTTGGGCGACAGCCGCTCTTGAGTGATCAAGCGCTCGACGTTTTCCACTACAACGATGGCGTCGTCCACCAGAATACCGATGGCCAGCACCATGCCGAACAGGGTCATCATGTTGATCGAAAAACCCAGCGGGGCCATCACCGCGAGTGTACCCAACAGGCAGACCGGCACCACGATCGCCGGGATCAACGTGTAACGCAGGCTCTGCAAGAACAACAGCATCACCAGGAACACCAGCACCATGGCTTCGACCAACGTGTAGATGACTTGCTTGATCGCCACGTCGACAAAATACGAGGTGTCGTAGGGCACACTCAATGTCATGTTCGCCGGCAAGGTGCTCGACAGTTGCTCGAGCCGCGCCTTGATCGCGGCCGCTGTTTGCAGCGCGTTGGCGCCCGGTGCCAATTGCACCGACATGGCCGCCGCGGGTTTACCGTTGAGGCGAGCGTCGAAGCGGTAGTCCTGACGCCCCAGTTCGACCCGCGCCACATCGTGGATCCTGACGCTGGAGCCGTCGTCATTGGCCCGCAGCACGATGTTGCCGAACGCCTCCACCGATTCGAGCTGCCCCTGCACCATCACAGTGGCGGTAATGTGCTGGTCGGCAGGCCCCGGACGTTCGCCCATGCTGCCGGCAGGCACTTGCACGTTTTGCGCGGCAATGGCTTTGCTCACGTCAGCCATCGACAGGTTGTAACCGACCAGCCGGGTGGGATCGACCCAGATGCGCATGGCGCGCTCGGCGGTGTACATCTGCACCCGCCCGACCCCGGCCACGCGGCGAATCTCGTTGTTGATGCCCCGTGCGGCGTAATCCGCCAACCCGATAGAATCCTGCTGCCCATCGGTGTAAGACAAGGCATAGATCATCAGGAAGTTGGCGCGCACCTGTTCCACTTTCAGGCCTTGCTCGATCACGGCTTGAGGCAGCCGCCCAATCACCCGTTGCAAGCGGTTCTGGACATCGATCTGCGCCATGTCGGGATCGGTTCCCGGCTTGAAGGTGATGGTGGTTTCGGCGCTGCCGTTGGCGCTATTGGACTCGTAGTACAGCAAGTCTTTCAGCCCGTTGAGTTCCTCCTCGATCAGACTGGTGATGTTCTGATTGATGATCTGCGCCGAGGCGCCGGGGTAGCTGGCGCTGACACTGATTTGCGGTGGGGCCACGTCCGGGTATTGGCTGACCGGCAAGGTGCCCAGTGTCAGCGCTCCCACCAGCGCAATGAACAACGCGATGACCCAGGCGAAATTCGGACGATTAATGAAAAAATCGGGCATTGGTAAAATCCTGGCTAACAGCCGTGGAAGAATGCGTCAGACCGTCAGTTTCGGGCCTGCTGCTCAGCCAGGGTAACGACGGTGACCGGCGTGCCGGCACTCAGTTTATCGGCCCGCTCAATGACCACCTGCTCGCCGGCCGACAACCCTTGAGTGATTTGCCAATCGGAGCCAAGCATCGCGCCAGTGCTGATAATGCGCTCGCGCACCACCCCCTCTGCGTCCACCAACATCAAACGGGCCTGACCGTCAGGGCCCCGCTGCACTGCTTTTTGCGGCACAAATAGCGCATGAGGATCGACCCCCGCCGGCGCCACTACACGCACATACATCCCCGGCAGCAGCAGGTTGTCAGGGTTAGGAAACTCGCCGCGCAAGGTGACCTGCCCGGTGCTTCGATCCACGGAGATATCGGAGAACATCAACTTGCCTTGTCGGGTTTGTGCCGGACTGCCGATCTGCACCGTGACCTTGGCCGCGCCTGCGCCGGTGAGGGTCAGGCGACCACTGGCCACGGCTTGCTGCAAGGCCACGACCTGATCGACGGACTGGGTAAAGTCGGCGTAAATCGGGTCCAGTTGCTGAATCCTCGCCATCTGCGTAGCTTCATCCTGGCCGACCAGTGCACCCTCGCTGACCAGGGCACGGCCGATGCGGCCACTGATCGGTGCACGCACCTGACAGTAACCGAGGTTGAGTCTGGCAGTGGCCACATCAGCCTGAGCGGCCAGGCGATTGGCCTGGGCACTCTTGAGATCAGAGACCGCGTCGTCAAATGCCTGCGGGCTGACAGCGTTGACTTCCACCAGCTGTTTGTAACGCTGGACATGAGCATTGGCGCGATAGACATCCGCCTCGGCTTTGGCCAAGTCGCCTTCGACCCGCATCAAGGCGGCCTTGAGCGGCGCCGGGTCGATGCTGAAGAGCAGTTGGCCCGCCTTGACGTCACTGCCCTCCTGAAAATGACGGGTCAACACAACACCGGCAATTCGCGCGCGCACCTCGGCGATGCGCACCGGTTCGATTCGGCCCGGCAGGTCGGAGGTCATGGCAAACGGTCGGGGTTGCACGGTGAGCGTCTTCACCTGAGGCGCTGACGCAGTGTGTTCAGAGGGCTGATCCTGAGCACCGCAGCCGCTTAATCCCAACACCGCCATCAACACCCAAGCGGGTTTCATCGTCGCTAAAGCCTTGCGCATTGTCAGTCCCTGTGCAAAAAAGAGCGGGCTTGCCGGCCCATCTCGGCAAGCCCTGTGCATCGGCAGATCATTAACCCGTACAGCGCTCATTGATCGAGCTCGCTGCCTGGAACAGGATTTGCGCGACGAAATCGATTTCCTGTTCGGTAATGATCAGCGGCGGCAAGAAGCGCACGGTCGCACCGTGGCGTCCGCCCAGCTCGACGATCAAACCGTGCTTCAGACAAGCCTGCTGGAAGGCCTTGGCCCGAACCGCGTCCACTGGCGGATGCCCCTGTACGTCGAGGGCGCCTTGCGGGTCGACGATTTCCATGCCGAGCATCAAGCCGCGACCACGTACATCGCCAACCCAGGCGAACTCGCTTTGCAGCATCCGCAACTGCTTGCGCAGATGCGCGCCCGCGGTTTCGGCGTGTGCCACCAAGCCTTCATCGCGGATGAAGCGCAAGGTCGCGGTACCGGCGGCCATTGCCAGTTGGTTGCCACGGAACGTACCTGCGTGGGCACCCGGCTGCCAGACATCCAGCGAATCGTTGTAGACCATGACCGACAGCGGCAGACCGCCACCGATGGCTTTGGACAAGGTGATGACGTCAGGTGTGATACCGGACTGCTCGAAGCCGAACATCCGGCCGCTGCGGGCGATGCCGCACTGAATCTCGTCGACGATCAGCGGAATGCCGTGAGCCTGGGTCAACCGGCGAAGCTCCTGAAGCCAGCGGTCCGGCGCGGCAATCACCCCGCCCTCGCCCTGGATCGGTTCCAGAATCATTGCCGCCGGTGCAGTAACACCGCTTTCCGGGTCGCTGAGCAAATGCTCGAGGTAACGCACGTTCAAGGTTACGCCCTGATCGCCGGCCACACCGAATGGGCAACGGTAATCGTGGGGGAAAGGCAAGCGTTGCACGCCTGGCATCAGCGCGCCGAGGGCATTCTTCGGCGACAGGTTGCCGCTGATGGCCAGCGTCCCCAGGGTCATGCCGTGGTAAGCCCCTTCAAACGCCAGGATCGAGTGCCGCCCCGTGGCGGTGCGGGTCAGTTTGAGCGCCGCTTCAACCGCATCGGCCCCGCTTGGGCCGCAAAACTGGATGCGCGCATTGCGAGCGAATTCTGTGGGCAGACAGCCAAAAATTTCTTGTACGAATGCATCCTTCACCGGCGTCATGAGGTCCAGGGTGTGCATCGGTACACCAGCGGCCATGACCTGGGTGATGGCTTCGATAATCACCGGGTGGTTGTGGCCCAGCGCCAGGGTGCCGGCACCGGCCAGGCAATCGACGAACACTTGTCCACGACTGTCCTGCACGTAAATGCCATGGGCTCGTTCGAGCACCAGTGGAATGCGCCGAGGGTAACTGCGGGCGTTGGATTCCTGCTGTTGCTGGCGTTCGAGCAGCGGTGTCGGATCCAGGCAGTAAGGACTCGACAAACCGGTATGCAACAGATGTAGCTGTTGCGCGCCACCCGCCGTGACATTCGAAAAAGCATTCATGATTTCCTCCATGGAGGCTGGGTTTGGAAGGGAACGGGGCTGCCTGAAAACGAGCGTCGCAGGCAGCGACAACCTTGAAACCGAACGCGGGAAGACAGCCTCCCCGCGCCCATGGGTTTACATGTCGTAACGCAGAACCACACCCACCGTGCGCGGTGCGCCGACGTCGATGATGTCACCGCTGCGGTTGTTGGTGACGTATTCCTTGTTGAAGGCGTTTTTCATGAACCCGGACACTGCAACATTCTGGGTGACTTTGTACTCGGTGTTGAAGTTGGCCAGCCAGTAGTTGTCGCTCTTGCGCACACCGGTGACCTTGCCGCTCGAATCAAACTCGTATTCCGACGGGGTGGTGCTCTGGTAGGTGACGTCGGTGGCGAATGTCAGGCGGTCGTCGAAGCGATAGACGCCGCCCACCGACATCTTGTATTTGGGCGAAAAAAGGAACGATTGGCCGCTCCTGTCCTTGCCGTCATCCGCGACGAAGTCCTTGTACTTGCCATCGGTGACGGCGCCACCGACGGTCAGTGTCAGCTGTTCGGTGATGTCTTTTTCAACGAAGACTTCCAGGCCCTTGATGTCACTGCGACCGGCGTTGAAGATGTGAACGAACTGAGTGTCCGGGTCCAGCACACTGACCTGCTGATTTTTCCAGTCGGTGTAGTACAGGTTGGCGCGGGTACGCAGGGTCTTGTCGAAGAACGAGCCGCGGTAGGACAGCTCGTAGTTGGTGGTGTATTCCGGATCGTAGGCCGCGTGACCGCCACCGGCGCGTACGTTGACGCCACCGCCGCGATAGCCTTTCTGCACCATGAAGCCGACGAACTGATCCGTGGCCAGTTCATAGTTGATGCCGACTTTCGGCAGCGCGGCGTTGAACGACTTGCTGACTTTGCCGGCGCTGGAGAAGTCATCCTGGTCGATGTCGGTGTCGTTCTGCTCGTGGTCGAAGCGCAGGCCGGTGATCAGGGTCCAGCGCGGGGCGAACGTCCAGTTGATCTCACCGAACAACGCCTGGTTTTCAATGCGCGTGTCACCCTTGGTGGCGCCGGCCAGTTCGTTGTCGAACAACAACTTGTCGTGGAAGTTGTTGGTGGTGTGGCCGTAGTAGGCACCGACGAAACTGCGAACAGTGTCGGACTGGTAACCCAGGCGCAGCTCCTGACTAAACATGTCACCGTTCTGCTTGCGCAGAATGACGTCATTGACCTCGGCGGTCTGGTCGAAGTCCAGCCGGGCGCTATAGTCGGAGCGCGTGTTGGCGGTCAGGCTGGTCAGCGTCCAGGCATCGTTCAGGCGGTAATCGATCTTCGCGCTGAGGGTGTCCTGCTTGACGTTATCGAACGCCTGCGTATTGGAGGACAGCTCGTAATAACGGACCCGGTTGTTGACCCGCATCACCGAGTTGTCGCCCTGGCGGTTTTCGCTGTGGGCATAGGTCAACAGTACATCGACATCGTCGTTGGGCAGAATCAGCAACTTGCCGCGAGCGTTGCTGGTGCGTCGCGGGTTCGCGTCGTCATTCAGCGTGACGTTACGGATATAGCCGTCGCCGTCCTGATAATCCACGGCAATGCGCCCGGCAATCTTGTCGTCGACGATCGAACCGCCACCGGCTACGGCCGCTCCGCGCTCACCATAGTTCCCCACATTGGTCTGCGCCGAGAAGGTCGGCTGGAAGGTTGGATTTTTGGTCTGGATGACCACCGCACCGGCCAGGGAGTTACGGCCTTGCGTCGAGGATTGCGGACCGAGAAACACTTCGACCTGCTCCGCATCCCAGAGCGGGATCGGGCTGAGGGTCAACGCGCGGTTCGGCTGCTGGGCGCCGTCGATGAACACCGATACCGCACCGTTGAGCGTGGCCGGGCCCTGGTCGTCGAAACCGGACACCGGCACACCGCGAATACCCCAGTTTTCGTTACCGGCCTGGTTGTACACACCCGGCGTACGGGCAAACACATCCACCAGATCCTTGTCAGCATGTTCACGCAGCTGTTCGCCAGTAACTACCACGACGCTGGACTGGGTTTGCTCAAGGGTGCGGTTGATTTTTTCACCCGTCACCGTGATCGGAGCGATCTCCATTGTGTTCGACTGTTCAGTCGCCCATGCGCTGCTAGCCAGGCACACCGCCGACCCTACAGCCAACGCAATTGTATTCTTTTTGAAATTCACGCCCCGCTCCCATGCAACAGATATTTGTGTTTTTTTCTTACGTCAAGAACGCTGTTTTTCTACAGACGGCGGCAGTCTAGATCAAAAAAAAACTTAAAGGAATAGTATTGATAATCTATCTCATTTGTATTTAATATGCCGCCGCATATCAGAACGAATACATTTCAGTCGGACTTTGTCCTGGCAACCTTGCCCCGATTTTCAGGTTTGCCAACGTCATTCCGCCTGACCGAGAAAGATAAAAAGGATGCGTAAGGATGACTTCAATCGAACACCTGAGCGGGCGTTCCGAACCCTTATCCAATGCTCCAATGGATGGCCGCGAGCCAACGTTGCCCGTGCTGGTACTGGCGAAACCGGGACAGTCGATTCATGACCTCGACGCGTCGATCCGCGACACGTTGCCCCATATCCTGACCACCGTTGGCGGGGTACTGTTTCGAGGCTTCACCGTCGCCACGCCCATCGATTTCAAGCGCTTTGCCGCCAGTTTCGGCGCACCGCTGGCCAGTTACGAATTTGGTTCTACGCCGCGCAGTAAAGTCTTCGCCGGGGTCTATAGCTCTACCGAATACCCGGCCCATCAATTCATTCCCTTGCACAACGAGCAGGCCTACACCCGGCCGTGGCCTTCGCGAATCTGGTTCCACTGCATCAAGGCCAGCGAAACCGGTGGCGAAACGCCGATTGCCGACAGTCGCCTGATCTACCAGCGCATGCCCGCCGAGATCCGCGAACTGTTCGCCCGTCGCGAGTTGCTCTATGTACGCAACTACAGCGGCGCGCTGGATCTGCCGTGGCAGAAAGTGTTCAACACCGAAGACCGTGCCCAGGTCGAGCGCTATTGCCGGGACAACGACATCGAGTGGGAATGGAAAGCCGACGGCGACCTGCGTACACGCCAGCGTTGCGCGGCCGTGCTGCAGCATCCCGATTCGGGTGAATGGGTCTGGTTCAATCAGGCGCACCTGTTTCACGTGTCGGCCATCGAGCCGGGCGTGCGCGCCAGCCTGCTGGCCGCGGTGGGTGAAGAGAACCTGCCCCGCCACGTTTACTTCGGCGACGGCTCGGCCATTCCCGACGTGGTGCTCGATTCCGTGCGCGAGGTCTATCGCCAGACCGCCATCAGTTTCCCCTGGCAGCCCGGCGACATCCTGATGCTCGACAATCGACTGGTCGCACACGGCCGCAATCCTTACACCGGTGACCGCAAAGTCATCGTTGCCATGGCGTGAATCCCACCATGTTCTCATTCAATCACTGGATCGAAGTGCTGGAGGCCAACGCCCTGCACTTCCCGCAGCGTGCTGCCCTGCACTTCTTGCCGGACGGCGTCGAGATCGGCGAAACCCTGACCTTTGCCCAACTGTACGAGCAGTCCCGATCCCTCGCGGCCGCCCTGCAATCGCGTTACGCAGCGGGCGATCGCGTGTTGTTGATGCTGCCCAGCAGCCTCGACTACGCACGCGCGTTTTGCGCCTGCTTATATGCCGGCCTGATTGCTGTGCCGTTGTTCCCGCCGCCGTCGCGCAAGCCCCGGCACCTCGACCGCGTGCGCAAGGTGGTGGTGGATGCCGAACCGGCACTGATCCTCGCACCGGCGGATCATTGCCAGGCATTGCTGGAACTGGTGGAAAACCAAATCGACGTGTTGACGGTCCAGAACCTGGGCATGCCGCCATCCAGTGACTGGCAACGCCCGAATGTCGACGGTGCGACCGTTGCCTTCCTGCAATACACCTCAGGCTCCACCGGCACGCCAAAAGGCGTTGAAGTACGCCAGCGCAACCTGATCGCCAACGTCGAACTGATGCGTCAGGCTTACGGTTTCGATGAACATGGCGGCATGGTCAACTGGTTGCCGCTGTACCACGACATGGGTTTGATCGGTGGCATGCTGGCCCCGCTTTATAGCGGTATGCCCTGCTACCTGATGGCTTCGCAGACCTTCGTCAACGCGCCGTCTACCTGGCTTCAGGCGTTGAGCCGCTACCGCGCCAGCGCCAGTTTTGCCCCCAATTTCGCCTTTGCCCTGTGCAACCGGGTGGTCAGCGACAACCTGATCGCGCAGCTCGACCTAAGTGCCTGGCAACACGCAATCAACGGCGCCGAACCGATCCACCCCGGCACCCTCGAAGCCTTCGCCCAGCGCTTTGCCGCTTGCGGTCTCAATCCTCTGGCGATCAGTCCGGGTTATGGCCAGGCCGAAGCGACGTTGTGCGTCAGCGCCACGCCGGCCGACGCGCTGCCGGTGGTGTTGCGTCTGGACAAGGCCGTACTGGAAACCGGTCGTGTTGCCCTCGCGGCAACCGATGCCGCCGCCGTGGAATTCGTCGCCTGCGGTTATCCGCAGGCCTTGCACAGCATCGCCATCGCCGATCCGCAGAGCCATGAACGCTGCGCTGCCGATCGCATCGGCGAAATCTGGCTGAGCGGCCCGAGCAACGCCGAAGCCTATTGGAAAAACCCCGAAGCCAGCCGCGAAGCCTTTGAGGCGCGCATTGTCGGCGAACCCGGCAATTATCTGCGTTCCGGCGACCTGGGTTTCATGCACGAAGGTCAGGTGGTGATCTGCGGGCGTCTGAAGGATCTGCTGATTCTCAACGGGCGCAACCTGTACCCCCACGACATTGAATTCGCCATTACCGATTCCGAGCCGGGCATTCGCACCGGGCGCATCGCCGCGTTTTCGGAAATGGACCCGCTGCTGGGTCGCGAGAAATTGGTGATCGTCGCCGAGCCACAACGCAAGTTCGTCGACCCGGCGCATCACCCGGTGCTGTTTGCGTCAATGCAAAACGCCGTGCGCGAAGCCGCCGACTGCGGCATCGATCAGATTGTGCTGGTGCAAGCTGGCACCATCCCTATGACCACCAGCGGCAAGATCGCCCGTCAGGGTGCACGCAAACAACTGGCTGCGGGTACTTTGAGCATCATCGCCCAGAGCGGCGGGCAGATCGCCCCGAACAGCGAAACCATTGACCTCATTCAACTGAAGCAGTTGGTGGGCAATACGCCGCAACTCGCGCAAACCGCTTGCCGCCAATGGCTTGAACAAACCCTGCGCGAGGTCAATCCGTATCTCGTGGCAGACTTCGAACTCAGCTTGATCGGCTTGGGTCTGGATTCCATCAGCGTCGCCGACTTCGCCGCTCGCCTGCACAAGGATCTGGGCTGGAAGCTCGACACCCAAAGCCTGTTCGGCGAACAAACCCTGGCGCAATGGGCGCTGGCCTTGCAGGGTTTCCTGAGCGAGCCATCGCCGATGGCTAACGCCTCGACCGCACGTACGAACGTCAGCCAAAGTCGTCAATCATTCGCGCAAAGTCGCCTGTGGTTTTTGCGCCAACTGAATCCGGACGACACCCGGCACAATCTGGTGTTGCACCTGAGCCTGCAAGGTCCGCTGGATATCGAAACCCTGGCGCTGCGGCTGAACACGCTGGTCAGCCGTCACAGTGTATTGCGCACGGTGTATCGCGACGGGGTCAATGGCCCGCAGCAACAGGTGCTGCCGGCCACCGCCGTGCCACTGACCTGGCACGACTTGCGTGACCAGAGCGAGCCGCAGCAACAGCAAGCACTCCAACACTGCCTGGCCAACGAACACGCCACGCCAGTCGAACTGGAAACCGGACCGCTGCTGCGCGCTCAACTGCTCAGCCGAAACGACGAGCGGCACAACCTGCTGCTGACCCTGCACCACATCGCATTCGACGGGCGCTCGGCGCAAGTATTGCTGGCAGAACTGGCCGGCGTCACCGACGCCGAACTGCCGGTGCAATATCTGGATTTCGCCCACTGGGAAACCGAGCATTGGAGCGCTCAACGGATTGCTGCGCAGCAAGACTTCTGGCGTGAGCATCTGGCAAACGTGCCGCAAACCCTCGATCTAGGTGGCAGTGGCCAGACCCATGGCGAGCACAGCCTGAACTTCAGCGTGCCTCAAGCGACCTGCGAACACCTTGCAACCCTGGCCCGCGAGCAAGGCATGACCCTGTTCATGCTGTTGCTGGCCAGCTATCAGCTGGTGCTCAAGCAACTGGGTGGCCAGGAGCAGTTTCTGCTGGGCACCGACGTCAGCGGCCGTCCGTTGGCGGAACACAACGACGTCATCGGTTTCTTCGTCAACCAACTGATCCTGCGCTGCGACCTGCATGGCAAACCGACCCTGGCCGGTTTCCTTGAGCGGGTTCGCGACCAGGCACGACTGGCCTACGCCCATCAGGGTCTGCCTTTCGATCTGGTGGTGTCGGCACTGGCGCCGGAGCGTCGTGCCGGTCACTCGCCGCTGTTCCAGGTCAAGCTCAACTATCAACCGTCACGGGTAACCCCGACCGATATCGCCGGTGCGCACATGACGGCGCTGGACGTGGCGCAGGCGCCGGGGGATTTCCACCTGGTGCTCGATCTGGTGCACGGTGCCGAAGGCATCGATGCGACCCTCAAGTATCGCGGCGACTGCTTCGATCAGGATCGCGCCTTGCGCCTGCAACACCTGTGGACGCGCCTGTTGGGCGAAACCCGGAACCTGTTGGACGAATCGCTGCCGGCACTGGCCGAACGCCTCGGCGCATGGGATCAGGTTTTCCAGCGCGAACGCCAACAGTCCCAAGCCCTGGCCGGTCGCAGCCAGCTGATGCAAACCAAACGTCGCTCATTGACCCTTTAACCGAGTTGGATGCCTTTATGTCTATCGTGCCCCCATCGTCTCGCGCCCTCGGCGCTGTGCGCCGCAAAGCCATGAACGTCTCGGAACAGCAACTGGTCAGCGAGCGCCTGCTCAGCCCGGACCACGCCTTGCCGCTGGTGATTGAGCCGGCGGTCAGCGGCGTCGATCTGGTCGCCTGGGCGACCCGTGAACGTGAAAGCATTGAGAAGAAACTGCTGCAATACGGCGCCCTGCTGTTTCGCGGGTTCTCGGTGTTGTCCGTGGAGCAATTCGATCAGGTGATCGCCGCCCTCTCCCCCGGTGCGCTGGAATACATGTTCCGCGCCTCGCCGCGCACCCGGGTCGGCGGCAACATTTATACCTCGACCGACTACCCGGCCGACCAGATGATTTTTCCGCACAACGAACATTCCTATTCGCCACGCTTTCCGCTGCGTTTGTTCTTTTACTGCCATATCCCGTCCGAGACCGGTGGCGAAACCCCGATCGGCTCGACCCGTGCGGTGAAGGCAAAGATCAGCCCCGACATCGAAGCGCGGTTCCGTGAAAAAGGCGTGCTGTATGTGCGCAACTATGGCGACGGTTTCGGCCTGCCGTGGCAGACCGTGTTCCAGTCCGAAGACCGCAGTGAAGTGGAAGCCTACTGCGCCAGCGTCGGCATCGAAGTGGAATGGAAAGAAAACAACCGCTTGCGTACACGCCAGCGCGGGCCGGCGGTGGTGCGTCACCCGCGTACCGGCGAAGAAGTCTGGTTCAACCACGCGACCTTCTTCCATATCAGCACCCTGCCCCCGGCGATCCGCGATTCGCTGCAAAGCAACTTCAACGACCTCGACCTGCCCACCAACACTTTTTATGGCGATGGCGAACCGATTGAACCGCAGGTGCTGGAGTCGCTGCGAGCGGCCTACCTCGACTCGCTGGTGCGCTTCAGCTGGCAACAGGGCGACGTGTTGTTCATCGACAACATGCTCGCGGTGCACGGTCGCGAACCTTTCACCGGCAAGCGCGCAATCATGACCGGCATGGCCGAGGCCCTGCTGCAGAGTGACGTCGCCGTCTGACTTTCAACGGGTACACCAGTTGCTCGCCAGAGGTTGCCTGACATCTGTTCGGCGAGCCTCAGCGCCGCTGTCGTGGCCCAGTTTCAAGCCCCATTTTTAGTCGAGTTGAACATGAGCGGACTTCAAGGTTTTCGTATTTCGCCGCAACAGGCATCTGTGTACCCGCACATCAACGGCACGACCGAACACCCGTTCAGTTGCCATTTGCAGTGGTCGTTGTCCCGTCCGGTGGACGCAATTTCGCTGAACAGCCGTCTGCTGGCACTGATGGCCGACAGTGAAATCCTGCGCACGCGCCTGACGCCGGTGCCGGGTCTGCGGCACCCGGTGCAGGTGATTCACAACACTTGTGCACTGGCCGTGACCGTACAGGATTTGCGTCGGCACAGCCCCACGGATCAGGACGCTGCACTGGCCAGCCTCGCTGCGCTGGCCCGCGACTGGGCAAACCCGCTGTCCGTGACGTTGGTGCAACTGTCGGATGAACAATCGGTACTGGACCTGGCCGCCGCCAGCAGCCACTTCGACCTCGCCAGCCTGAAACTGCTGGCTGCTGCGCTGTTGCAAGACGCTCAACCGGACCTGTCCGAAGCCCTGCAATACGCCGATTACGCTGAGTGGCGCTGGAGCCTGACGGAAGACGAGCCGGACCATCCGGGCGTGAGCTTCTGGAAACCATTAAGCGAAACCGAACAGCCGGCCTTGCAGCTGTCGCTTGAATCCACCAGCGGCAAAGTGTTTGCGCCGGCGCACCTGGAGATCGCAGTGCCCGCCGATCTCGCCCGCCATCCGTCCCTGACCTCAAACCTGATGCTGACAGCCTGGGCCGCAGTACTCGGACGACTCGCCGGCCAGCAGCAAGTCCCGATCACACTGATCCACGAAAGCCGTGGCCCGGAACTTGAAAACGCGCTGGGTTTGTTCGAGCAGTGCCTGCCGGTGCGCATCGATCTGCAGGCCCAGGCGACCCTGCTGGAGCAAAGCCAACACGTCGGCGCCATGATCGAGCGGACGGTTGGTTGGCAGGACTATTACACCCAGGACCTGACTGGCGGTTACGCCTTCGCCTGGCGTTCGGGCGATACCTGGGAGCGTTATGCCAGCGCGGTGATGAGCCCGGTAAAGGCCTGTCTGGATGTTCGTCAATTGCCCGACAGGTTGCACGCTCAGGTGGTTTACGACCGCCACACGTTAAGCAGCGAAGCGGCGGCCTGCCTCGCCGAACAATGGCTACAGCTGCTGCTGGGCGCGCTGGCCGAACCGCAGCAAGCCTGGGCTCATCTGCCACTGAACGGGCCGCTTCAAGCACAAATTATCGGTGCCCAACCGAACTTGTCATCGATCGAACCGGTGACCCTGGTCGAGCTGATTGCCCGTCAGGTTCAGCAACAGCCGAATGCCATCGCGCTCAGCGACAAGGACGGCGACCTGAGCTACGCCCGGCTCGATGCCTGCGCAACGCATCTGGCCCATCAACTGGTGGCGGCCGGCATCGGTCCGGGCGTGCCCGTCGGCATTCTGTTCGCCCGCAGCAACGCAGCCATCGTCGCCATGCTCGCGGTGTTGAAGGCCGGTGGCGCTTACGTGCCGGTTGATCCGACCTACCCGGCGGATCGCCGTGCCTACATGCTCGCCGACAGTGCCATTGCGCACATCGTGGTCAGCGCCGAATTGGCTGACAGCGTGCCCGCCAGTCTGCAACGCTTTGTGCTTGACGATCTGACAACTGTAAAAAACAGTGACCTGCCGCCACTGCCCATGCCCGGTGCGGACGACCTGGCGTATCTGATTTACACCTCTGGCTCCACCGGCGCACCGAAAGCCGTGGAAATCAGCCACGGCGCACTCAGTTTATCGACCCAAGTGCGCATGGCCGCCTATGAGGCGCCGGTGCGCGCTTACCTGCTGCTGTCATCGTTTGCCTTTGACAGCTCGGTCGCCGGGATTTTCTGGACCCTGGCCCAGGGCGGCCGTCTGGTGCTGCCAGCCACAGGCGAAGAACTGGAGATGGCCCGTCTGGCGCAGTTGATTGCCCAGCATCGGGTCAGCCACGGTCTGTCGCTGCCGTCGCTGTATCAGGCTTTGCTCGATCAATTGCAACGCGATGGCGGTGCCAACAGCCTTGAGTGCTGGATTGTCGCTGGTGAAGCCTGCCCGCCTTCATTGATCGCCCAGCACAGCAAGACCTTGCCGCAAGCCCGGTTGGTGAACGAATACGGCCCCACCGAAGCCACGGTCTGGGCCACCTATGAAGTGCTGGACCCGAGCCGCGCCTTGACCATTGGCCGTCCGATTGCAGGCATGGACCTGCGGGTGCTGAACGAACACGGCGTCACCAGCAGCATCGGTGAACCGGGCGAAATCGTCCTCGCCGGCCCGACCCTGGCGCGCGGTTACCGCAACAAACCCGAAGAAACCGCCAAGGCCTTTGTCACCCTGGCCGACGGTACCCGCGCCTACCGCACGGGCGACTTGGCCTGCTGGCTGGCGGACGGACGCCTGGCGTTCCTCGGGCGCAAGGACCATCAGGTCAAATTACGCGGCTACCGCATCGAACTCGGGGAAATCGAGCGTCAACTGTGCAGCCATAGCGATGTGCGCGAAGCCGCGGTGATCGTGCAAGAGCACGCCGCCGGCAAACGTCTGCTGGCCTACATTTTGGCGGCGCATGGCTATGCGCCGGACTCGGAAGCGATCAAGCGTTTTCTCGGTGAACGCCTGCCGTCGTACATGGTGCCGACCCGAGTGCTGACCCTGCCGACCTTCCCGCGCACGCCCAATGGCAAGCTCGACACCCGCCAGTTGCCCGACCCGGACCAGTTCGACGAAGACGCCCACGTGGCACCGCGCAATGCGATGGAAACCACCCTGCAAGCCATCGTCGCCAAGGTCTTGAAGCTGTCGACCGTGAGCGTCACCGAGAACTTCTTCGCCATCGGCGGCGACTCGATTCTCAGCCTGCAAGTGGTGGCCCAGGCCCATGAGCAAGGCATTGCGCTCTCGGCCAAGCATGTCTTCGAGCGCCAGACCATCGCGGCCATGGCCGAAGTCGCACAGCCGCTGGCCGCTGACACCGTCGAGCCGCTTGCCGATAGCGTCGAGTTCAGCGCTTCGGGCCTGTCCGATGACGAAATGCAGGCGCTGATGGCCGAGCTGAGCGAGGCCGACCTGTGACCGGTTTCCCTCGCCGCCGTGCCATCACCGTCGCCCCTTTTTTTGCAGGACGCTTTCAATGACCACCGAAAAAAACACTGCCAATCCGATAGAAGACATCTACCCGCTGTCGCCGTTGCAGCAGGGGATGCTGTTCCATTCCCTGCTGCATGAAGACTCCGGCGTTTACCTGATGCAGGATCGCTACCGCATCGGCGGTGCCATTGATGAAGTGGCATTCCTTGAATCCTGGCGCCAGGTGGTGGCGCTGCACCCGTCGCTGCGCGCCAGTTTCCAGTGGAAAACCCAAAAACAACCGGTGCAGGTGATCCATCGCGAGGTCAAGGTGCCGCTGGACACCCTCGACCTGCGCGGACTCGCCCCGCACGAACAGGAAGCGCGGATCCGCACGTTGCTTGCGGACGAACAGAAAGTCGGTTTCAACCTGTCGAAGCCGCCGCTGATCCGCTTCCGCCTGGTGCGACTGGCCGATGAGTCCTACGAATTCATTCGCAGCTTCCACCACATCCTGATGGATGCCTGGTGCATTTCCCTGGTGACCGTGGACTTCCTCAAAGTCTACGAAGCACTGTGCAATGAGCGCGCGCCTGAACTCAAGAGCCCGCGCCCGTTCCGTGATTACATCCAATGGCTGCAACGTCAGGATGCAGGCAAGGCCGAGCAGTTCTGGCGTGGCCAGTTGCAGGGCCTGAATGCGCCCACACCGCTGACCGTGGACAACGGCGTGACTCGCGACCGTTACACCGACGCGGTGCTGGTGGACGATCAGCTGATTCACCTGACCGAGCAGGAAACCCAGGCATTGGCAGCGTTCTGCCGTAGCCACCGGATCACCCCGAACACCTTCTTCCAAGGTGTCTGGTCGCTGTTGCTGTCACGCTATAGCGGCCAACGCGACGTGCTGTTCGGCGTCACCGTCGCCGGTCGTCCGGCGGAGCTGACCGGCGTGGCAGAGATGATCGGCCTGTTCATCAACACCCTGCCGCTGCGGGTGTCGGTGGACCCCGACGCGTCGCTCGGCAGTTGGCTGAACGCGCTGCAAGGGCTGAACGTCGACATGCGCGACTTTGAGCACACACCCCTGACCGACATTCAGGGCTGGAGCGATTTCCCCCGGGGTGAAACCCTGTTCGACAGCATCCTGGTATTCGAAAACGCCCCGATCGACGAGCAGATTCTGGAAGGCGGTTTCCAGTTCAGCCTCGAAGGTATGGACCACAGCGTGCACACCCACTATGGATTGACCGTAGTGATCCTGCCCGGCGAGCAGTTGGGCATTCGTGTGTCTTACGATCGCGAGCGTTTCGAGGCGTCGACCGTGCAGCGCTTGCTTGGTCACATCGCCAGCCTGGTGCGCAGCATGCTCGCCGCACCGGATGCGTCGCTGGGCAGTTTCGAACTGCTGGCCGCTGATGAGCGTCAGCAACTGTTGAGCGACTGGGCCGTCAATCCCCACGACTTCCCGCTGGATCATAGTTACGCCGAACTGTTTGCCGCCCAGGTCGCCCAACGCGGCGGGCAGATTGCTGCGATCTGCGACGGTGAATCCCTGACCTACGCCGAGCTGGATCAGCGCGCCACGCGCCTGGCGCATGCCTTGCGCGAGGCCGGTGCCGTTGAAGATCAACTGGTCGCGCTGGTGGCCCCGCGTGGTCTGGCGCTGTTGACCATGATGATTGCCGTGTTCAAGACCGGCGCAGCTATGTTGCCCCTTGAAGTCAATCACCCGCCCGAGCGCCTGCGGGAAATCCTCAGCCTGTCCCGCGCACCGTTGCTGGTGGCCAGCGAAGAGTGCAGCGCTCTGGTCGACCAGTTGCTCAGCGGTCTCGATCAGGCACCAGACGCCCTGCTCGCCGAAGCCTGCTGGAAGTCCGCCAACGATGCGCCGCTGCCGTTGCTCGGCGGCCCGGACAGCCTGGCCTACGTGCTGTTCACCTCGGGCTCGACCGGTACGCCCAAAGGCGTGATGATCGAACAACGCGGCATGCTCAATAACATCTTCGGCAAAGTGCCGGCCCTGGGGCTGAACGCCGAAGACCGAATTCCACAGACCGCTTCGGTGGCCTTCGACATTTCCGTGTGGCAGTTCCTCGCCGCGCCAGTACTGGGCGCCACGCTGCACATCCTGCCGGACGACGTGGCGCACGACCCACAACGCCTTCTGCAAGTCATCGCCAGCGACCGCCTCAGCGTGCTGGAAATTGTCCCGAGCCTGATGCGCACGCTGCTTGCGCTGTGCCCGTGTGACCTGCAACTGCCCGATCTGCGCTGGGTGCTGCCCACCGGTGAAGCGCTGCCGCCGACCGTGGCCCGGGACTGGTTTGCGCGTTTCCCCGACATCGCACTGATGAACGCCTACGGTCCGGCCGAATGTGCCGACGACGTGGCCTTCCAGCCGATTTTCGAAGCGCCGGACGCTAATGTCAGCCATATGCCCATCGGCCAGCCGACCGCCAACAACCGCTTGTACGTGCTGGACGAAGCGCTGCGGCCGGTGCCGATTGGCGTTGCCGGGGAAATCTGTGTCGGTGGCGTCGGCGTCGGCCGCGGCTACCTGCACGATCCGCAACGCACCGCTGACGCATTCATCGACCACCCGCAGCTTGAAGGTCGCGTGTACCGCACCGGTGACCTCGGGCGCTGGCGTGCCGATGGGGTGATCGAATACCTCGGCCGCCGCGACCAGCAAGTGAAACTGCGCGGTCACCGGATCGAACTGACCGAAATCGAACACCGTCTGGCCCAGCACCCGAACGTGCGCGAAGCCGCCGTGCTGCTGCGCGAAAACAGCGTTGGCGAAGCCTGGCTGGTGGCCTACTGGTCGGCCCATGACGATACTTTGGGCAACGACGGGCTAACCGAACACCTGCGCGCACAACTGCCGCCGTACATGGTGCCGGCCGCGTTCGTGTGCCTGGAGCGTTTGCCGCTGAACAACAACGGCAAGGTCGACCGCAAGGCCCTGGCCGCCCAGGAACTGAACTGGCAGGCCGATACCCAGGAAAGCATTGCGCCACGCAACGAGCTGGAAGCTGCCGTGGCGAAGATCTGGGCTGAGGTTCTGGGTCGCGACACCGTAGGCGTGGAAGACAACTTCTTCACCCTCGGCGGCCACTCGCTGCTGGCCACCCAGATCGTCGCGCGCCTGCGCACCCATTTCAAACTCGACCTGCCGTTGCGGGTGCTGTTCGAACAACCGACCGTGGCGCTGCTGGCTGTCGCCATCGCCGTGCGCCAGGCTGACGCTGCAGCGCCGCAAGCCGCCGCGATCAGTGCGCCTAAAGCCCAGGTGCGCCCGGCGCTACTGCCGCTGTCGTTCTCGCAACAACGCCTGTGGTTCATCGAGCAACTGACGCCCGGCACGACGCTGTTCAACATCCCGTTTGCCCTGCATCTCAAAGGTGAACTCAACGTCGAAGCGCTGCACGCCAGCCTGAATGATTTGCTGGTGCGTCATGAAATCCTGCGCACCGGCATCCGCAGCACTGATGGCGTGCCCAGCCAGCACATCAGCGAATCGTTGAACATTGCATTGCCGTTCGATGACTTGTCGGGCCTGGGCGCCACTGCTCGCGAAGGTGCGCAGTTCAATGCCCTGCAAGAAACCTTTGAGCAGCCGTTCGACCTGACCTCGCCGCCGTTGCTGCGTGCACGACTGCTACGTGTTGCACCGGGTGAACATGTGCTGGGCATCGCCCTGCATCACCTGGTCTCGGACGCGTGGTCGGCGACCATCGCCCTGCGCGAACTGGCGCTCGGTTATGAAGCCCGTTGCAACGGTGCGCCCGCCGAACTCCCGGCCCTGGCGGTGCAATACGCCGATTTTGCCCTGTGGCAGCGCGAACACCTGCAAGGCGCCGAACTCAAGCGCCAACTTGATTACTGGACCACCACGCTGGATCGTCGCAACAGCGAAGGCAGTCCGCTGCTGGCCTTGCCCACCGACTATCCGCGGCCTTCGGTGCAAACCTACCGCGCCGGCATTGTGCAGCGTGAACTCAGTGCCGACCTCAGTGGCCGGGTGCAAGCCTTTGCCAGTCGCCTGGGCACCACACCGTTCACCGTGTTGTTCACCGGGTTCACCGTGCTGATGCACCGCTTGAGTGGCGACGCCACCGTGTTGATCGGCACCCCGGTCACCCACCGTGAACAACCGGGCACCGAAGGTTTGCTCGGCATTTTGCTGAACAACCTGGCCATCCGTGCCGACTTTGAGCCGCAAGCGGATTTCACCACGCTGGTCGGCCAGGTGGCCCAGCGTCTGCGCGAGGGTTTGCAGCATCAGGATCTGCCGTTCGAGCAACTGGTGGACAGCCTGCAACTGCCGCGCAGCCTCAGTCATGCGCCGCTGTATCAAGTGATGGTCGCCCAGCAGCTGGCCATGGAATCGCGGTTGCGCTTCCCGGGGCTGGAATTCGAAGCCCTCGACACCCCGCTCAAACAGTCCGAATGCGATCTGGACCTGCACGTGCTGTGCCCGGCCAATACGCCGATTCAGCTGGAGCTGATGTTCGCCCTGGATCTGTTCGCCGCCGACAGCGCCCGCCAAACCCTCGCCCGCCTGGAACACTTGCTTGAGCAAATGCTCGCCGAGCCGCAACGCCCGGTGGCCGCCCTGCCGCTGTTGATGGCAGCGGAATGGCAGCGCACCGTGGTCGAGTGGAACCGTACCGAGATGGAGGTGCCGCAACACCTGACCTTCGCCCAACTGTTTGAGCAGCAGGCCGAGCGCACCCCGGAGCGTGACGCGCTGTGCTTCGAAGGCCGCAGCCTGAGCTACGGCGAACTGAACCGTCGGGCCAATCAGGTCGCGCATTACCTACGCAGTCAAGGCGTGGTCGCCAATCGCCCGGTGGCGCTGTGTGTCGAGCGCTCGCTGGAGTTGTTGATCGGTTTGCTGGGCATTCTCAAAGCGGGTGGCGCCTACGTGCCGCTGGACCCGACCTACCCGGTGGATCGTCTGGCGTACATGCTCGAAGACGCGCAACCTGCGTTGTTCCTCGGCCAGCAGGGCTTACTGGAGCAGCTGGGTGCCGAACTGCCGCGCTTGCGCCTGGACAGCGACGCGGCACTGTTCGCCGATCAGCCGGACAACAACCTCACGCCACTGGCCGGTCCCGATGACCTGGCCTACATCATGTACACCTCCGGCTCGACCGGTAAGCCCAAGGGCACATTGGTCACCAACGGTTCGGTGGTCAACCTGGCCTGGGCGCGCATCCATGGCCTGTATCGGCGCTACACCGATCAACCGATGCGCAGCAGTTTCAACTATTCGTTTGCCTTCGACAGTTCGGTGGCCGAGCTCATCTTGCTGCTCGACGGCCATAGCCTGTACCTGACCCCGGAAGACGTGCGCTACGACCCCGAGGCACTGGCGCAGTTTTTCCGCGAAACCCACCTGGACGCTTTCGAATGCACCCCGGCGCAGCTCAAGGTCTTGCTCGAAAGCGACGGCGTGCGCCGGGGCGAGGTTTACCTGCCGCGCTTCGTGCTGTTCGGTGGCGACGCGGTGGATGCGCAGCTCTGGCAGCGCCTGCCATCGATTGCCGGCAGCCGCTTCTTCAACACTTACGGCCCCACCGAATGCACCGTCGATGCGACCGGGTGCGCCGTCGATGACTACCCGCAGCGTCCGATCATCGGGCGGCCGATTGCCAACGTGCGCACTTACGTGCTCGATGCCTTTCTCAATCCGATGCCGGTCGGCGTTCCGGGTGAACTGCACATCGGTGGTGCCGGCGTGACCCTGGGCTACCTCAACCGCGCCGAACAGACCGCGAAGGTGTTCATCGAAGACCCGTTCTCGCCGCTGGCGGGTGCGCGGATGTACAAGTCCGGCGACCTGGTGCGCTGGCTGCCCGACGGTCAGCTCGAATACCTGGGGCGCATGGACCATCAGGTGAAAATCCGTGGTTTCCGTGTCGAGCTGGGTGAAATCGAAGCCTTGATCGGCGCCCAACCGGGTGTCCGTCAGGCGGTGGTGCTGGCCCGAGAAGACCTGCCCGGCGACAAGCGTCTGGTGGCTTACGTCACCTGCGACCAGCAGGCCAACATCAACGCCTGGCGCAAAACCATCGGCGCCGCCCTGCCCGACTACATGGTGCCGTCAGCGTTCGTGCTGCTCGATGAATTGCCGCTGACCGACAACGGCAAACTCAACCGCAAGGCCCTGCCAGCGCCGGACATCCAGGCTGAACCGGATGCGCAGGACCCGCCGCGCACCGTCGCCGAACAGCAACTCGCCGCCCTGTGGTCCGAGCTGCTGAACGTGCCGCTGACCCAGATTGGTCGCGACAGTCATTTCTTCTACCTCGGCGGTCATTCGCTGCTGGCGGCGGTGCTGTTTGCCCGTCTGCGCCAACAGTTCGCCACGGTTCCGTCACTACGTGCAGTGTTCGAACACCCAACCCTCGACGCGCTGGCCGACCTGTTGGGTGAGCCGCTGCATGCGCCAGCGGCGACCTTCATCCCGGTGGCACGTCCCGCCCGTTTGCCGTTGTCGTTCGAACAGCAACGCTTGTGGTTCCTCGAGCAATTGAGCGCCGGCGGTGGCGAATACAACGTGGTCAGCGCCGTGCAGTTCGACGGTGAGCTGAACACCCAGGCCTTGCAGTCGTCCCTGAACAGCGTGGTTCAACGCCACGAAATCCTGCGCAGCCGGATCGTGCGCGATACCGCTGGCGAGTTGGCGCTGATCATCGAAACCGACGCCCACCTCACCTTGCGCGTGGCCGCGCTGGACGCGCCCACCGACGATACCTGGCAACAGCTGACCTTTGATGCCATCCACGCCGAAACCGGACACCGTTTCGACCTTGCCACCCAAGTGCCGATCCGCGCCACGCTGATACAGCGCAGCGGTCGCGCCCAGGCGTTGCTGTTGCTGACCGTGCACCACTGCGCCACCGACGATGCATCCAGCCAGAATCTGCTGGATGAACTCGCGCAGTTCTACGCCGCTCAATGCCTAGGCACCGTCGCCGCACTGCCGAATCTGGCGCTGCAATACCCGGATTACGCGCTCTGGCAGCGCGAATCAGGGCAGCAGGCATTGTTCCGTGGTCAACTCGAGTACTGGCGCACGCAACTGGAAGACGGCAATTACCTGTTGGACCTGCCCACCGAACAGGGGCGGCCAAACCAGCTCGACCCGGTTGCCGGTGCGGTACAACTGCAACTGCCGCCAGAACTGGTGGGACGCTTGCGGCAGTTCGCCCAGCAACGCGGCGCCACCCTGTACATGCTGATGCTCAGTGCAGCGCAACTGCTGTTGGGACGCTATGCCAACCAGCGCGACGTACGGGTCGGCAGTCCGGTCGGCCAGCGTCCGCTGGCCGAACTGCAGCCGCTGATCGGTTGCTTCGTCAACACCCTGGTGATGCGCGCCGACCTCGACCCGGCGCTGGATTTCGAAGGTTTGCTGAGCCAGGTACGCAACCGCGTGCTGGATGCCCAGCAGCATCAGGACGTGCCGTTCGATCAGCTGGTTGAGCACCTGGCGCCAGAACGCAGCCTCGGCCAGACGCCGCTGTTCCAGGTGTTGTTCGTGATGCAGAACGCCGACACTTCGGCCAGCCACTGGCCGCAATTGCAGGTGCGCGAACGCGCGGTGACCGCTCAGGCCACCAAGTACGACTTGAACTGGGAAGTGCATGACGGCGAGGTGTTGTCGGTATTGCTCGAATACCGCGCCGCACTGTTCAGCGAAACCACGGCCCGAGGTTGGCTGGCGCAATGGCAACAATTGCTCGAAACCATGCTCGATGCACCACAGACTCGCCTCGGCGACTGGTCACCGTTGACGGTGCCGGAACGTCAACGGCAACTGTTCGAGTGGAACGCTACCGAACATCATTACAGCGGCCCGAGCAACCTGCACACCGCCCTGACCCAACAAGCGGCGCTGAGCCCCAACGCTCCGGCACTGGTGTTCGAAGGCCAACGCCTGAGTTACGCCGAGCTCGATCAGCGCGCGCAAACCGTCGCCCGGGCTTTGCGCGCTGCCGGTATTGGCTGCGGCGCCATCGTCCCGGTGTGCATGCAGCGCTCGGTGGAAATGGTCGTGGCCCTGCTCGGCATCGTGCATGCCGGTGCGGCGTGGTTGCCGCTGGATCCGGAACTGCCGGCTGCGCGTCTGGCGTTCCTGATTGCCGACGCTGACGCCCAGGTCAGCTTGACCCAACCACAATGGCTGGCGCGTCTGCCGGCCGGGCACAACGCCTGGACGCTGGATGCCTTGCCAAAGGCTGAAGTCGGCGAGCCGATCAGCGTCAGCGCCAACGACCTGGCCTACGTGCTCTACACCTCCGGTTCCACCGGCCAACCGAAAGGCGTGATGAACGAACACGGCGCCTTGATGAACCGTCTGCACTGGATGCAGGACGCCTTCCCGATTGGCCCGAACGACCGCGTCTTGCAGAAAACCCCGTACAGTTTCGACGTGTCGGTGTGGGAGTTCTTCTGGCCGCTGATCACTGGCGCCACCTTGGTGGTGGCTCGTCCGGACGGTCATCGCGATCCGGCGTACCTCAGCCAATTGATCCAGCAGGAACAGGTCACCACCCTGCACTTCGAACCGTCGATGCTGCGCGCCTTTGTCGAAGAGCCGAGCCTGACCGACTGCCGCAGCCTGCGTCAGGTGTTTGCCAGCGGCGAAGCGCTGCCGGTGGATCTGGTGCGGCGTTTCATGAGCCAACACCCGGCCGCGCTGGTCAACCTGTATGGCCCGACCGAAGCGGCGATCGACGTCTCGGTATGGCGTTGCTCGGTGGACGACCTGGTCGTGCCGATCGGCCAACCGATCGCCAACCTGCGGTTGTACATTCTCGACGAGGCGATGCAGCCACTGCCGATCGGCAGCATCGGCGAGCTGTACATCGGCGGGGTCGGCGTCGCTCGGGGTTACCTGAAGCGGCCGGACCTGACAGAGGAACGCTTCCTCGCCAGCCCGTTCATCGACGGTGATCGCCTGTACCGCACCGGCGACCGTTGCCGCTTCCTCGCCGATGGCAACATCGAATACCTGGGGCGTCTCGACCATCAGGTGAAACTGCGTGGCCAACGAATCGAACTGGGGGAAATCGACGCTGAATTGCTGGCACAGACCGGCGTTCGCGATGCCGCCACGCTGTTGCTTGATCAGCGTCTGGTGAGCTTCTGGTGTGGTGACGCCGAAGAAGCTGCACTGCGCGCGGCATTGAGCGACAGCCTGCCTTCGCACATGCTCCCAAGCCTTTTGGTGCAACTCGACAGCCTGCCACTCAACAGCAACGGC
The DNA here is from genome assembly GCF_059421425.1 of Pseudomonas sp. GW821-FHT02H09. Lineage (NCBI taxonomy): Bacteria > Pseudomonadati > Pseudomonadota > Gammaproteobacteria > Pseudomonadales > Pseudomonadaceae > Pseudomonas > Pseudomonas sp. GW821-FHT02H09. Next base: position 221,543 of record NZ_JBWKVA010000004.1, read on the forward strand.
AAGCTCGACCGCAAAGCGCTGGCCGCCATGGCATTGCCTGAAACGAAAAGTGACCAGCCACGCACAGCACCGCGCAACGCCACTGAAACAGTGCTCTGCGAGTTGTTCAGCGAACTGCTGGAATGCCCGTCGGTGGGAATCGACGATCACTTCTTCCACCTCGGTGGCCACTCCTTGCTGGCCACCCGGCTGGTCGCCCGGGTCCGTGAACGCCTCGGCGCCACCCTGCCGCTGGCGCTGGTATTTGCCCAACCAACGGTGGCGGCGCTTGCCGGTCATCTGCGCGCGGCGATGCCGGGCGAACTGATCACCGCACAGCCGCGTCCGGCACAACTGCCACTCGGTCTGGCTCAGCAACGGTTCTGGATGCTCAGCCGCCTGGTGCCGGATTCCCGCGAGTACCACATGCCGTTCGCCCTGACCTTGCGTGGCGAGCTTCAGGTTCAGGCCTTGCGTGAGGCGTTCGAGCAGGTCAGCGAGCGCCACCTGGTGCTACGTAGCCGCATTGTCGAAGTCCAGGGCGAGCCGCAGTTGTTGATCGACGATCACGGCCCGGCGCTCGCGGTCACTTCGGTCGCCACACAAGACTGGGCGGCGGCGTGCGCCGTTGCTCAGAACGAGCTGATGGCACCGTTCAACCTGGCTGCCGCCGCACCTTGGCGCGCGCAACTGTTGCAACGTCAAGGCAGCGACGAAAGCCTGTTGCTGGTGTGCCTGCACCATAGCGCTACCGACGGTTGGGCCATGCAATTGCTGATCGACGAACTGGCCCAGGCCTACAGCGCCGGCCTGAACGGGCAGTCGCCCGTCTGGGCGGCGCTGGACGTCGACTATGTCGATTTCGCCCTGTGGCAGCAGCACCCGGACACCCAGGCTCGGCGCAACGACAGCCTGGATTACTGGAAAAACCACCTCGGCCAGGACGACTACCAACTCGACCTGCCGCTTGACCATCCACGCGGTGTCGAAGCGGAACGTCGCGCCCAACAACTGACTGTCAGCCTCGGCGCCCAGCGAGCCGAGGCGATCCGCCAGTTCGCCCGTCAACGCGGCACCACCACCTATGTCGTGCTGGCCACTGCCCTGACTGCCCTGCTCGCCCGCTACAGCGGTCAGCGTGATATTCGCCTTGGCACCCCGGCCGATCAACGTGATCAGCCACAAACCCAGGCGCTGCTGGCGTGCCTGGTAAACACCTTGGTGATTCGCGGTGAAGTCGACCAACAGGCCCCGGCCGAGCAGTTGCTCGCCAGCGTTGAAGCAGACCTGCGCGCAGCTCAGGCCCATGCCGACCTGCCGTTCGCCACCTTGGTCGGCGCCGTGGCCCAACGCCGCGACCTTAACCGCACGCCGCTGTTCCAGGTGATGTTCTCCCTCAACCACGGCCGCATGGACAGCAGCCAATGGCCGGGGCTGAACATCGAAGAGCAGACGCTGCCGGTGATCGATGCCAAGTTCGAACAGAGCTGGGAAGTCCAGGACGACGGCAGCGACATGAGCCTCGCGCTGGAATACCAGGCGGCGCTGTATGACGAGTCGACGATGCAGCGCTGGAGCGCGCAATGGTGTGCCCTGCTGGACGCTCTGGTGGCGACGCCGGAGCTGGCGCTGGTTGAACTGTTCCCGCAACAACAGGATCAGCAGCAACTGGATCGCTGGAACGCTACCGAACGTCATTACAGCGGCCCGAGCAACCTGCACACCGCCCTGACCCAACAAGCGGCGCTGAGCCCCAACGCTCCGGCACTGGTGTTCGAAGGCCAACGCCTGAGTTACGCCGAGCTCGATCAGCGCGCGCAAACCGTCGCCCGGGCTTTGCGCGCTGCCGGTATTGGCTGCGGCGCCATCGTCCCGGTGTGCATGCAGCGCTCGGTGGAAATGGTCGTGGCCCTGCTCGGCATCGTGCATGCCGGTGCGGCGTGGTTGCCGCTGGATCCGGAACTGCCGGCTGCGCGTCTGGCGTTCCTGATTGCCGACGCTGACGCCCAGGTCAGCTTGACCCAACCACAATGGCTGGCGCGTCTGCCGGCCGGGCACAACGCCTGGACGCTGGATGCCTTGCCAAAGGCTGAAGTCGGCGAGCCGATCAGCGTCAGCGCCAACGACCTGGCCTACGTGCTCTACACCTCCGGTTCCACCGGCCAACCGAAAGGCGTGATGAACGAACACGGCGCCTTGATGAACCGTCTGCACTGGATGCAGGACGCCTTCCCGATTGGCCCGAACGACCGCGTCTTGCAGAAAACCCCGTACAGTTTCGACGTGTCGGTGTGGGAGTTCTTCTGGCCGCTGATCACTGGCGCCACCTTGGTGGTGGCTCGTCCGGACGGTCATCGCGATCCGGCGTACCTCAGCCAATTGATCCAGCAGGAACTGGTCTCCACCCTGCACTTCGTACCGTCGATGCTGCGCGCCTTTGTCGAAGAGCCGAGCCTGACCGACTGCCGCAGCCTGCGTCAGGTGTTTGCCAGCGGCGAAGCGCTGCCGGTGGATCTGGTGCGGCGTTTCATGAGCCAACACCCGGCCGCGCTGGTCAACCTGTATGGCCCGACCGAAGCGGCGATCGACGTCTCGGTATGGCGTTGCTCGGTGGACGACCTGGTCGTGCCGATCGGCCAACCGATCGCCAACCTGCGGTTGTACATTCTCGACGAGGCGATGCAGCCACTGCCGATCGGCAGCATCGGCGAGCTGTACATCGGCGGGGTCGGCGTCGCTCGGGGTTACCTGAAGCGGCCGGACCTGACAGAGGAACGCTTCCTCGCCAGCCCGTTCATCGACGGTGATCGCCTGTACCGCACCGGCGACCGTTGCCGCTTCCTCGCCGATGGCAACATCGAATACCTGGGGCGTCTCGACCATCAGGTGAAACTGCGTGGCCAACGAATCGAACTGGGGGAAATCGATGCAGCGCTGCTGAACCAGCCTGCAATCACCGGCGCCTGCACCCTGGTGATCGACAACCGCTTGGTGGCGTTCTACAGCAGCAGCGCTGCGCAGTCGGCGCTGGGCGCCCTACTCAGCGCCGAGCTGCCGGCGTACATGGTGCCAGCGGTATGGGTCGAAGTACCGGCCCTACCCCTGACACCCAACGGCAAGATCGACCGCAAGGCCTTGGCCGCCCTGCCATTGCCACAGACTCAGGAAGATTACGCCGCACCGCGCAATGAACTGGAAACCCTGCTCTGCCAGTTGTTCGGCGAACTGCTCGGCGAAGCCTTGACCGGTGGTCGCGAGGTCGGTACCTCGGACAGTTTCTTCGCCCTCGGCGGTGATTCGATTCTCGGTTTGAAGCTGATCTCGCGGCTGCGTGAGCAAGGCTACTCGCTCACGCCAAAAGACCTGTTCCGCTCGCCGACCCCGGCGGCATTGGCTCAGGTGGCCAGCCCGCTGCTGACCCTGGCCGAACAAGGCGACGTGACCGGTCCGATGCCGTTGATGCCGTTGCATCAGTGGTTCTTCGACCAACAACAGCCGCAGGCCGCGCACTGGAACCAGTCGGTGTTGGCCGACAGCGACCGTCGTCTGCAGCCGGACCTCGTGCAGGCAACGCTGGACCGACTGGTCGCCCATCACGACGCCTTGCGCCTGCGCTTCACCGAGGTTGACGGGCAATGGCAAGCACACCTCGCCCCCGTTGCACCCGCGCAATTGACGTGCTGCGAGCATTTGGAGCAACTGGAAAGCATCGCGCAAAACCTGGACCTGCAACACGGCCCACTGTTCGCGGCGGCCTTGCTGGAGGGCGAACCGCAACGCCTGTATCTGGTCGCGCATCACCTGGTCGTCGACGCGGTGTCGTGGACGCCGTTGCTGGAAGATTTCCAGCAGCTGTATCAAGGGCTGGAACGTGGCGAGAAGCCGAGTCTGCCGGCGAAAACCACGTCCTACCGGCAATGGGCCGAGCACCTGCACGCCCATGCGGCCACGGTCGGTACCGAACAGCGCTACTGGAACGCCCAGACCACCGCGAACATCCCGCCGGTGGCCACAGTCGCCGAGCGGCAGACGTTGTCGGCTCGCTGGGATGCCACCCGCACCCACCAATGGCTGACCGAGTCCCAGGCCGCGTACCGCACGCAACCGGAAGAACTGCTGATTGCCGCCCTCGCCGCCACCCTGGCGGAAGCCGAAAGCCGCGCCGACATCGTGGTGGATCTGGAGCGCCATGGCCGCGATGCGCCGTTCGAAGGCCTGGATGTCAGCCGCACCGTCGGTTGGTTCACCACCCTGTTCCCGTTGCGCGTGAACGCAAGCGGCCCCCCCGGTGATCGGGTGCGCAACGCCAAGGAAGCCTTGCGCGCCGTGCCGGGTCAGGGCCTTGGCCATGGGCTGCTGCGTCAACGCGGCGAGTTGCCGCCGGGCCGTGGCGATGTGCTGTTCAACTACCTGGGGCATGAGCAAACGCCGCAGGGTTGGTTGCGCGCCAGCACCCTGACCCCGCCGCCGGAAGTGGCGTTGGCCAACCGGGTGACCCATGACCGTGAAGTGGTGGCCTGGCTGGAAGATGGCGTACTGCGTGTCGAATGGCACAGCGTCACCCCGGCCGCTGACAGCCGCTTGCCTGGCCGTCTGCTGGAGTACTTGCAAGCGCTGGTCGAGCATTGCCTCGACCCGCAGGCCGGGACGCTGATGCCGTCGGACTTCCCGCTGGCCAAAGGCATGAACCAGGCGACCCTCGACACCCTGCTCAAACGCCTGGGGCCGAAGAAGTGAGCCCCGTCATTGCCCTGAATTTGACTTCGGAGTGCGCCGACCGCGGCGCACGTGCCTCTACGTTTTTCTGGATTGAACACTGCTGCCATGCATGACCAAATCGAAAACATCTATTCGCTAACGCCACTGCAAAAAGGCCTGCTGTACCACGAGGCCTATGCGCCCGAGTCGCGGGTCTACTACCAGCAAATGAGCATCGGCCTGGCCGGTGAGCTCGACCTCGACGCGTTCCGTCAGGCCTGGCTGGCCCTGATGCAACGCCACGCGGTATTGCGCACGGCGTTTCTCTGGGAAGAGCTGGACGACGCCTATCAAGTCATCCTCAAGGAAGTCGATCTGCCGCTGCGCGAAGTCGATTTGCGCGGCAACCCGCCAGGGCTGGCAGCCCTGGCGGCGGAAGATCACGCTCAGGCCTTCGAGCTGGGTGCCGCTCCGCTGATGCGTTTGACCCTGGCGCGGCTGGACGATCAAAACGGCCAGGCCCACTGGTCGTTGTTGTGGACCCACCATCACTTGCTGCTCGACGGCTGGAGCGTCGGCTCGCTGCTGGCGGACTGGCGCGACCTGTATCGCGCGGCACGTCGAGGGCAGCACGCGGCGCTGGAAACGGTGCGCCCGTTCCAGGATTACGTGGCCTACCTCAGCGAACGCCCATCCGCCGATGAGTTCTGGCGCAGCCGCCTGGCGGACTTCGCCAACACCACCCGCGTGCCCGAGTCTGACCCGCGCGGCCTGCTCGCCGACCCGGTGGAGGCGCACCTGCCCTGCACCGAACATCTGCGTGTGCTGGATGCGGCAACGACTGCACGCCTGAGCGGTTTCGCCCGCGACAACAACCTGACCGTCAACACCCTGCTGCAAGCGGCTTACGCTTACCTGCTGGGCCGCCACAACGGTAGCGACGAGGCCTTGATCGGTGTCACCGTGGCCGGGCGTCCGCAGCGGCTGAGCGGCGTCGAGCGCATGGTCGGTCTGTTCATCAACACCTTGCCATTACGGGTGCGCTGGGACGATGCACCGACCGTTGGCCAATGGCTGGCGGGCATCCAGGACTGGAACGCCGAAATGCGCGAGCACGAACACACACCGCTGGCCAGTCTGCGGGCGTTGACCGCGCTGCCGCCCGGTGGCGAGTTGTTCGAAGCGATCATGGTGTTTGAAAACTTCCCGTTCCCCCGGGAGCTGGATCAGATCGACGATGGCCTCGTCGGACTGCCGGACGCCGACCACACCGCGCCTTCGCGCCACACCGGCGGGCGCAACAACTATCCGATGTCACTGATCGCATCGATGGAAGGCGACAGCTTGCAGCTGCATCTGGTGCATCAGCGCAAACGCTTGTCCGATGCTGCCGGTGCCCGCCTGCTGGAGCAATTGGTGGTGCTGCTCGAAGAACTGAGCCGCGACGCCAATCGACCGCTGGCCGAGGTGCCGCTGTGCCAGGCGCAAGAACTGAGCCTGACTTGGACCTGGGGCAACGGCGCGCCCCTCGAATTGCCTGATGCTCCGCTGCATGAACTGATCGCTGCCCAGGCTCGCCGCCATCCCGAACGTGAAGCCGTCCGCGACACCCATGGCGTCTTGAGCTACGGCGAACTGCTTGAAGCCTCGAGCGGACTGGCCAGCGCCTTGCGCCAGCGCGGCCTGCAACAGGGTGATCGCGTAGCGCTGGCCCTGCCCCGCTGCAACGACACAGTGGTCTCACTGCTGGCGGTGATGCAGGCCGGCGCTTGCTTCCTGCCGCTGGACCTGGGCCAACCAGCCTCGCGCCTGAGTGCGCTGATGGCCAGTGCCGACGTGGACTTCATCATCGGCTCGCCGGCCTTCGACACCGCCGCGGCGCAGGTGATCGACGCCTCGGCCCGCGCCACCGGCATCGACCTGCCCGCAGTGGATCAACAGGCCTGCGCCTATGTGATTTACACCTCCGGCTCCACCGGTACGCCCAAAGGCGTACGCCTGTCCCACCGCGCCATCGTCGCCTATATCACGGGCATTCTCGCCGAGTTGGGTTGCGCCGAGGCGGAACAACCGTGGCGCCACGCGCTGCTCTCGACCCTGGCGGCGGACCTCGGTTACACCCAGTTGTTCGGTGCGCTGGTCAGCGGTGGCAGCCTGTTGCTGGTGGACGACGACACCCGCGCCGACCCGAGCGCCCTGGCACAGTGTTTTGCCGAGTTCACACCGGATCTGGTCAAGCTCACGCCCAACCACTTGCACGGTTTGCTCGCCGCTCACCCCGACGCAAACTTGCTGCCACGTCGCGCTTTGTTGCTCGGTGGCGAAGCGCTGCAAGGTACGTTGCTCGACGCGATCCGAGGGCTTAGTCCGCAACTGGCGGTCTACAACCACTACGGCCCGACCGAAAGCGCCGTGGGCATTTGCCTGTCGCGCATCGACCAGCCACTGGCCGGCGTACAACCGCTGGGCCATCCGCAACCGAACCGCCAACTGCGGGTACTCGACAGCCACGGTCACGCCGTGCCGGTCGGTGTGCCAGGTGAACTGTGGGTCGGCGGCGAAGGCTTGGCCATGGACTATCTGGGCGATCCGGCGCAAACCGCCGCTCGCTTCACGGCCGTTGCCGACCTGCCCCGCGCCTACCGTACCGGCGACCGAGTGCGTTGGCTGGAATCCGGTGAACTGGCGTTCCTCGGGCGCGTCGACAACCAGATCAAACTGCGTGGCTACCGCATTGAGCTGGGCGAAGTCGAAGCGCAAATCAAACGCCTGTCGAGCAACATTCAGCAAGTGCTGGTCCGTGTTGTGCAACCGGCCAACGAGACACCGCGGCTGATCGCCTGGCTGGTGGCCAGCACCTCGATGTCCACCGAAAAACTGCGTTATGACCTGGCCCTGCGCGTACCGGATTACATGGTGCCGGCGGACTTCATCGCGCTGGATGCGATCCCGCTGAACGCCAATGGCAAAGCGGACATCGCTCGCCTGCCATTGCCCGACGCCCCGACCAGCCAGGACACCTACGAAGCCCCGCGCGATGCGGTGGAAATCGCTTTCGCCGAGATCTGGCAGGATGTGTTGCGAGTTGAGCGCGTCGGCATTCATGACAACTTTTTTACCTTGGGCGGCGATTCGATTCTAAACCTGCAAATCATCGCGCGCGCCCACCAGCGCGGAATGAAGCTGACGCCCAAGCAGTTGTTCGAAAACCGCACCATTGCCGAGATTTCTGCGGTGATCAGTCAAGGCGCGAACTACAGCCGGGACACCAGCAGTGTTGCACGCAATGTTCCGCTGACCGCGGGCCAACACGCCCGCCTCGAAGCCGGCCCGTTAGCGGCAGACTGGCGCTGTGTGGCGTTGAATGCGCCGATCAGCCTGGAGGTGCTGAACCGCGCGATATTGGCCCTGCAACAGCAACACCGTGCGCTGCAACTGGGACTGACCCAAGAGGCGGACGGCCGCTGGGCGCAAAGCCTGCCGAGCATGCCGAAACCGGTCAGCGCCAGTTGTCAGCCACTGAACGTTGATGACTCGAACGCACTGGCCGAGCTGGCCGAAACCACCCTGGCCACGCTGGACCACGTGGCAGGCGAAGGCTGGCACGCCTGCCTGTCGGCGCAGGGCGACGCCGTGCTGTTGGTTACCCACGCCCTGCGTCTGGATGCCAGTTCCTGGGCTTTGCTGATGACCGACCTGGCGCTGGCTGTGGCTCAAGCGCAATACGATCGTGCGATCGAATTGCCGCGTCACGGCGGTAATCTGGATGAATGGGCCGAACACCAAAACCGCTGCGCCCGCGATGAAGACGGTCTGGAATCGGCCTGGGAATACTGGCTGCAATACGCCGGTGAAACCCTGCCATCAACCACGCAGGACAACGTGGCGACTGAAAGCCGCGTGCAGATCTCGGCGCCACTCAGCGCTCGTCTGAAACTGCTGCAACGCCGCAGTCACGCACCGTGGGCATCGCTGGTGGCCACCGCCGTCGCTACAGAATTGGCGCAGCAAAGTGCCGAACAAGACGTCTGGCTGACCCTGGATCGCGGTCGTTGCGAGCGTGCCCGTTTGCCGCTCACCAGTCCCTTGAGCCGCACCGACTTCGACCCGGCCACAGTGATTGGCGTGCTGAGCCACGCCGTTCCCCTGCGTCTGAGCGTGACACCCACCGGCAACGCCGCGCAGTTACTTGGCCAGATCGACGCGCAACTGGCCGCCGCCCCACACACCGGTGACGACTACGGCGTGCTGCGTTACCTGGCCGACAACGACTACTTGCGCGAACCGCTGCTGAGCCTGCCGCAGCCAACCGTGCATATTGTCATGGCCGGCGAATGGCAGGCCCCTGAAGGGCCGTTGGGCGAGGTTATCGCCACCAGCGCGCCAGTCGATGCCACCGGGCTGACCCTGTCCGTCAGCCTGCAACACGGTCAACTGCAAATCGATTGCCGTGGCCCAGGCGCCGAACACTGGGCCGAGGCGCTTGCTCGGCGTCTGGCCCTGCTCGCTGCCGACGCCGAGCAAGCGATCCCGGGCGTCCATGCCTTCCCGTTGTGCCGCGCCGCCGGCCACGACCTCACAGCCTTGGGTGTAAACTTCGACTGGGCCGGCATCGACGACTTGCTGCCCCTGTCGCCCATGCAAGAAGGCATGCTGTTGCACACGCTGCTGCGTCCCAACAGCGGCATCTACCTGATGCAACAACGTTATCGCTGGGACGGCGAACTGGACCGCAGCGCCATCGAATACGCCTGGGCCCGGCAACTGGCCCGGCACCCGATGCTGCGCACCGGCTTCTGGTGGCAGGACGGCAAGGCTGCGCTGCAATGTGTCTACCACGACACCGACCCGGCATTCGCCTGGTACGACTGGCGTCACCTCGACGAAGCGACCCGCCAGCGCCAACTGGGTGCCGTGCTGGACGCCGAATGCCGGCACGGTTTCGACATGCGTCGCCCGCCGCTGACCTTCCTTCGGGTATTCCAGGTGGCCGATCAGGAGTTCCTGATCGTGCGCAGCTTTCATCACATCCTGACTGACGCCTGGTGCTTCGGTCTGTTGATGGCTGACCTGTTCGCCCACTACCAGGCACGCGTATTGGGCCAGCCTGTGGCGCGTCCGTTGCTGCCGCCGTTCAGCAACTACATCCATTGGTTGCAATGCCAGGATACGTCCATCACTGAACAATTCTGGACCCGCGAACTGGCCGGTTTCAGCGCACCGACGCCGTTGGTGGTGGATCGTCCGGCAGTGACCGAGCAAGCGGTCGAAGCGGTGGCCAACCTGGACGTCACCCTGTCGATTGCCGACACCCGTGCATTGACCGCGTTGTGCCAACAGCATCAGCTCACGCCCAACACCTGGATTCAGGGCGCCTGGGCCTTGCTGTTGTCCCGTTACAGCGGCAGCGACGACGTGCTGTTCGGCGTCACGGTGTCGGGACGTCCGACGGAGTTGCCGGGCGTGGAAGACATCGTCGGGCTGTTCATCAACAGCCTGCCGTTGCGGGTCAAGGTCGACGATTCGCAAACCGTGGTGCCGTGGCTACAAGCGCTGTTCGCGCACAACTTCGAGTTGCGCGCCTACGAACATGCGCCGCTGGTGGACATCCAGCGCTGGAGTGAAATCGAGCACGGTCGCTCGCTGTTCGACAGCCTGGTGGTGTTCGAAAACGCGCCGTTCGACGCCGGCCTGTCGGACCGCCAGGTCGACTTCAACGTCGACATCTACGAAGACCGCGTGCACACCAACTACCCGATGACCGTGGTGCTCTACCCCGGCGATCGCCTGGGCATTCGCCTGACCTACGACGCCGCACGTTTTGACACCGATACCGTGCAACGCATGCTCGGCCACCTGCGTCAGTTGCTGACGCAAATGGTTGCGCAGCCTGACGCGCCACTGGCAACGCTGTCGCTGCTGACGCCGGAAGAACGCCAGACACTGTTGGTGGACTGGAACCGCAGTGAACTCGACTTCCCGCTGGATCAAACCTACGCCGAGCTGTTCGCCCGGCAAGTGGCGCAGCATCCGCAGCGCATCGCTGCCGTGTGTGGTGCCAACAGCCTGAGCTACGCCGAACTGGATCAGCGCTCGAATCGTCTCGCTCGTGCGCTGATCGAAACCGGCGCCGGTCGTGACACGCTGGTGGCCTTGGCCGCCGAACGCGGGTTGCCATTGCTGAGCATGATGATCGCCGTACTCAAGGCAGGCGCGGCCTACTTGCCGCTGGACATCAAGCATCCACCACAGCGCCTGAGCGAAATTCTCGAACTGTCTGGCGCGACAATTCTGATGACCAGCGAAAGTGCCGACTCGGTTATCGACCCGGCACTGGCCTCCAGCTCCGCGACCCCGAGTCACCTGCGCACCGAAGCCCTGTGGCTGGCGGGCGATGCAACGCCACTTAACGTGGCGGGCAGCCCTGATGATCTGGCCTATGTGATCTTCACCTCAGGCTCCACCGGCACGCCGAAAGGTGCCATGGTCGAACAACGGGGCATGCTCAACAACATCTTTGGCAAGGTGCCGACGCTGGGCCTGTCGAGCGCGGACCGAATTGCCCAGACCGCCTCCCCGGCATTCGACATTTCGGTCTGGCAGTTCCTCGCCGCACCGATCCTCGGCGCCACCGTGCACATCCTGCCGGACGTGATTGCCCACGACCCCGAACGCCTGCTGCAAGCGCTGGAGAACCAACAACTGTCGGTGCTCGAAGCCGTGCCGACGATGATCCGCGCCCTGCTCGACCTCGCCCGCACCGACACGCAACTGTTGGCGCTGCGCTGGTTACTGCCGACCGGCGAAGCCCTGCCTCCGGCGCTGGCCCAGGCCTGGCTGAGCCGCTTTGCCCATGTGCCGCTGATGAATGCCTATGGCCCGGCGGAGTGCTCGGATGACGTGGCGTTCCACCCGCTGACTTCTGTGCCTGAAGAAGGCGGCACTGCCATGCCGATTGGCCGGCCGACCGCCAACAATCATCTGTACCTGGTGGACGCCGCGTTGCGGCCCGTGCCAGTGGGTGTACCGGGGGAAATCTGCGTCGGCGGTGTCGGCGTCGGTCGCGGCTATCTCAACGATCCGCAGAAAACCCGAGCCGCGTTTGTCGCGCATCCGTTTGAACCCGGTGCGCGTTTCTACCGCACCGGTGACCTGGGACGCTGGCGTGCGGACGGGGTGATCGAGTTCCTCGGTCGCCGCGATCAGCAGGTGAAAATCCGTGGCCACCGGATCGAACTGGGTGAAATCGAAGATCACCTCGGTCGTCATCCTGCCGTGCAAGCGGTAGTGGTAATCGTCAATGCCGACCTTCGAGGCGACTTGCAACTGGTCGCGTACTGGACCGGCGACGACACGCCGGTGGCGGTGCTGCGCGAATGGCTGGCCCAACGTCTGCCGTCGTACATGGTGCCGGCGCATTGGCAAAAACTGGAAGCACTGCCGCAGAACGCCAACGGCAAGGTCGACCGCAAACTGCTGACCGCACGTGCGCTGGACAGTAGCGACCTGAGCGAACAACGACTGCTGAGCAGCGACACCGAGCAGCAACTGGGTGCAATCTGGGCACAGATTCTCAACGTGTCGGCGATTGGTGCCGACGACAATTTCTTCGCCCTCGGCGGACACTCGCTACTGGCGACGCTGGTGGTCTCGCGGATTCGCAGCCAGCTCGCCGTGGACCTGCCGTTGCGTGCGGTGTTCGATCACCCGGTGCTGGAAAACCTCGCACGCGCCATCGACAGCGCTCGCTTGCAGGGGGCGCCTTTGGCCCTGCCGGCGATCACCGTGGCAGACCGTTCGCAACCGCTGCCGTTGTCGTTTGCCCAACAGCGGTTGTGGTTCCTTGAGCAACTGAACCCTGGCTCCAGCGGTTTCAACATTCCGTTCGCTCTGACCTTGACCGGGGCGCCGAATGTCGAAGCCTTGCGCCTGGCGTTCGAACAACTGATCGCCCGCCATGAAGTGTTGCGCAGCACCGTGCACAGCGATCATGGCGAACCGTGGCAGCGGATCGAAGTGGCGCAGGCGTTTGCCTTGCCGGTCACCGACCTGCAACATGTCCTGGCGCACGAACAGGAGCCGGCCATCCAGGCGCAATTGGCCGAGGTCTTCGGCCAACCGTTCGACCTGACGCAGGCGCCATTGATTCGGGCGCGGTTGCTGAAACTGGACGCGCAGACTCATGTGCTGGCCATCGCCATGCACCACATTGCGGTGGACGCCTGGTCGATTGCACAACTGGTGGACCAACTGGCCACGGACTACATCGGTTTCGGCACCGCCGCTCCTTGCATAGCCACCCCGGCCCTGCAATACGCCGACTTCGCCGTGTGGCAACGCACGCACCTGCCGGGTCCGGTCTGGCAACAACAACTGGCCTACTGGCGCCAGCAGTTGCAAGCCACCCCGGCGCCACTGTTGTTGCCGGGCGCCCAGCCCCGCGACCACGGCGGGTGCGCGCGTCATCGCAGTCGCCTGCCGGCGTCGCTGGCCCGGGCCATCGGCGAGTTGGCCACGGCTCGCGAGGCTTCGCCATTCATGGTGCTGCACAGTGCGCTGAACGTGTTGCTGCATCAGCAAACCGGGCGCGAAGACCTGCTGGTGGGCACCGACATCGCCAACCGTCATCAGCAACAAACCGAAGACATGGTCGGCTTCTTCGTCAACCAGTTGGTTCTGCGTTGCCGCGTCACGCCGCAGCGAACGTTCGATGAGTTGCTCCGAGATGCCCGCCGCGTCGCACTGGATGCCTTTGCCCATCAGGACTTGCCGTTCGACGCCCTGGTGGCCGATTTGCTGCCGCAGCGGGACGCACGTCACACGCCGTTCTTCCAGGTCAAACTGGTGGTACAGAACACCCGTCAGCAGGACCTGCATCTGCCGGGGCTGGCGATCAGCGAGCGAGAACTGGAACCTCAGGCCTCGGATGTGGACCTGCTGATCAACGTCGTGGATGACGGCGAAGGCCTGCTGGTGGTGTACGACTACGACACCGGGCGTTACGCCAGTGCCTACATCGAACTGCTCGACAGCCTGTTCGTCTGCCTGCTGGAGCAACTCGTCCTGAACGCCGACACCAGCGTCGCCCAGTTGCTGCTGCCTCTCAATCAACTGCAACAGACCCGCCGCGATCAGGCTCAAGCCGCGCTGCGTGAAGCCGGCAGCGCGCGTCAGAGCACCCTGGGCCAGGCCCGTCGCCGCAGTGTCGTGAAGGATGCCGAACAATGATTGCCTTCGGCCCGTCGACCCTAGCACTCATGTCCCACTTTTTTGTACAGGTCTCAGCATGACTCAGACTCACGAAGACACGCCATTCGAAGGCTTCGAACTGTCGCCGCAACAGGCGCACCTGTGGCGCCTGCAACAAACTCGTCTGGCTCCGTCAGCGCAGCGGGCCACGCTGCGCATTCGCAGCGAACAACCACTGGACAGCTCACGGCTGAAAACCAGTTTGCTGGCGTTGATGCAGCGCCACGAAATTCTGCGTACCCGTTATCAACAACTGCCGGGCCTGTCGTTGCCGATGCAGGTGATCGACGATTCGATTGATGATTGGCAGGCGCTGGGCATAGAACTGCACGTGGACACCCAGTCAGCGACCTTGCACCTGCCGGCCTTGCATCTGGACAGCACCAGCCTGGGCTACCTCAGCGAAGAATGGGCGCGGGGCTATTTGCAAGCAGCGCCTCAAGAGCCGCCGCTGCAATACGCCGACTATGCTGCCTGGCGTCTGGAGTCGGTGGACGATCAGGGCCGGCAGTTCTGGGATGAGCAGTTCAACGCGGTGGTCGCAGACGTGCCGTTGCCTTGGCAGCGCCAAAACTCGGCGCCCACCGGGCTGATCAACCCTGGCCGTTTGCAACTGAGTCTCGACGACTCGAGCCTGCATCGCCTCGATCAGCAGGCGGCCAGTCTCGGCGTCAGTGCAGGGACGGTCGTGCTCGCCGCTTGGTTAACCTTGTGGCAGCGCTATAGCGAAGCCGAGCGCCTGACGCTGGCCTATGAGAACCAGGCGCGCCCGGAAGTGTTGGGCGATGCCCTCGGCCTTTTTTCCGAACCGTTGCCGCTGACACTCGACACCGCACCCGAGCTATCGTTTGCCGCGTCGTGCCAGCAACTGACCGAGCGCGTCGGCCTGCTCAATGATGCCCGGGACAGCTACCCGAGCCACTTGAGCAACGTACCGTCGCTGTCCGGCGTGGGTTTTCGCGAACTCGCGGTCGTGCCGCACAGCGCCCTGAATGATGCCGGTTGGCAGATCGAACAGGCCGACAGCGTCACCGACGGTTGTGCGCTGTTGTTGCAGTATCAGCCGCGTACGGCCAGTGGTTTGTCGCTTCATTTTGACGCTGCGCTCTACACGCCAGCCCATGTCGAGCTCCTCGCCGAGCAATTGCTGAGCGTGATCGAGCACAGCCTGCGTGAACCGTCCGCCAGCCTGAGCCGGCTGTCGACCTGCAGCGCGGCCGAGCAACAACGCGTGACCGGCGCACTGGCCACTTCGCCGCCCCTCAGCCCGGCGCAAGAACAACTTTATGCCGCCACCTTCGCCCTGCCCAACCTGGCCGCCTGCTTCGCTCAGGGCTCGGCCACTAACGCCCAACGCCCGGCAGTCACCGGGCCGAGCGGCACCTTGAGCTACGCCGAGCTGGATCAGCGCGTCAGCGCCCTCACCCAGCAACTGCTCGCCCAAGGCCTGGAACCCGGAGCGCGGATCGCACACTTTCTGCCGCGCGACATCGGTGCGGTGGTGGCGCTGGTGGCGATTCTGCGCGCCGGTGCCTGTTATGTGCCGATCGATCCGGCGTATCCCGCCGAGCGCATCGAACATATTTTGCGCGACAGCCAGGCACGCCTGGTGCTGACCCACCACTCCCGTGTGCAAGACCTGCCAGCAGACTGGCAACCGAGCGCACTGGCGATTGATCAAGCGATGCCGACAGTGCCGTTACGGGACGAGCCGACAGTCTCACGGGATCAACCGGCCTACCTGATTTATACCTCTGGCAGCACCGGCCAACCCAAGGGCGTGATCATCAGCCATGCCAACGCCCTGCATTCGCTGGCGGCTCGGCTGACGGGGTATCCGCATCCGGTGGAACGCTTCCTGCTGCTGTCGTCGTTCGCCTTCGACAGTTCCATCGCCGGGCTGTTCTGGAGCCTGGCCCAGGGCGGTTGCCTGCACCTGGCCAGCGAAACCGAACAGAAAGACCCGCTACAACTGGCCCGATTGATCCGCAGCCACGGCGTGTCGCACCTGCTGGCCCTGCCTTCGTTGTACGCGTTGATACTGGACGAATTGGGCGATGCCCCGAGTCCGCTGAACACTACGATCGTCGCCGGAGAAAGCTGCCCACCAGCGCTGGTCGACAGCCACTATCGCCGCCAACCCGGTGCACAGCTGTACAACGAATACGGTCCGACGGAGGCGTCGGTGTGGAGTACCGTCGCGCTCTGCCAGCCCGATCAAGACGCGGCGACTGTGCCCATCGGCCGCGCCATTGCCCACACTCGGGTGTACTTGCTCGACAGCGACGGCGCCCCTGTGACCCGAGGGATCAAGGGTGAAATCCACATTGCCGGACCCGGCTTGTCCGAAGGTTATCTGGGCCTGCCGCAGATGACCGCCGAGAAATTCATCCGGGCCGGTCATCCATCCCTCGACGGTCAGCGTCTGTATCGCAGCGGCGATTTCGCCTGGCAGGATCTGGACGGACAACTGCGGTTCCTCGGGCGCACCGACTCGCAGATCAAACTGCGCGGTTACCGTATCGAGCTGGGCGAAATCGAAACCGCGCTGTGCAACGTCAGCAGCGCCAAACTGGCGGTGGTGTTGCTGGACACCACCCAGGCCGAGCCGAGCTTGCGTGCTTTCATCGAATCGACCACTCAACTTCAGGCCAGTGCCGTGCGCGAATCCCTGGCGGCGCTGTTGCCGGCGCACATGATTCCCGCCGACATTCAGTGGCTGGCGCAACTGCCGCGCACCGCCAATGGCAAGGTCAACCATCGTGCCTTGCTGGCCCGTGCGCCAAACCGCAGCCTCGCGGCTTACGCAGCGCCCGAAGGACATGTCGAACAGGTGCTCGCGGCGGTGTGGCAAGAGCTGCTGGAGGCCGAAGTGATCGGTCGCCACGACGACTTTTTCGCCCTCGGCGGCCATTCGTTGCTGGTGGTGCGCATGACCGCCAGGTTGCGCGCCACGCTCGGCATTGAAGTGCCGGTCAACGTGATCTTCCAGCACCCGACGTTGATCGGGCTTGCCGGACAGATTACCCAGCCCGACGACCATACGACGGTCATTACCTTGCAGGCCGGCGAAGCAGGACAGCCAGCGCTGTTTTGCCTGCACCAGCCTGCGGGCGGGGTTCATCACTATGTGCCGATGGTCGCCGGATTGCCGAAGGACAGGCCGGTGTATGGCATTGCGCTGCCCGAATCGCTGCGCAACCAGGACCTCGTTGCATTGGCCAGCGAATACTTGCCACAGATCCGCCAGATTCAGGCTCAGGGTCCGTATCGCCTGGGCGGTTGGTCCATGGGCGGATTGCTCGCGCTGGAGCTGACCCGGCAACTGGAGGCGCAAGGGCAAACGGTTGAGTGGTTGGGATTGTTCGATAGCACCTTCCACGCCGAGGACGAATCGCTGGCGTGGGATGCGCTATACACCATCGTGCAACAAGAGCTGAGCAGCGACGGTCGCCAACGACTGACCGCACTCGCCCCGGAACGTTTGACGGAACTGCGCACAGCCACTGCTGAGCTGGGTCGCGTGGATCAATTGCGTTTCGCTCTGCTGCAATGGTCGAGCGCCAACAGCCTGAGCCTCAATGCACCGCTGGCGTACGTCGAGAAAACCTTGAAGGTGATGGCCGACGCGCGCCGTTGGGTCAACGGCTATTCAGTGCCCACCGTGCGTGCCACCCTGCATCTGTGGTGGGCCGAACAGACCCTCGTCGAGCGCCCGACCCTGCCGGCGCAGTGGGACGCGATCAGCCAACGAACCTGTCATCATCAGGTCGCCGCCGATCACGACACGATCCTCGGGCAATCCACCTTCCATGAACAACTCAACAAGTCGCTGGCCGTGGCCTCGACGGAAACCGTCGCATGAACCTGATTCTTTATCTCTACCGCCAATCGGCACGCCTGCTGGCACTAGCCTCGATCACCGGCGCACTGGGCGGTCTGGCCAGTGCGGGGCTGGTGATCCTGATCAACCGCGGGCTGGCCAACCCGCAGCAATTGCCGGAACTGGCCCTGGGTTTTTTCGGGCTGTGTGCCGGCATGCTGGTGAGCAAACTTTGCTCGGAGTTGTCGCTGCTGCACCTGACCCAAAGCGCGATTTTCCAGATGCGCATCGACTTGTCGCGCAAGCTACTCGCGACCCCGCTCAAACGCCTGCAAGGCATGGGCAAACACCGTTTGCTGGTGATCCTCACCGAAGACGTGCACACCTTTACGGCGGCGTTCGAGTGGGTGCCGCTGCTGTTCGTCAACGCTGTGGTGACCCTGGCGTGCTTTGCCTATCTGGCCTGGCTGTCGTGGTCGTTGCTGGCGATTCTGGCGTTGTTTTTGCTGGTCGGTCTGGTGGCGTTTCACTTGGCCGAACGCGGGCCGCTGAGCCATCTGGAACGGGTGCGGCAACAAAAGGATGTGCTCTACCAGCACTTTCGCAGCCTGATCGAAGGCAGCAAGGAATTGCAGCTGAACAACGCCCGTGGCGAAGCCTTCGTCGAGCGGGTCATCCGTCCGGGCGCCAATGAGTTTCGCGTGCGGTTCCTGCGCGGCATGGCCGGGTATTCGGTGGTGGCCAACCTCGGCACGCTGCTGTTCTACCTCAACCTTGGCGTGCTGCTGTTTGTCGTGCCGTTCTGGCTGCCGCAACCGATCACCGTGCTGACCAGTTTCACCGTGACGTTGCTGTATCTGGTGCGGCCGATATCCGACCTGATGATCGCCCTGCCCTCGTTGCGTCAGGCCAGTATCGCGCTGAACCGCATTCGCCAACTGGATGCCGAGTTGAGCACCGAAGCCCAGGTGGCCGCACCGGTCGGTAACGTATTCGCCAGTGAAGGTCCGATGCGCCTGTTGCTCAACGGTGTATGCCACCGCTATCCCGGCGAACACGAGGATCATCCCTTCATGCTCGGGCCGGTGGACCTGGCGCTTGAACAGGGCGAACTGGTGTTTGTGGTGGGTGGCAACGGCAGTGGCAAGACCACGCTGTCAATGCTGATGCTTGGGCTTTATGCACCGGAAACCGGCTGTGTAATGCTGAACGGCGTGGAAGTGGACGACGACAACCGCGAGCAATACCGTCAGCACTTTGCCGCCGTGTTCGCCGACTTCCATCTATTCGAACATCTGCTGGGCGAGGACGGCCCGGACGCCGAACACCGCACCGCCGAGGCTACCCGTTATGTGAAAGCCCTGGGGCTGGGGCATAAAGTCAGCATCGTCGACGACCGCTTTTCTACCGTGGAGCTGTCCACGGGTCAACGCAAGCGACTGGCGCTGGTATCGGCCTATCTGGACGACAAGCCATTTTATCTGTTCGATGAATGGGCCGCCGACCAGGATCCGACCTTCAAGCGCGTGTTCTATATGGAGCTGTTGCCGGAACTAAAGGCCCGGGGCAAAACCGTGATCGTGATCACCCACGACGACGCTTATTTCCAACAGGCCGACCGGGTACTGAAAGTCGAGAACGGCCGTCTGACCCAGGTCGAAGCCCATGCGGCTTATGCCTGATGAGGCGCTGTGATGCCAGCGCCCGGCACCAGCGGACAGTTGTCGCAGTACGGGCGCGCATCACCGAGTTGGTGGTGCAAGCAGCACACCTTGCGCATCAGCAACGGGACGCCGCTCGGGCCGGGGGCCAGTTGCAGGAAGCCGTACAGCGGATTGCGCGTGCCATCGGCCCAGTGCCGCTCCCGGAACAGATGATCGCGCCATTGCGGCGCGTGCGGCATCTGGAAGTAATCGAGCGCGACATCGATGGCGGCCGCCACGTTGTTCCACAGCAAGCGCTGGGCTACCCGCCCGGCGCTGGCCAGTGCCTGCACGAGAGGCGCCATGTCGTCAGTCAGCAGTTGTTGCGCGAAGCCCAACGGGTCGTTCAACGGCAGTACTTCGCCGGCGGCAAACACCTGAGCCACGGGCATGCCGTTTTCCAGCGCCACATGGGGATCACGCACGCTACAACGCAGATTTTGCGCAGCGGCGGCCAACGGCAAGGCCAGCGTCACGCAGATCAAATCCATCGACCACTGCGACACCAGCGCGGCCCGAGGCGCAGCGGGATAGTAGTGGGCGTAAAGGCCCAACAATTCAGTGCAGGTTTGCGGATCGCGAAACTCAATCAACCCACGACCTTCAACGTGGCTGCTCAATCGGCATGTGCTGCGCAGAAAGGCGCCTTCGAAACGAAACAACTGATCGAGCAGGGCTTCGTCGAGCATTCGGGCGGTGGCTTGAAGAGACGTCATGAGGCTTCGTAACTGAGTTTGAGAACTGTTAACCTACCACGTTTTTTGAATTCCGAAGACTCAACACGGCGGGTCACCCCCCGAGTTTGCCAGGCAGGACGCTCTGATGTTCATCCATGATATGAAGTTACTGGCCGCGCCTTACTGGTCGGCTGAAGGTCGTCGTCGCGCGTGGCTGACTCTCGCCCTGGCCATGCTGGCGGTGGCCGGGATCATTGCGATCCAGGTGCGCTGGAACGAGTGGAGCCTGGGCTTTTACAACTCGTTGCAAAGCCTGGATGCCGCCGCGTTCGGTTATCACGTCGTGGAGTTGCTGGTGCTGGACGTCGCCTTCATCGCCTGCACCATGGCCAAATTCCAGGTTCAACAACGACTGCTGATCAACTGGCGAGAAAAACTCACCCAGGCCTTTCTCGCCAAGTGGCTCGACAACCAGCGCTACTACCGCAGCCGTTTTCACAGCGTGACCTACGACAACCCCGATCAGCGCATTGCCGAGGACTGCAAGATCTTCGTCGAGCAGACCCTGGACCTGGGCCTGAACCTGCTTCAGGCGATCATTCTGGTGGTGCTGTTCAGCATGATCATGTGGCGCATTTCCGGCACCCTGGAATTCGAAGTCGCCGGGCATGCCGTCGCCATCCCCGGCTATATGTTGTGGCTCGCCTTGATCTACGCCGTGATCGGCAGCGGCATCGCGCACTGGATCGGCAGACCGCTGATCGGGCTCAATTTCCTGCAACAACGTCGTGAGGCGGATTTTCGTTTCGGCCTGACGCGTCTGCGTGAAGACGCCGAAAATGTCGCCCTTTCCCGTGGTCAGGGTTGGGAAAGCAAGCAGTTATTGGGACAACTGGGACTGCTGCTGAGCAACTACGGCAAGCTGGTTCGCTCGAAAAAACACCTGCTGGGCATCAATGCAGCGTATGAGCGATTCGCCTTTACCTTGCCGCTGTTGCTGGTGTCACCGCGCTTCTTCTCGCGGGAGATTCAACTGGGGCAACTGACCCAGATCGCTTCGGCTTTTGGCGAAATACAGGCCTCGCTGTCGTTTCTGATTCACAGCTACCCGCAAATCGCCGAATGGCGCGCGACCAAGGCGCGCCTGTGCAGTTTCTGGCGTGAACTCGACGCACTGCCCGCCCCGGTCGACCCCGTTACCCGTCGTACAGCCGGCCTGCGGTTGCATGACTTTGCACCGTTGAATGAGCACGGTTTACCGCTGTTCGAAACGCTGACGCTGACACTGGCACCCGGCGAACGGCTGCTGCTGCGTGGCCCTTCCGGCGTGGGCAAGACCACCCTGCTGCGCTCACTGGCGGGATTGTGGCCACGGCACCAGGGTCGCGCCGAACTGGACCGCGATGGCCTGCTCATTCTGCCGCAGCGGCCTTATCTACCCAGTGGTTCCCTGTATGAACTCTTGCATCAACAGGGCGAGGCCAGCGCAATCGACATTGATGAAACGCACCTGGAAGAAGTACTCAAACTGGCAGAGTTGCAGCATCTGCCGTTGCACGGCACCGATGACTGGAGCCGGCGCCTGAGCCCCGGCGAGCAACAGCGTCTGGCCATGGCCCGCGCATTATTGATTCGGCCACCGTTGCTGTTCCTCGATGAAGCCACATCGGGCCTGGACGACGATGCCGAGCGACGATTGTACGAAGCGCTGGCGGCCACCAATATCACGCTGGTCAGCATCGGCCATCGTGAAAGCCTCACTGCCTACCACACCCGCGTGATTGACGTAGTGCCCACTGCTTCATCCGCCGCATCCAAACTAATCCCCGCCACCACTTTGGAATTCTGAGGTCGCCGGTGCTGGTCATCCAGATGGAGGGCCGATTTCCTGCCCTCCGAGTGAGTTACGCGCACGCCTGGCTCACCGGTCAGGTGGAGGCTGTTTTCCAGGCTGAGATTTCCGTCATGCCCTGCAATGAGTACAGAGGGCCATCAACTCACTTCAGACCTTCATCGCTGCCATCAGGGCGTTACCGCCCCGAAGGTTCAACACCCGTTTGAAGTTGTAGGCGAGCAGTGGCGTTAGCGCAGCTGGTCGATGTTCTCGTCGATTCGGCCTTGAATGGTATCCAGGGTGTCCTGGGTGATCGCGCGTGGGTACATGTTCTCGGCGATGGTCGCAAACTGGCTAGCGACGCGGCAAATCCTGTCAATGATGCCGCCAGCAGTCTCCACTGAGACCTCCGCTTCGTCTGCAAGTCTGAGCATCGCGTCTCGGTCAATCTCCAAGGCCTCGCCCATCACGTCCATCTGGTGATAACCGCCCGGTCCCTCGCAGAAAGTCACGTCGTAGGCCGGCGCCAGCTGCCATGCACCGGACGGCGACATGACGTAGGCGAAGTTTTTGGGGTGGTCATCTCGGTTGTTGAACGCGACATTGAAGATGGCACGCTCGAAGGCGATAGCTTTCTCTCGCACATCGTTGGTGCACATCTGTGTCGCACGCAAGAAGTTGACATAGTCCAAGGACCCCGGTGACTTGTAGTCGGCCCCGGTAAAGGCTGCAAGGCTTTGCATGGGCACGCGCTGACCGTCTATACGATCAAAGCGTTTACTCGCGAAGGCTGCCAGCCCGTTGGGCAGACTGAAGTGCTGCGTGTCCGGGGTCTGGATGCCGCACATGCGCAAGCACTCGGCATAGACCATTTCGATAGCACACACCTCGGGATGTTCTTCTTTTGCCGGGAACTTGATCAGCCAGGCTTCATAGCCCGGCTTGGCGGCGGTGGTAAAGGCTCCAGTTTGAGGATCGCGATAGGCCAACGCCTTTGGCCTGGCACCTTGAGGCGAGCCCCCCACCAGTAGCAACGTCTGCAGGAATTCCCCACCTTCACCATTGAGAACTTCCTGAACCTCAACCACAATCCAGCTCAAGGCGCGTAATTCCCTGAATTTGTGTCTTATTTAGGTATTTCCTGCCGTACCCACAATTTATTGGAATTAATACTATTTGTGGGAAGATTCGCCCTGCTGGTAGCACCTTCCCGGCCTCAACGATGAACAGCCGCGGCCGATACACCGCCGTGACCTGATTGAGCAAGTTGTTGAGCGTGGCGGTCTTGCCCGAGCCGGAGGGAGCGAACAGAGTACGGCGTGCAATCGGGGGCAAATGCGGGGGGGCAGTTCTAATAGTTTTTGGCCTGAAGCCATTGATCTAGTGGCCTGTGTGGCTAGTTCTGTTAGTCAACTTCGGCGCCAGCAGCCCATATCCTGCGTTGCTGTTCCTCGCCATAGCGGGCTATGACTCGTCACAGCGCCTTGGCTCTGGGCCGCCGGCATCCGAATTTGAGCTAACGAACTAGCCACACAGGCCACTAGAGCCCTATTAAAATGAGCCATTTCAGCAGTCTTCATCAATCAACCTGGATATAGGTGCGCCCCGATGCCACTCACTACCGATCAGCTCGATGAGTACCTGAATTTCGCCGGGCAACTGGCGCAAGCTGCTGCCGCGGCCATTGAGCCCTACTTCCGCACGGCAATCGAAGTACAGGACAAAGGTGGCCGGTTGTTCGACCCCGTCACCGTGGCCGACAAGGCGGCCGAGCAGGCCATGCGTGAACTGATCCGCAACCGCTACCCCACGCATGGAATCCTCGGTGAAGAGGAAGGTGTCTACGTTGGAGAAAGCGAACTGACCTGGGTCCTGGACCCGATTGACGGCACACGGGCCTTCGTCACCGGGCTGCCCCTGTGGGGCACGCTGATCGCACTCAACGATGGCCAGCGCCCGGTATTAGGGGTGATGAATCAGCCGTTCACCGGTGAGCGGTACATCGGCAGCGCACAAGGTGCCTGGCGCAATGGCACAGCGTTGAAAACCCGCGCCTGCTCCCAGCTCACATCCGCGCGGCTGATGTGCACGACACCCGATATGTTCGACACAATCGAACGAAAAAACGCCTTTGAACAGGTGGCCAGCCAGGCGCAGCTGGTCCGTTTTGGCGGTGACTGTTACGCCTACTGCATGCTGGCCTCCGGCTTCGTCGATGTGATCGTCGAGGCCGCACTGCAGCCCTATGACGTACAGGCATTGATCCCGATCATCGAGGCCGCGGGTGGCCGTATGACGGCCTGGGATGGAAGTACCGCGCAAAACGGCGGCACCGTCGTGGCCTGCGGAGATCCCGCGCTGCATGCCCGGCTGATTGAGCTGCTACAGCATGCCGGCTAAGTGAAAAGCAGGTCCGCCCGGGGCGTTTCCGCTTCACGCAGACGAGGCACAGCCATCATCGCCTGGCGAATGGAGGTAAAAGCGCCCTCCAGCACCCGATAACGCGAGTCGGCCGCGGCCACCTTTTCCCGTCTGATGGCGGTGTTCAAAGAAATTCCTTTCGGATGTCGATACTCGACCGTTCGCCAATATTCCGGTAGTTCTCCGTGAGCCACGCCTCGGCCTCGCATCGTCCGTTGTCGCGCAGTCCGCAAAGGAAGTCCCAGCCCGCGTTGTACTTGCTGGACACGCTGAGCGCGCACATTGCCTCGTCGGACCGAATGGAGTGGATCAGCATCTCTTTCATCTCGTCGCGATCGACCTTGCCTTGCTGGATGAGGTCGGTGACAAAGGCGATGGTGCGCATCTCACGCATCAGCGACGAGTTGAAGCTGATTTCATTGATGCGATTGAGAATGTCGACAGCTGTAATGGGCACGCCCGGGCGGACGAGCGGGTTGATGTGGACGATCACTACATCGCGCGTATTGCAGTGGTAGATCAACGGGAAAATGGCCGGGTTTCCCATATAACCGCCATCCCAGTAGTGCTGGCCGTCGATCGTGATCGCCTGGAACAATGTCGGCACACAGGCCGAAGCTAGCACTGCCTCGGCGCAGACGTCCTCGCCCGAGAAGATGCGTATCTTCCCCGTCTCGACATTGGTCGCGCACAGATAGAGGTGGAGCGGGCATTGCTTTCGCAAGGCGGCGAAATCGATCTGACTCTCCAGCACCTCCCGCAGCGGATTCAAGTTGTGGCGATTGAACTGGTAAGGCGAGAAGATACGAAGCGCCATGTCCGCGAACGCATACATGGGCGAATGGTCCAGTCCGAAGCTGTGGGTCCCTTTCAGCCATGGCATCCAGCGCAACGGGTTATGACGCTCGGCGGATTGCGCCACGGCGTACCAGAAATCGTGCAGCGCCTGGCGTGCGCCGGCCTCGTCACCCTGCAGCATGCCATAGGCCAGCACGACGGCATTCATCGCGCCGGCACTGGTTGCGCTCACCCCTTCAATGGCCAGCCTGCCGTCCTCGAGCAACCGATCGAGCACGCCCCAGGTGAACGCACCGTGCATCCCGCCGCCCTGCAAAGCCAGCGCGACCGGCTTACGCTCGTCACCGCCCCGAGGCTTTGCGTTCTTCGTGGTCATTCTTGATCTCCTCGTCGGTGCTGAGTCGAATCGAGAACTTGTTGCGGCGCCTCTCCTCGTCACGCGCTCGCCGACGACACGCCGATGCTCCATTGCGCGCCATGCGTCATCGATCGTTCACCCCCCGTTTGGTGTTGATGCATCGAGCAGCGCCTTGGCTTGTAGCAAATCAACGCTGTCAAAGCCTTCGGTGAAGAAGCTATAGATGTCGGCCAGCATCTGCCTGGCCGCCTCCTTGTCTCGTGTTTCCCATAGCTGAGCAAGGCTCACTGTGGCTCGTAGCTCGAGTGACTTTGCCCCTTGTAGTCGAGCGATCGAGATCGCCTTTTGAAAGCATGCTTGCGCTTGCTGCTGCACGGAAGAATCCTGTCCGTCTTCGCCCGGACATTGGAGGGTAAGAACTCCCTTGAGCCGGTACAGTTCTGCTTCGTAAAAGTGCTCACCTGTTCGGTTCACCATCGCCAGAGCGTCGGTCACGGCATCCAGTCCAGCCTGCGGTTGCCCGGCGCGTCCGTGAGCTGTGGCCAGCAGGGCCAGAAAATAAGAACATCCAAGCTCTGCTCCGGCTGCCTGGTAAGTGGCGATACTCTGGGTTATCTGAGCGATTCCTTCGTCAATGTTTCCCTGCTCGGCGCGAGCCCAACCCTGGAGAATATTTCCCCACGCCAAATAAAACGGAAACCCTTGTTCGAGTGAAAGCTTGATGGCGGCATCAGCACACTCTTCGGCGAGTCGTACGTCGTGCCGAAACTGTCCCAGTATCGACGTAGCAGACAGGGTGAAGGCCAGGCTGAACGGGTCGCAAATCTTGTTGGCCAGAGCAAGGGCATCCCGGCTGCGCGTGCTTGCCTGATCGGGGAAACCCAAGTACCAAAGGCACCAGGCCGAAAATGTCAGGGTGTAGCCCGGATCCATGCCGTACGTAATGGCATATGTGTGATGACGGTCCGGGTTGTAGAGGTCACGCGCCCGCTCCAGGTGTTCAAGGGCATTGCGCAGATCACCCTGGAAAAGCAAGGTCGCCCCGAGTGCGGCATGGGCTCCCACGAGCAAGTCCGGATTCTGCGCAGTTTGCGCAACACTGAGCAATCGCTCACCCAGTTCGCATGCAGTTGAGTATTGCGCACGCAACTCGTAGTACATCCGCAACCCCAGCAGCGCAGGGAAAAGCGCGTCGTCGCCTACTTGCGCACATAGCGCCAGTGCACGGGTGTAGGTGGCCTCCACCTCGGGCGCACCATAGCCGCGCACGGCCATCAAGGCCGGCCCCAGGCAGAGCAGCAACGTCAATTCCTGATGAGCACGCGCGGGCGTGTCTGGCAAATGCTCGAGCAATTCCAGCGCCGCACCGAGGTGACGCATCGCATCGAGATGGGCGCAATGCTGGAGGGCCTGTTGCCCGGTACGCTGCAGGTATTCCACGGCCTTCGGAACATTGCCGCTCAGCCTGTAGTGGTGCGCCAGTTCGCTGCTGTAATCCGCGATGCGGGCGGGGAACAGTGCCTCAATGGCCTGCGCCGTGCGTTCGTGCAGTGCGCTACGCCGCTCCGTGAGTAGCGAGTGGCCCGCGACCTCCTGGGTCAGCGCATGCTTGAACGAATACTCCACCTCCGGAAATGCGGGCCGCTGGTAAATGAACTCCGCGGCCTCCAGTCGGGCCAGCAGATCGCGCAAATCGTCGTCCATCCGCGCGCCCTCACAGATGCGCTGGATCAGACTGAACGCAAACTCCTTGCCGATGACGGCGAGCGTCTGCAGCAATTCCTTCTGCGCAACGGGGAGCCGGTCGATACGGGCGGCGAGCACACCCTGCACGGTGGTGGGAATATGCAGCGCAGCCGGAGTTTGCTCGATCCGGTAACGGCCGGGTTCGCCGAGCAGCGATTTCTCCTCGACCAGCGTTTGCACCACTTCCTCCATGAAGAAAGGGTTGCCCTCGGTCTTCTCCAGGATGAGCTGTTTGAGGGGGACGAGGGTGGGATCGTCCCCAAGCAGGGCCGCGAGCAGTCCCTGGGCTTCGGCCGGGCCCAGCGGTTCGAGCCGCAGCAGGCTGCAATGACCCGCGTGCGTCCACGCAGGCTGATACTCGGGCCGATAGTTCACCAGGAGCAGGATCGGAGCACTCGCCACGCGGTCGATGAGGCACGCGAGGAATGCTTCGGTCTCGCGGTCCAGCCATTGCAGGTCCTCGAACAGCAGTTCGATCGGCTGATCGCGACTCTCGCGCGCCAGAAGCTGCGTAATCGCGTCGAACATGCGATCACGCCGGATCTGCGGATCCATTTCCGCGAGCGCCGAACTGCGCTCGCCGATACCCAGCAGATAGAGCAGGTAGGGCACGAGCTCCTCGAAACTGCGCTCGAGCGTCAGGGCCTTGCCCATGACCTTTTCCCGGCACCGCCGTTCGTCGTCCAGGGCAGTGATCTGAAAGTAGTTTTTCAGCAGCTCGATGAGCGGAAAATAGGCAAAGGCCTTGCCGTGCGACACCGAGAATGTCTCCAGCACCAGACAGCCGCGCCGCGAGCGTTCCTTGAACTCATGGAACAGCCGCGACTTCCCGACCCCGGCCTCGCCTACCACCGCGACGACCTGCCCGCGGCCCGCCTTGGCCTGATCGAGCGCCTGATGCAGGTGGTCGAGCTCGACCTGGCGGCCGACGAACCTGGCCAGTCCGCGATGTGCCGCCAGTTGCAGGCGCGTGCGCAGCGCGCCGATACCCTGAACCTCGTACACGACGAGCGGCTCGGGGATGCCTTTGACCTGGGTGGCCCCCAGAGTCCTGAACTCGAAATAGCCCTCTGCCAGCTTGTAGGTGGACTCGCTCACCAGGATCGACGATGGCGCGGCGATTCCCTCCATCCGGGACGCAATGTGGATCGTGTGCCCCACCGGATCGTAATCGGTATGCAAATCGTCCGTGCGGATCGAACGCACGACGACCTCTCCGGTGTGGATGCCGACGCGGATTTGCAGCGGAATGCCTTTCTCCAGACGAATACGGTCGCCATGTCGGTGTATCGCCTCCTGCATACGCAGTGCCGCATACAGCGCCCGCTGCGGATGGTCTTCATGGGCGATGGGTGCGCCGAACAGCGCAAGGATGCCATCACCCAGCGTCTTGGCCACGTAGCCTTCGTAGTAGTGGACGGCTTCCATCATCAACGCGACGACAGGCTCGATCAGGCTCTGGGCCTCTTCCGGATCGAGGTCGTGGATCAGCGCCATGGAGCCGGCCATGTCGGCAAACAGCGCGGTGACGGTCTTGCGTTCACCGGCGGTCTCGCCCCGGGCTTCCATGGCCGCCTGTTCGGCGCGGATGCGCTCGGCAAGGTAATGGGGCGTGTAATGAATGGGCGCTGGAGAAGGCCCTGAAGCAGGCATGGGACGCGGTGATGGCGCGGCAGGCGCATCGGTTAGCGGTGCGCCGCATTCACTGCAGAATTTGGCGCCAAGGCCCGCCTCGTGGCCACAACGCGGACAGCTGCGAAACAGCCTGGTGCCGCACGCTTCACAGAAGCTGGCCCCGGAGGGATTCTCGAATCCGCAGTTTGCGCAGCGCATACGACCTCCTCCCTTGCCTGGTGCCTGCTTCTTAACATTAGGCGCCGAACCCGCTGGCGGCAAGACGCGACCGGATGAGAGTCTCTCCCTTGGTACCTATGCCTCAGGTGACTTGTGAATTCCAACCCTCCCGCCGCATTGAGGCAATGCGTTGCCATGAAGCGGGTCAGACGAGAAACCGGACGCCAGGCATAAATCGCGCACAAACAAAAACGCCACTCTATTGAGTGACGCTTTGGTTAATTCGCAGCGGCAAGCACCGGGATCACCCGCGACGGCTTGACCGATTTAAACGAAAAACTGGAGTAGATCTCTTTGACCGCCGGCAAGGTTTGCAGCACCTCTCGGGCAAACTCGCCGAAGGACTCCAGGTCCTTGGCCACCACTTCCAGCAGGAAATCGTAGCGCCCCGACACGTTGTGGCAGGCGACGATTTCCGGGATTTCCAGCAGGCGCTGTTCGAAGGTTCTGGCCGTGTCCTGGGAGTGGGATTCCATCATCACGCTGACAAACGCGGTGACACCGTAGCCGAGGGCCTTGGGCGAAAGAATCGCCTGGTAGCCGCTAATCACCCCGTTTTCTTCGAGGATCTTGACCCGCCTCCAGCACGGCGAGGTGGTCAGGGCAACGCTGTCGGCCAGTTCGGCGATGGTCAGTCGGGCATTGCCTTGCAGGGCGATGAGTAGGGCTTTGTCGGTACGATCCAGGCCAACAGGCATGTCTTGCCTCTCTATCTTGTTTTTATGGGTATTTATTCCAAATTACCCGTTATTCATGGGCCAGTTTGGAATTTATCGCGTTGAAATTGAGCATAGCATTGTAGGAAATCCGGGAGCGTTCACCATGAACAATAAAAACAATGACCTTGGCTTTTCCACCCGTGCGATCCATCACGGCTACAACCCGCTGGACAACAACGGCGCACTGATTCCGCCGATTTACCTCACTTCCACCTTCGCCTTCGCCACCGCCGAATACGGCGCCGGCTGTTTTGCCGGCGAAGAACGCGGGCATTTTTACACGCGTATTTCCAACCCTACCCTGGCACTGCTGGAGTCGCGCATGGCGACCCTGGAAAACGGCGAAGCGGCGGTGGCCTTCAGCTCCGGCATGGGCGCCATTGCCGCGACCTTCTGGACCCTGCTGCGGCCCGGTGACGAGATCATCGTCAACCGTACCCTGTACGGTTGCACCTTCGCCCTGCTGCACCACGGTATCGGCGAGTTTGGCGTCAAGGTGCGCCATGTCGACATGTCCAACCTGGCCGAACTGCGCGATTCCATCGGCCCTGCCACGCGCATGATCTATTTCGAATCCCCGGCCAACCCGAACATGCAGTTGGTCGACATCACGGCGGTGGCCGAAATCGCCGGTGAACACCGGGATGTCACCCTGGTGGTGGATAACACCTACTGCACCCCCTACCTGCAACGACCGCTGGACATGGGCGCCGACGTGGTGGTGCATTCGGCCACCAAGTACCTCAGCGGCCATGGCGACATCACCGCCGGTATCGTGGTTGCCAGCCAGGTACTGGCGGACCGGATTCGTCTGCAAGGGTTGAAGGATCTGACCGGCGCGGTGATGTCGCCCCAGGACGCCTTTTTGCTGATGCGCGGGCTCAAGACCCTGTCGTTGCGCATGGAACGCCATTGCAGCAACGCCCAGGTGGTTGCCCAATATTTGCAGGACCACCCGGCCGTCGAGTGGGTGACTTACCCCGGCCTGCCCTCCTTCCCCCAATACGAATTGGCGTCCCGGCAGATGAAATTGCCTGGGGGCATGATCGCCTTCGAACTCAAGGGTGGACTGGTCACCGGTAAGCGTTTCATGAACGCCCTGGAGCTGTTCAGCCGCGCGGTCAGCCTGGGGGACGCCGAATCCCTGGCCCAGCACCCGGCGAGCATGACCCATTCCACCTACACCCCTGAAGAGCGCGCTCGCCACGGTATTTCCGAGGGGCTGGTGCGCTTGTCGGTGGGGTTGGAAGACATTGCCGACCTGCTGGCCGACGTCACCCAGGCCCTGGACGCCTGCGCTTAAGGGAGGTTGAACATGGTCACACATAACCCCGTCAACGATGGCGACCTCAGTGCGCAGGACCAGGACCCGCAGGAAACCCGGGAATGGCTCGACGCCCTGGCCTCCACCCTCGCCGCCTGTGGCCCGGAGCGCGCCCGCTACCTGCTCAAGCGCCTGGAGGAATACGCTGGCGAGCACGGCATCAGTCGCGATGCCCAGGCGTTTTCCGCCTACCGCAACACCCTGTCCCTGGAGCAACAGGGCACCTACCCCGGTGATTTGCTGCTGGAAGAGCGCATCACCGGTCTGCTGCGCTGGAACGCCCTGGCCATGGTGGTCCGGGCCAACCATGCCTACGGAGAACTGGGCGGGCATATCGCCAGTTACGCCTCGGCGGCGGAAATCTTCGAGGTGGGCTTCCAGCACTTTTTCCGCGGTGATGGCGACGCGGGACAACGCAACGCCGACCTGGTGTTTTTCCAGCCGCACTCGGCGCCCGGAGTGTACGCCCGGGCCTTTCTCGAAGGTCGCCTGAGCGAAGAGCAACTGGCCAACTACCGCCAGGAAATCAACGGCCCGGGGCTGTGCTCCTACCCCCATCCGTGGCTGATGCCGGACTTCTGGCAGTTCCCCACCGGCTCCATGGGCATCGGTCCCATCAGTGCGGTGTATCAGGCGCGGTTCATGCGCTATTTGCAGCACCGTGGCCTGGTGCAGACCGCCGGGCGTCACGTCTGGGGCGTGTTTGGCGACGGCGAGATGGACGAACCGGAGTCCATCGCCGGCCTGTCCCTGGCGGCCCGGGAGCAGCTGGACAACCTGACCTTTATCGTCAACTGCAACCTGCAACGCCTCGACGGCCCGGTGCGCGGCAACGGCCAGATCATCCAGGAACTCGAAGCGCTGTTCGCCGGTGCCGGCTGGAACGTGATCAAAGTGCTGTGGGGCTCGGAGTGGGATGCGCTGTTCGCCCGCGACACCGACAACGTGCTGCTCAAACGCCTGGCGGCCACCCCGGACGGCCAATTCCAGACCCTCGGTGCCCATGACGGCGCGTATAACCTGGAACACTTCTTCCAGAAGGACCCGCAAGTCCGGCGCCTGGTGAAGCATATGAGCGCCGAAGAGATCAATGGCCTCAAACGCGGGGGGCATGATTTTCGAAAACTGTATGCCGCCTTCGCCGCCGCCAAAGCCTGCAAGGGCCGCCCGACGGTGATCCTGGCGAAAACCAAAAAAGGCTTTGGCATCGGCGCGGCCGGTGAGTCGCGGATGACCGCGCACCAGGCGAAAAAACTCGATGTCGCCGCCCTGCTGACCTTCCGCGACCGCTTCCATTTGCCGCTGTCGGACGAGGACGTGGAGCAACTGCGTTTCTATCGCCCGCCCGAAGACAGCCCGGAAATGCACTACCTGCGCGCGCGTCGCCAGGCCTTGGGCGGGCCACTGCCAGCGCGCAAGAGCCAGGCGCCGAAAATCCCGGTGCCGCCACTGGAAGCCGCCGGCGGTTTTGCCTTGAACAGCGAGGGCAAGGAGATGTCCACCACCATGGCCGCCGTGCGCATGCTCACGGCCTGGCTAAAAGCCCCGCAGCTGGGGCCACGGGTGGTACCCATCGTGGCCGATGAGGCGCGCACCTTTGGCATGGCCAGCCTGTTTCGGCAAATCGGTATTTATTCGCCCCTCGGGCAGTTGTATGAACCGGAAGACTGTGGCTCGATCCTGTCCTATCGCGAATCCCGGGACGGCCAATTGCTCGAAGAAGGCATCACCGAGGCCGGCGCCCTGTCGTCCTGGGTGGCCGCGGCCACCTCCTATTCGGTGCACGGCGAACCGATGCTGCCAGTGTATATCTACTACTCGATGTTTGGTTTCCAGCGGGTCGGCGACTTGATCTGGGCTGCCGCCGATCAGCGCTCCCGGGGCATTTTGCTGGGGGCCACCGCAGGCCGCACCACCCTCGGCGGTGAAGGCTTGCAGCACCAGGACGGTTCCAGCCTGGTGATGGCGTCGATGGTGCCCAACTGCCGCGCCTGGGATCCGTGTTTTGCCGGGGAACTGGCGGTGATCCTCGACCACGCTGCACGACGCCTGCTGGAAGAGCAGTGCGACGAGTTCCACTACGTGGCGGTGATGAACGAAAACTACCCCCAGCCGTCGATCGCTGAAACCCGGCATGCCGATATCCTGCGTGGCCTGTATCGGTATTCGAGCAGCAGCGCCGAGCCGTCGCGGATTCGCCTGCGGCTGGTGGGCTCAGGAACCATCCTGCGGGAGGTGATCGCAGCCAGCGAGATTCTGGCCCGGGACTGGGGCATCGACAGCGAGGTGTTCAGCGCCACCAGCTTCAGCGAACTGGCGCGTCAGGCCCGCGAGGTCGAGCGGGACAATCGGCTGGACGCCAGCGCCCGGCGCAGCAGCCATCTGGACAAATACCTGGGCGGCACGCGGCCAATCATCGCTGCCACCGACTACATCCGCGCCTGGCCCCAACTGATCGCCCAGTACCTCGAAGCGCCCTACACCACCCTGGGCACCGACGGTTTTGGCCGCAGCGATAATCGACAAAACCTCAGGGCATTCTTTGAGGTGGATCAGCACAGCATTGTCATTGCCAGTTTAAAAAGTCTGGTGGACCATGACGGCCTCGACCCCGGCGTACTCGCCGACGCGATCCAGCGCTACAAACCCGCCCCTTCGCGCACCGCGCCCTGGGATCGCTGAATCACCTGCAACACCCTTTGAATCGTTACCCACAGGAGTAGTGTCTAGTGGCCTGTGTGGCTAGTTCTGTTAGTCAACTTCGGCGCCAGCAGCCCATATCCTGCGTTGCTGTTCCTCGCCATAGCGGGCTATGACTCGTCACAGCGCCTTGGCTCTGGGCCGCCGGCATCCGAATTTGAGCTAACGAACTAGCCACACAGGCCACTAGTCCTGAAGATAGGTCAGAAGGTGTAAACCTTATTCAGGACGAGACATACAGAACAACCAGCCACCACTGGCCGCCCTCGACAACCTGCAGCGGTGATTTATATTGGCAGCATTTCTAAAAGCATGGCGCCCTCGCTGCGGGTTGGCTTCGTCACTGCCGAACCGGCAGTGGCCGAAGCTTTGCTGCACTACATTGGTATTAATCGCCTGCAAGCCATGCCGCTACGGGCTTTACAGGAACCTGCGGGAGGAAAACCTGCCAGCGACAGGAACGAGGCGATACCTCGTCTTTTGCATTCCCTGCAATAGTGAATTGTCGTCAAAAAGATTGATAGCCGCCTAACGAAAGCCTCATGCTAGAGGGCTCGTTTCGAACTCATATCATTCCGAATGATAGTTACCTTTGCTTCATTCGATTCGTGCGATACAACCTCGCCGAGCATTATCCGCCCATCTCAATACATTGGCGGATGCACTCATGGAACAGTCACTCAAACATATGCGCTTCCCCTTGGCCGTTCTGGCCTTGCTGGTGATGAGCGCCTGCGGCAAGACGCCAAACACTGCCGCCAGCATGCCAGCAGCCAAGGTCAGCGTGGCCAAGGTGCTGGAACAACCGGTCAACGAGTGGGACGAATTCACCGGTCGCCTTGAAGCACCGGAAACCGTGGAAATCCGTCCTCGGGTGTCCGGCCAGATCGATGAAGTAGCCTTTATCGAAGGTGCACTGGTCAAGAAAGGCGACCTGCTGTTCCAGATCGACCCTCGGCCGTTCCAGGCTGAAGTCCGCCGCCTCGAAGCTCAAGTTGCCCAGGCCCGCGCCAATGCCACCCGCAGTGAAAACGAAGCCCAGCGTGGCGAGCGCCTGCGGACCAGCAACGCGATCTCCGCCGAACTGGCTGACTCGCGCACCAGCGCCGCGCAAGAAGCCCGCGCCGGCGTCGCGGCAATTCAAGCGCAACTGGACGTCGCCAAGCTGAACCTGAGTTTCACCCGCGTGATCTCGCCCATCAGCGGGCGCGTCAGCCGTGCGCAAATCACCGCCGGCAACCTGGTGACCGCCGACACCACGGCCCTGACCAGCGTGGTTTCCACTGACAAGGTTTATGCCTACTTCGACGCCGATGAACGTGTATTCCTCAAATACACCCAACTCGCCCGCCAGGGCCAACGCGGTCAAACCACCCCGGTTTACCTCGGCCTGTCCAATGAGGACGGCAACCCGCACCAGGGTCAGATGAACTTCGTCGACAACCAGGTCAATCCGAAAACCGGCACCATCCGTGGTCGTGCCGTCTTCGACAACAGCAAAGGCGAATTCACCCCCGGCTTGTATGCCCGCCTGAAACTGGTCGGCAGCGGTACCTACTCCGCTGTGCTGATCAACGACGAAGCAGTCGGTACTGATCTGGGCAAGAAGTTCGTGCTGGTAATGGATGCCGACAACAAGTCGGCCTATCGCGCGGTCGAGCTGGGTCCGAAAATCGAAGGCTTGCGCATCGTGCGCAGCGGCCTGAACAAAGACGACACCATCATCGTCAAGGGCTTGCAGCGGGTACGTCCGGGTTCACCGGTCGCCCCTGAAGTGATCCCCATGGCCAGCAACGAAACCCTCGCCGCTTTGGCGCAACAACGACAAGCACTGGAAGCCAGCAACCTGCCCCAAGTCGCGCCCGCCAAGAGCACAACTGGCGTAGCGGTGAAACTGGCCAGCGCTGCGACTCCACGCGGTTAAGGGGAGACAACTCCGATGAATTTTTCCCAATTCTTCATCTCACGGCCGATCTTCGCAGCGGTGCTTTCGCTGCTGATCCTGATCGCCGGCGCCATCTCGCTGTTCCAGTTACCGATCAGTGAATACCCGGAAGTGGTACCGCCGACCGTGGTGGTGCGCGCCAACTTCCCGGGTGCCAACCCTAAAGTCATCGGTGAAACCGTGGCCGCTCCCTTGGAGCAGGCCATCACCGGCGTCGAGAACATGCTGTACATGTCCTCGCAGTCCACCGCTGACGGCAAGATCACCCTGACCATCACCTTTGCTCTGGGCACCGACCTGGACAACGCTCAGGTGCAGGTGCAGAACCGCGTCACCCGTTCCGAGCCCAAGCTGCCCGCAGAAGTGACCCGCATCGGCATCACGGTGGACAAGGCCTCGCCCGACCTGACCATGGTTGTGCACTTGACTTCGCCGGACAAACGCTACGACATGCTCTACCTGTCCAACTACGCCCTGCTCAACATCAAGGATGAGCTGGCGCGTCTGGGCGGTGTGGGTGACGTGCAGCTGTTCGGTATGGGCGACTACTCGCTGCGGGTCTGGCTCGATCCGAACAAGACCGCTTCGCGTAACCTGACCGCGACCGATGTGGTCAACGCGATTCGCGAACAGAACCGTCAGGTTGCCGCGGGTGCCCTGGGTGCGCCGCCAGCACCGAACGCCACCGCGTTCCAGCTCTCGGTCAATACCCAAGGTCGTCTGGTCACCGAGGAAGAGTTCGAGAACATCATTATTCGCTCCGGCGAAAACGGTGAAATCACCCGCCTCAAAGACATCGCTCGCGTCGAGTTGGGCTCGAGCCAATACGCCTTGCGTTCCTTGCTGAACAACCAACCGGCCGTGGCGATCCCGATCTTCCAGCGCCCGGGTTCGAACGCTATCGAGATCTCCAACGAAGTTCGGGCGAAAATGGCCGAGCTGAAGAAGACCTTCCCTGAAGGCATGGACTTCAGCATCGTGTATGACCCGACGATTTTCGTTCGCGGTTCTATCGAGGCAGTGGTGCACACGCTGTTCGAAGCACTGATTCTGGTCGTGCTGGTAGTGATCCTGTTCCTGCAAACCTGGCGCGCCTCGATCATTCCGTTGGTGGCAGTGCCGGTATCGCTGATCGGTACGTTCGCGGTGATGCACCTGTTTGGCTTCTCGCTGAACGCGCTGTCGTTGTTCGGACTGGTATTGGCCATCGGTATCGTCGTTGACGACGCCATCGTGGTGGTGGAAAACGTCGAACGAAACATCGGCCTGGGCCTGACACCGATCGAAGCGACCAAGCGCGCCATGCGTGAAGTGACCGGCCCGATCATCGCCACCGCGCTGGTACTGTGTGCGGTGTTTATTCCGGCCGCCTTCATCTCCGGGTTGACCGGGCAGTTCTACAAGCAGTTCGCGTTGACCATTGCGATCTCCACGGTGATCTCGGCCTTCAACTCGCTGACGCTGTCGCCAGCATTGGCTGCGGTATTGCTCAAAAGCCATGATGCGCCCAAGGACCGCTTCTCGAAGGTCCTCGACGGGATCTTCGGTGGCTGGCTGTTCCGTCCGTTCAACCGCTTCTTTGATCGTGCCAGCCATGGTTATGTAGGCACCGTGAGCCGCGTGATCCGCAGCAGCGGTATCGCCCTGCTGCTGTACGCCGGCCTGATGGCGCTGACGTTCCTCGGTTTCTCCAGCACACCGACCGGTTTCGTGCCGGGCCAGGACAAACAATACCTGGTGGCCTTCGCCCAACTGCCGGATGCAGCGAGCCTGGACCGTACCGAGGATGTGATCAAACGCATGTCCGACCTGGCCCTGAAACAGCCTGGCGTGGAAAGTGCAGTGGCCTTCCCGGGTCTGTCGATCAACGGTTTCACCAACAGCCCTAACGCCGGCATTGTGTTCGTCACCCTGAAACCGTTCGATCAGCGCAAGGACCCGAGCCAATCGGCCGGTGCCATTGCCGGTGCCTTGAACGGCCAGTACGCCGGCATTCAGGAAGCCTACATGGCGATCTTCCCTCCGCCGCCAGTACAGGGCCTGGGCACCATCGGTGGTTTCCGCCTGCAGATCGAAGACCGTGGCAACCTGGGGTATGACGAGCTGTTCAAAGAAACCATGAACATCATCAACAAAAGCCGCAGCGTGCCGGAACTGGCCGGGCTGTTCACCAGCTATACCGTGAACGTGCCACAGGTCGATGCCGCCATCGACCGGGAGAAAGCCAAGACCCATGGTGTGGCCGTCAGCGACATCTTCGACACCCTGCAGATCTACCTGGGCTCGTTGTATGCCAACGACTTCAACCGCTTTGGCCGCACCTATCAGGTCAACGTTCAGGCCGAGCAACAGTTCCGCCTCGAGCCTGAGCAGATCGGTCAGTTGAAAGTGCGCAACAACAAAGGCGAGATGATCCCGCTGGCAACCTTCATCAAGGTCAGCGACACCTCGGGCCCGGACCGCGTGATGCATTACAACGGCTTTATCACCGCTGAAATCAACGGTGCCGCAGCCCCTGGCTACAGCTCCGGCCAAGCCCAGAAAGCAATCGAGAAACTGCTCAAGGACGAATTGCCTAACGGCATGACCTACGAATGGACCGACCTGACCTACCAGCAGATTCTCTCGGGTAACACTGCGCTGTTCGTGTTCCCGCTCTGCGTGCTGCTGGCGTTCCTGGTACTGGCCGCACAATACGAGAGCTGGAGCCTGCCACTGGCGGTGATCCTGATCGTACCGATGACCCTGCTCTCGGCCATCACCGGTGTGATTGCTTCGGGCGGCGACAACAACATCTTCACCCAGATCGGCTTGATCGTACTGGTGGGACTGGCCTGTAAGAACGCGATTCTGATCGTCGAGTTTGCCAAGGATAAGCAAGAGGAAGGACTGGACCCGCTCAGTGCGGTACTGGAAGCCTGCCGTCTGCGTCTGCGGCCGATCCTGATGACCTCGTTTGCCTTCATCATGGGTGTGGTGCCATTGGTCTACTCCAGCGGTGCCGGTGCGGAAATGCGTCACGCCATGGGTGTGGCGGTGTTCTCCGGGATGCTCGGGGTGACCTTCTTCGGTCTGTTGCTGACACCGGTGTTCTACGTATTGATTCGCCGTTATGTGGAGCGCGGCGAAACACGCAAAGCGGCCAAGGCCCTGAAACTGGAGGAGCAACAATGAGCCTGAAAGCCTTCTTGCCGAGCTTGCTGGTACTAGCCTTGAGCGCCTGTGCCGTGGGCCCGGACTATAAGACCCCTGCCACGGAGCCGGCCAACATCACGGCCGCCACCGATGGCGCTGCCGGTCAGAAGAACTTCGACCGCGCGCGTTTCGAAGGCATCTGGTGGCAACAGTTCGACGATCCGACCCTCAACCAGTTGGTGACTCGATCCTTGCAGGGCAACCGTGAGTTGCGTGTGGCCTTTGCCCGCTTGAAAGCGGCTCGAGCGATCCGCGATGACGTCAGCGATGACGCCATGCCGACCATCACCAGCCGCGCCAGCAGTAATCTAGGCACGGCTCAGCAACCTGGCATCACTGAAAAGCGCGTGCACACCGAACGCTACGATCTGGGCCTGGACATGGCCTGGGAGCTGGACTTGTTCGGACGTATCCAGCGCAATCTGGAAGCCAGCGATGCCGACACCCAAGTGGCCGCCGCCGATCTCTACCAACTGCAAGTCACCATGATTGCCGAGTTGGTGGATGCCTACGGGCAACTGCGCGGCGCGCAACTGCGGGAAAAGATCGCGCTGGCCAACCTGAAGAACCAGCAGGACTCGCGCAAAATCACCGAAAGCCTGCGTGACGTCGGTGTCGGTGACCAGCTCGATGTGGTGCGTGCCGATGCCCGCCTCGCGGCGGTCGAAGCCAGCGTGCCGCAATTGCAAGCCGAGCAAGTGCGCGAGCGTAATCGCATCGCCACCCTGCTCGGTGAGCGCCCGGACAAATTGAGCGTGGACCTCAGCCCGGCGAATCTGCCGGCGATTGCCAAGGCATTGCCGATTGGCGATCCGGGTGAGTTGCTGCAACGCCGTCCAGACATCCTCAGCGCCGAGCGCAAACTGGCGGCAGCGACGGCGCGAATCGGTGTGGCCAAGGCCGACTTGTTTCCCAAGGTCAGCTTGAGCGGTTTCCTCGGTTTCACTGCCGGACGTGGCTCGCAGATCGGTTCTTCGGCCGCCAACGCCTGGGCGCTGGGCCCAAGCATCACTTGGGCAGCGTTCGACCTGGGCAGTGTGCGGGCTCGCTTGCGCGGTGCCAATGCTCAAGCCGAAGGCGCGCTGGCGACCTATGAGCAACAAGTGCTGTTGGCACTGGAAGAATCGGAAAATGCCTTCAGTGATTACGGCAAACGTCAGCAGCGCCTGATTTCGTTGATTCGTCAGAGTGAATCAAGCCGCGCTGCTGCCGACCTGGCGGAAATTCGCTACCGCGAAGGCACTGCGGACTTCCTCGTGTTGCTCGACGCGCAACGCGAACGTCTGGCTGCCGAAGATTCCCAGGCCCAGGCCGAAGTCGATCTGTACCGCGGCATCGTCGCCATCTACAAAGCCCTCGGCGGCGGCTGGCAGCCAGAGACGGTTGCCAGTAGCAACTGATTCAAACACTTCTTTGGTTGGCCGCAACCAGCCATTTTTCAGCCCCGCGCCTCATTCGGTCGCGGGGCTTTTTTTTGGGGTTTTCCATAGATGATCGTTCCCACGCTCCTGCGTGGTAACGCATCCCGGTGACGCTCTGCGTCACATGGACGCGGAGCGTCCAGGGCGGCATTCCCACGCAGAGCGTGGGAACGATCGAACGCAGCCTTCGGCAGCTGCTACGGACCGCGTTCTGACCCAGGAACCACATTGGTTTCAAGCACCGTGACGGTGGCGGTGGTACCGGCTCTGAGCCGATGTTTACCGGCATAGTCAGGATCGATCTGTATCCGCACCGGCACCCGTTGCGCCAGTTTGACCCAGGTATAACTGGGGTTGATGTTGGCCAGCAAGCGACCGCCGGGCAAGTTCTCCCGGTCGGCGATGGCGAAGGCAATGCTTTGCACGGTGCCGCCAAAGGTTTCGCCGCTCATCAATTCGATCCTGACGCGGTCGCCCTCCTCGATTCGCGGCAGTTTGGTTTCTTCGAAGTAGCCGCTGACATAAAACGAGTCACTGTCCACCAGCGCCAACAGCGCGCCACCGGCGGCGGCATAGTCGCCTTGGCGGGTCAGCAGGTTGGTGACGTAACCACTGACAGGCGCTTCGACCCGGGTGCGCTGCAAATCCAGTTCAGCCTGGGTCAATGCGGCGATTGCCAGTTGCACGTTGGCCTGAGCCAACCCCAGGTTGGCCTGGTTGCGCAGCAACTCAGCCTGCGCCACCGCCACTTCCGTGCTGGATTTTTCCCACTCTTCGCCGGAGATCGCGAAGCGCTGCTTGAGGGTGCGCCGTCGGCGCTCTTCACTCTGACGCTGGCTGAGCAGCGCTTCACTGGCAACAATCGTTGCTTCGGATTGACCCAGGGTGGCTTTCGCCACCTCCACCGAGCGCTTGGCATGCTCGACCGCCAGGACGTAGCGCGCCGGGTCGATCTCCAACAGCAGCTGGCCTTTGTCCACATGCTGGTTGTCCTGGACGCCCAGGCCGACGATGCGCCCCGAGACATCGGCGGACAAGGTCACCACATCGGCACGTACCCGTGCATCCCGCGTCCAGGGCGCGCGGGTGTAATGCTCCCAGGCAAACCAGCCAAGAACAAAGGCCAGCAAAACCACCGCCACCGTCACGAGTCGGGCAAGGATCTTCTTCAACGCATCAAGCTCCCATCACCAGAATCAGCGTTGCGCAAACGCAGGCGTACAACGCGCCTTCGAACAAGGCTTCATGCCAGACGAACCGCAGCACACCGAAGCGGCGCAGGATCCAGTCCAGCAGCAGGAAAACCGGAAAGGCCAGCAGCAGCGCCTGGGCGATTGGCGGCAAGTAGACGCCACCCACTTCCAGATCAATGGGCAAGGGCCGGAACTCCTTCCATGTCTACGGGTTGAAAGTGTTTGCGATGTCGCTCCAGAAACGACACCACAATCAGCAGCGCCACGCGCATCCTGAAGACCGACCACAGGTGTTCATGAACGTCTAAATGCAAGTCGTCCATTTCGTCGCCCAGGACCCGCAGGTTTCCGAGCAATTGCTCAAGGTCAATCCCTGGCCGTCCGGCGACCAATCGTCCAGTCTCACGGACTGCAGCCAGCAGACGGTTTTGTTGTTCAGTGCTCAGCAGCGTGTTGCTTCGTCCCTGTTGCCTTAGCTGGTTCAACGCCACACCCAGTGCCATGCACCCGAGGCTGACTTCGAACAGCTCGCTGGACTGCTTGTCGTGGGTGGCCGGTAATAATCCCAACATCATGGTCAGACGATCGACCATGCGGCTTTCAAACGCAAATTGCTGCTCATCGGTGGCCGGTGTCTTCAGCAAAGCGTAGACCTGCTCGCAGTTTTCTTTGAACAGCCGGCGCATCCGCAAAACGGGCCTGAACGGAAAGATCAAGGCGTAGACACTGAGCGCAAGCGTGGCTGCGCAGGTATACGCAGCGGCAAACTCGAACCACAGAATGGCCGTATTTTGGCCGATTCCCACGTTTTGTGGGCCCAGCAACAGCATCGTCGTCAGTCCAAGCCCAATGCCTGTGCCAGTGGTTGGTGGACTGGCCAGCCCTACCGCGACGGCATACAGCAATGGGGCGAACAACAAGGCGAGTAATTCGAAGTCACTGATCATCGGTACCAGCATGAACTGATACAGCGCCGACACCACCAAAGCCAGACCCAGCCCCCTGGCAAAGCTTTGACTGGCCAGATACGGTCGCGGAAAAGTCGCCATCAGCGAACAGAGAATCCCCAGCACGATCATCCCGCCACGAGCTCCGTCCCAAGCGGTCTCGATCCAGATCAGGCCGGCCACCAGCAACGCGGTAAATGCCCGGATCGCGTTCATCGCCGCCAGGGTGAAGTCCAGATGCAGCGGATTGTCCTGGCCGCGAAACACGCAACTGGCTTCACGCCCGTCCTGGATCGCGTCGCTCAGTTCGAGAATCTGGCCGAGCTGCTCCAGCATCCGCGCCTGCTCCCAGCGCAGAGCCCAGGCTAGTGAGCGTAGCGTGGCAGGCATCGTCTCGGTGAGTTGTTCGGCCTTGTAGGCCTGGTCATCGAAGCGCTGTTGCAGCGCCGAGAAATGATGGCGAGCCTCGGCTGATAACGAGCGTCCCTGCTGGGCCAATTCATCGAGAAAGGCCAGCTCTTCGGCGCGCAAACGCTGTATCTCCTCCGGCAACGCGCCTTCCCAGCGCTCGGCAAGCAGCTCCCGCTGGTGGCGCAAAGCCGTCAACCGCGAGGTCAGCAGCACCAGCTGATTACCCAGCAACTGCACCAGCCCATTGGCGCTGCGCAAACGTGGCGCATCGAAATACAAATGCCGACGTACGCCTTCCAGGGCGCTGATCGCGCCTAGCAGCTGCATCTGGCGCCGGTGGAAATCGGCTTCGCTTTCTTCGGTTCGAATGACGGCAGCAGCGTGGGTCGCGAGCAGCTTGATCACTTGATCGATCTTGGCGAAGTAATCCCGGGCCACGGCTTCCGGTCGCGCCGTAAGAAGGCTGACAACGCACACGCAGGCAACCGCCAAGAGTGTCTCGGTCACGCGGGTGACGGCCAGCAGGAACGTGCCGTCCTGATCAGGCACCGCCAGCAGTGCAACAACCACTGCCGTGTATCCGCTCAAAACAAACGCCTGGGAACTGGTGTAGCGCAACAAGGTGCCGCCGGCGGTACACAGCGCCAGCCACAAGGCCAGGGTGGTGATGAAAGGCAGCGGCGCCTGGGGAAAGATCGCCATGATCAACACCGCCACGACCGCACCCAGGGTGGTGCCGATGACCTGGCCGAAACTGCGGGCCAGGGCCATGCCGCCCAGTGGCTGGCTGACGATGACCACCGCCATGATCGACCACTTGGGCTGGTCGAGGTCGAACAAGAAGGCCAGATACAGCGTCAATAGCCCGGCCGCGATGGTTCTCAGGGCGAACAACAGCACCCCTTGCCCGGGGTTGAGTATCGCCTTGAAGTACTGAAGTAGCGGTTGCATGGGAACACTCATCGAGTCATCTCCAGCAAGCGTAGTCACTGCTTCGGTGCCTCGACAGGTTTCAGTGTCGACACAAGTTCCAGGCAAACTCGCCGATGGGTCAGACGCTTCCGATAGATATGCTCGATCACCCTTCAGCCATAGCGATTGGACAGAAACGAGCCGCGCTTCCAGGTTGGAACCGCTGCGAAAGCGTCACTCGATAAAGCCCAGCCCCATGCTTGTGCGTCCCAAGCCGATCGAGTACGTACTGACATGAGTCAGGGTTTGACTCCTGGCCCCTCCTGACCGAAGCTGACGCCTTTGTAAAAGCTGCCAGCCCCCGGACTCCTGCATGCCCAAGCCCCGCCGCTATCTGATCATCGGTC
The DNA here is from genome assembly GCF_059421425.1 of Pseudomonas sp. GW821-FHT02H09. Classification (NCBI taxonomy): domain Bacteria; kingdom Pseudomonadati; phylum Pseudomonadota; class Gammaproteobacteria; order Pseudomonadales; family Pseudomonadaceae; genus Pseudomonas; species Pseudomonas sp. GW821-FHT02H09. Next base: position 265,857 of record NZ_JBWKVA010000004.1, read on the forward strand.
TGCTTATCGTGTTTGCCTGCGCCATTGCCTGGTTTTTTATGCGCAGTACTGCGCCAGTCGTGCCTCCTGCGGTGAAGCAGGGTTATGGCAAAGCGCTGGAACAGGCCCACAATGGCCAACCGGGCGCGGCGCGGGTGCTCTATCAACAACTGGCCCGCCCGGACCTGTCGGACAGCCAACGGGTCAGGCTACATGCCGAACTTCCCGACTACCCCAGCCCGCAAGCCTTGAAACTGGCCGAAGCCGATTTGCTCAACCCCTCGATAGTGGTTCGTCAGGCGGCGATACAGAGCATTGTCGGGCTGGTGCCTGGCGGGCAAAGGAGCCTGTTGCTCGGGCCCTTGCTCGAGGACAGGGAACAAAGTGTGCGTTTCGCCGCGGCTAACGCGCTACTGGGGCTTTCGCCGGACGATCTGGGTTTGTATTTCGGTCCCCTGGAGCAAGTCCTCGACGAGTATGAATCAGTCCTCAAGGCCCAGCCCCAGAGTGTCGAGGCGCAATACCAACTGGCGCGCCTGCACCTGCACAACGCTCAATTGAAAGAGGCACAACAGGCTCTCGAAACGGTGCTGCGCCTGCAGCCTGAAAATCTACGCGCCGTCGTCACGCAGATTGAGGTGCTGGACAAACAAGGTCAGGCTGATGCTGCCCGGCAGTTGCTTGCCAGGCAGCTGCAAGAGCAATCCGGCTCGGCTTATCTGCAACATGCCCTGGGTCTCTGGCTGTTGCATCACGGGCAAGGTGAATACGCCTTGCTGGGTCTGTCCAAAGCCGTGGAGCTTGAACCGGACAACAACGAATACCGATACGACCTGGCCACCACACTGCACGGCGAAAAAGAACTTGAGGCCGCACAAAAGCAGCTCGAAGAGATCGTTCAACGCCAGCCAGCCAATCGTAAGGCGCGGGTACTGCTGATCAACTACTGGAAAGAAAGCGGGCAACTGCAAAACGTGCAAATCCTGCTGGCGCAGCTGGAACAACAGAATCCGGATGACCCGGCGTTGCAGCAGGGGTTGTAGGCCCAAGCCTGCGACAACCCCCCGAAAGATCGTCCGAACGCGGGCTCGGCAACTCCTGCAGGTTATGCGTACACCTGATCATCCACGGCTGTACCAGGTCGATGCAGGATCTGCGCGAATGCCTGGTCCGCCGGTTGCGGTCTCGTAGAGAACAACCGCTCGCTACGCCAGCATTTCCTGAATTTTCTGCTGCAAGGTACTCAGGTTGAAGGGCTTTTCCAGGATCGGTGCAGTCCGCGTGATAGGGCTGCCAGATTCTCGAATTTCAGCCGCGTAACCACTGATAAAGATCACTTTCAGGTCCGGGCGAAGCTTGAGCGCAGGCTCGGCGATCATCACCCCGGTGATGCCACCGGGCAGTCGATAATCGGTGATCATGACGTCCAGGTTCGGTTTACTGGCCAGAATCTCGAAGGCCTGCTCGCCATTCTCGGCCTGTAATACCCGATAGCCCAGGCCCGACAGGTAGTCGGCGAGAAGCATCAGGATTACCGGTTCATCTTCGACGATCAGTACGACGTCTTGTGCATCTTCACTCATGGGAAGCCTTTGTTCGTTCAATAGCTGCCGGATACGACCATCCGGTCAAGCAGAGGTTGCGTCGCTTGTAGCTGTTTTCTACAACGGCAGGCAAACGCGAAATAAGGAGCCTTCATAATCTTGCATTCAACAGTGATGGAGCCAGCATGGGCTTCGAGCCGTGCCTGGCCGCCTTCGGTGTACACGTGCAGGTCGATCGGACCCTTGGCGCCATAACGCAAAGCAATTGTCAGCAGGCTGGATACTACCTGTTCGATGGGGGACTCGTCCCGGTTGCCTTCTACCGGTAGATCGGCAACGAAGCTCACCGAGGATTCAGCCGAATCGACTTGCAGCGCGAAGTTCTGCAACAGGAAAAGCACAAATTGTGCCAGATAAAACCGGCTGGAGAGGATCGACAGCTTGCCGGTACGGAACCGCGAAACATTGCGCATGCACACCGCTTAAAGGCCTTGGTGAAGTGCTGAAACACGGGGCTTGCTCCTGAGCCGGGCTGCTATTTTTCTGACAGCTTAGCGCGCAATGTCCTATGTCGTACCTGCCCTGGGTCAAGCAGAAGGTTATTCTTGTCGGCCGGTATACCGCTATGCTGTTTTGTACAACCTCGAGAACTTGTCGGGACTCGCTTATGGCTCATGCCAGTAGCGAGTCTGTTTCACCGACCGGCACCCGCGCCTTCACTTTTAGAGAGCCCCGCAATGTCCGCCATCGCCTCCACCGTCCTTGTAGTCGAAGACGACGCCATCGTACGCGAGCTGATCGTTGACGTATTGCAAGAGCTGGAGCTCAAGGTGCTTGAAGCCGATGGCAGCGAAACCGCCTTGAAACTTCTCGGGGACAGCGGGCAGACTATCGACCTGTTGATGACAGACGTCGGACTACCGGGCATGGACGGTAAAGAACTGGCAGTCCGTGCCCGTGAGCTTCGACCCACATTGCCAGTTCTGTTTGCCAGCGGTTATGCCGAAAGCATTGAAGCCCCGGTCGGCATGTCGGTCATCGGCAAGCCGTTCTCTATAGATCAACTGCGGGACAAGGTTCAGAGCATGCTCCGACAAGGGCGCTGAACGCCGCTTTAGAGTTCAGCCTTCTTGATTATTTTCGCGACTGTGTTTTTCGGCTCGCCTTGCCATGAACGCATCGATTTCGCTCGAGGACAGGAATTTCCATGCATTGACAAACACGGGATGGACGATTCTCACCCCCTATATCGTACAAACCGGTTTTGATTGGTACATGCTGGACTTGGACACCCTGACGCCGAGGGGACCCAAACTCATGAATTTTCAGTTAGAGATTGCCCCATCACCGACAGCAGCACGTTGAGCATCACCCCTCACTGATTAGCTTTAACAAGACCCAATCCACCCGGTCAGCTCCACCTCTTTGAGGTGGCTGCCGGGCGCCAACTCACCAGGCTGAAATGCCGTGAGAATCTGCGAAGCGACTTTCATCTGAAGCGTGGTTTAATTGCGCCCTTTTCGCGTCCCCTGCCACCCGCTCGCATCAAAGGAACCGTTCTATGAGTCAGCCTGCAACCAAAGTCCTGGTCATTGGTTACGTCTGGCCCGAGCCACGCTCATCCGCCGCCAGCGGGCATGTGATGCAGATCCTTGAGACTTTTTTGCAGCAGGGTTGGGACGTCACCTTCAGCAGTCCCGCGGGCATCGGAGAACATAAGGCGGACCTGCTTGCGTTGGGCATTCGCGAATGCCCGATCGAATTGAACAACAGCAGTTTCGACGCCTTTGTCGCCGAGCTGGCGCCGGATATCGTGCTGTTCGACCAGTTCATGATGGAAGAGCAATTCGGTTGGCGCGTCGAAAAACAATGCCCCGACGCCCTGCGCGTGCTGGAGACGTCGGACCTGCAAAGCCTGCGGCATGCGCGTCATCAGCGGCTCAAGGACCGCCTCAAAGCCGGCGATGACCAGGATGACTTCCGTACGCTATTCGCACCAGCCCTGCGCGAGGAATTCGAGCACATGGCCGACACTGATCTGGCCAAACGGGAAATCGCCGCACTCTATCGCTGCGATCTCAGCCTGATGATCTCCGAGGTCGAAATCGAACTGCTGGTCGAGCAATTCAAGGTGCCACGTAATTTGCTGCACTGGTGCCCACTGATGCTCGACCCGCCAGCACAGTCGTTCGCCCCGTTCGAAGACCGCGCGCACTTTCTGAGCATCGGCAACTTCCGCCATGCGCCGAATTGGGATGCGGTGCTCTGGATGAAAACCACCCTCTGGCCATTGATCCGTCAGCAACTGCCCGGTGCGCAGTTGCATATCTATGGTGCCTATACCCCGCCCAAGGCCACAGCGTTGCACAACCCGGCCCAAGGTTTTCATGTAATGAACTGGGCTGAGGATGCCTTACAGGTCATGGCTGCGGCGCGAATCTGTCTTGCACCGCTGCGTTTCGGCGCCGGGATCAAAGGCAAGATTGTCGATGCCATGCTCTGTGGCACCCCTAACGTCACGACCCCGATTGGCGCCGAAGCCATGGGTGGCGACCTGCCTTGGCCAGGCGCCATAGCCGAAACCGCGAGCACGCTGGCCGATGCCTCGGTGCAGCTCTATAAGGACAAGACGCTGTGGAATCAGGCTCAGGATCGTGGCCGTGAACTACTGGCCGCCCGTTACCAGCAACAGGTGCATGGCCCGGCGTTGATTGAACGCTTGCAGTCGTGCCGAATAGATCTGTTGCAACTACGACGGGACAACTTTACCGGCAGTATGCTTCGGCACCACCACCATAAAAGCACTCAATACATGGCGCAGTGGATCGAGGCGAAGAACCGAACTGCCCCTTAAGCCACACATTTCAATGGTTCATGATTTTTTGCCATTGAATACGCTGCACTTCTGCCCCTGACATTAACCTTGCTTGCTCCGCCAGCAAGGTGTCACGGTGCGATTAGTTATCCAGACATTTCAATTCCCCGCCACTCGCCGATCATTGAACTATATATAAAACTGTGTGACCAGCAGCCCTGGCGACACACACCGTGAATCACACTACAAAGCAACTTATTACCCTATTGATATTGAGCGATGGAATGCATTATGGCGACTTCAAAGGTTTTAACAGTGCCATTCTGGAGGCACTGGGATCGCGACTGATCCCCAAACAAAATAAATACCTGACGCTGGGGGAATTAAATAAGATTAGCAACCAGCAACGAATTGTACTGGCGACCCGGAGGCATCCTGACATGGACAGCCCGATATTCTGGCCGAAGATCGAACATAAGTGGAGTGGTAACGACATTACTTCCCCTGATGAACTCAAACAACACATTGCTCGCACATGAAAATCCCCACCTTCGGGTGCAATGCCCTGGTCACTATCTGCAACCAGTTATGAAAAACTGGCGGGGGTGAAAAGAATTGCCAAAGAGCTGAATGAATGGTTTGGTCCAACGTCTGGCTGGACACCAAAATGCAGCATTATCAATGTCGATTTTCTGGGCGATAGTTTGCTCGTTGATTATTGACGGGAAGTCAACATGGCGACGGGGCGAAACAAACACTGAACCTTTGGAAAAGCCGATACCTTTCCCACGGGTACGGCGGGCTGGTGCTGCCTGTCTGGAGAGGGCATCATCAGGACGCAAGAACAATAAAAGCGCCCCAAGATGACCCGAGCAGCCAGAATCACCGACCCTTCCTACGAATTGATGGACGACCACAACGGGTTGTCCATCATCTATCGGCAGCACGGCTTCCCATGCCCTCTGGTGCGCTGGCATTTCCATAAGGAGTACGAACTGCACCTGATCGTTGCCAGCTCCGGCAAGGTGTTCATTGGCGATTACATCGGCAATTTCTACCCCGAAACGCTCTTCCTCACCGGCCCCAACCTACCCCACAACTGGATCAGCCAGGTTGCCGAAGAGGAAGTGGTGCCCAAGCGCGACATGCTGGTGAACTTCACCGACGAGCTGTTCGAAAGCGGCCATCAGGTATTCTCCGAGCTGAAGGCGCTCACGCCTTTGCTCGAGCGCGCGCATTACGGAATCGAGTTCCGCTGCAAACACACCATTGGCCAGGCAATGGCCTTGATGCAACACATCGCCGACTCCAAAGGTGCTACCCGGCTTGGGCACTTTTTCATTCTGCTGGAACTGCTCAGCACGTGCGACGATTACCAGGTGCTCTCGGGCGCGACTACCCCGCAACTGGCCGATGAGCACAATATCGACCGCACCAACCGCGCGGTGGATTACATCTTTGCTCATTACGCCCGCGAATTGCCGCTTGAAGAAGTCGCCGAATATCTGGGCATGAAACCTACGTATTTCTCCCGGGTGTTCAAGCAGGCCACGGGGCGCTGCTTCATCGAGTTCGTCAATCGCTTGCGCATCAGCAAGTCCTGCGAGCTGCTGGCTGATGGCAAAAAGCCGATCACCGATGTGTGTTTCGAATCTGGCTTCAACAATATTTCCAATTTCAACCGGCGTTTTCAGCAGCTCAAGGGCATGACGCCTTCGCACTATCGACGCTTGGCGGTGCAACGGTTGACTGAGCAGAATCTGTAAAATACACCCCTTGTTGATCGTTCCCACGCTCCGCGTGGTAACGCCGCCCTGGACGCTCCGCGTCCGTTCGCGATTGTGACGCGCAGCGTCACGGAATGCATTCCCACGCGGAGCGTGGGAACGATCAGCGCTGACATTCTGCTGAATCGTTTATCCCGAATTATCCTCATCTTGTCCCCCAGTGCAAAATAGTATCGATTCAAGTGTCATGGATGATTTGTCATCGCACCGTTTGAGGGCTGTAATCAGCCTACATTCTTGCTTGCCTACGCAAGACACAAAAACAATAACGGTCCTTCTGCTGCCCACCGGGCGTAGAAGAGGAGTGCGCGATGAAACCCTCTGTAAAAGCTCTGCTTGTCACCACCTGCATGACCCTCAGCGGCGTCAGCCTTGGCGCACAAACCCTGACCATTGCCACGGTCAACAACAGCGACATGATCCGCATGCAAAAGCTCTCGAAGACCTTCGAAGCCGAGCACCCGGATATCAAGCTCAATTGGGTCGTGCTGGAAGAAAACGTACTGCGCCAACGACTGACCACGGACATCGCCACCCAGGGCGGACAGTTCGACGTATTGACCATCGGTATGTACGAAGCCGCACTCTGGGGCGCCCAGGGTTGGCTGGAGCCGATGCGGGACCTGCCCGCCTCCTACGACCTCAACGATGTTTTCCCTTCGGTGCGTGCAGGCCTGTCGGTCAAGGGCACGCTCTACGCCTTGCCGTTCTATGCCGAAAGCTCCATGACCTACTACCGCACCGACCTGTTCAAGGATGCCGGGCTGACGATGCCTGAACATCCCACCTGGAAGCAGATCGGCGAGTTCGCCACCCTGCTGAACAAACCCGGGCAGGACCAATACGGCATCTGCCTGCGCGGCAAGGCCGGCTGGGGGGAAAACATTGCGCTGATTTCTACCATCGCCAATGCCTATGGAGCGCGCTGGTTCGATGAGAAATGGCAGCCGGAATTCAGCGGCCCCGAATGGAAAGACGCGGTGAATTTCTACGTTGACACCCTGAAGAAATCCGGCCCGCCAGGCGCGTCCAGTAACGGGTTCAACGAAAACCTGGCGTTGTTCAACAGCGGCAAATGCGCCATGTGGATTGATGCCACGGTGGCCGGTTCCTTCGTCACCGACAAAACCCAGAGCAAGGTCAGCGAGCATGTCGGCTTTGCTTATGCGCCCCATCAAGTGAGTGACCAGAGTTCGGCCTGGCTTTACTCCTGGTCCCTGGCGATCCCGACCAGCTCCAAAGCCAAGGATGCGGCAAAAACCTTCACCAGCTGGGCGACTTCCAAAGAGTATGGCGCACTGGTCGCCGAGAAAGACGGCATCGCCAACGTTCCCCCAGGCACCCGCGCTTCTACCTACAGCGAGGCCTACATGAGCGCGGCTCCGTTCGCCCGGGTGACGCTGGAATCGCTGAAAGCGGCCGACCCGAGCAAACCGACTATCAAACCCGTGCCTTACGTTGGTATCCAGTTGGTGACCATTCCTGAATTCCAGGCAATCGGCACTCAGGTGGGCAAGTTGTTCTCCGCCGCATTGACCGGTCAGAGCAGCGTCGACCAAGCCCTCGCCTCCGCCCAGCAAACCACCGAACGCGAGATGAAACGCGCCGGTTATCCCAAATAACCCGGAACCCCCTGTGGGATCGCCGCACCGTCGCTCCCACATTTGATCTTCATCTGCCTGTCACCAATCGGTTGTGATCACCATGAATACTTCGACGCTCAAAGCACATATGGAAATTCCCCAGCCGGTTCGCAAAAGCCGTCTGAGCAATCCCGGCTGGTTTCTGGTCAGCCCCTCGGTGGCGCTGTTACTGCTGTGGATGATCGTGCCGCTGGGCATGACCCTGTACTTTTCGCTGATCCGCTACAGCCTGCTCTACCCCGGTGAAAACCAGTTCGTGGGGCTGGAGAACTTCACCTACTTCCTGAGCGATTCGGGCTTCCTGCCCGGCGCCACCAATACCCTGTTGCTGGTCGGCAGCGTGCTGCTGATCAGCGTGGTACTGGGGGTGTTGATCAGCGCCTTGCTGGAGGCCAGCGAGTTTCTCGGGCGCGGCATCGTCCGCGTACTGCTGATCTCGCCGTTTTTCATCATGCCCACCGTGGGTGCGTTGATCTGGAAGAACCTGATTTTCCATCCGGTGTCGGGGATTCTCGCCTACGTCTGGAAGCTGTTCGGCGCGCAACCGGTGGACTGGCTGGCGCATTACCCGCTGCTGTCGATCATCATCATTGTCTCCTGGCAATGGCTGCCCTTCGCGATCCTGATCCTGATGACCGCCATGCAGTCCCTCGACCAGGAACAGAAAGAAGCCGCGCGCCTCGACGGTGCCGGCCCGATCGCAATCTTCTGGCACCTGACCCTGCCGCACCTGGCGCGGCCGATTGCGGTGGTGGTGATGATCGAAACCATCTTCCTGCTCTCGGTGTTCGCCGAAATCTTCACCACCACCAACGGTGGCCCCGGCTATGCCTCGACCAACCTCGCGTACCTGATCTACAACCAGGCGCTGGTGCAATTCGATGTCGGCATGGCGTCCGCCGGCGGCTTGATTGCGGTGGTGATTGCCAATATCGCGGCGATCCTCCTGGTCCGGATGATCGGCAAAAACCTGACAGACAAAGCCTGAGGCCTGCACCATGACCCTTCAACAATCCCGTCGTCTGCAAAGCCTGCTGCTGGGCACTCTGGCCTGGGCCATCGCGATCCTGATTTTCTTCCCGATCTTCTGGATGGTGCTGACCAGTTTCAAAACCGAAATCGACGCCTTCGCCACGCCACCGCAGTTCCTCTTCACCCCGACGCTGGAGAACTACCTGCACATCAACGAGCGTAGCGACTACTTCAGTTTCGCCTGGAACTCCGTGGTGATTTCCTTCAGTGCCACGGCCCTGTGCCTGCTGATCGCGGTGCCGGCGGCTTATTCGATGGCGTTCTACGAAACCCAACGCACCAAAGGCACGTTGCTGTGGATGCTCTCGACCAAGATGCTGCCGCCGGTGGGCGTGCTGATGCCGATCTACCTGCTGGCCAAGAGTTTCGGCCTGCTCGACACGCGCATCGCGCTGATCGTGATCTACACGCTGATCAACCTGCCGATCGTGGTCTGGATGATTTACACCTACTTCAAGGACATTCCTAAAGACATCCTCGAAGCCGCGCGCCTCGACGGCGCCACGCTCGCTCAGGAAATGCTTCGAGTGCTGCTGCCGATTGCCAAGGGCGGCCTGGCGTCCACCGTGCTGCTGTCGCTGATCCTGTGCTGGAACGAGGCGTTCTGGTCGCTGAACCTCACCTCGTCGAAAGCCGCGCCGCTGACCGCGTTGATCGCCTCCTATTCAAGCCCCGAGGGGTTGTTCTGGGCCAAGTTGTCGGCGGTATCCACCCTGGCCTGTGCGCCGATCCTGATCTTCGGCTGGATCAGCCAGAAACAGCTGGTGCGTGGTTTGTCATTTGGCGCGGTGAAGTAGGGACACGGGGCATACACGATCCAATGCAGGAGCTGGTACAGCCTGTGATCTTTTGATCTTCGGCTCCTGCATAAACCCAATCAGAACAATTAAAAATGGAGGCCCATCATGGCCAACCTGAAAATCAAGAATCTGCAAAAAGGCTTCGAAGGCTTTTCCATCATCAAAGGCATCGACCTGGAAGTGAACGACCGCGAGTTCGTGGTCTTTGTTGGTCCGTCCGGTTGCGGCAAGTCCACACTGTTGCGGCTGATCGCCGGGCTGGAGGAAGTCAGCAGCGGAACCATCGAGCTCGATGGCCGCGACATCACCGAAGTCAGCCCGGCCAAACGCGACCTGGCAATGGTGTTCCAGACCTACGCCCTGTACCCGCACATGAGCGTGCGCAAAAACATGTCCTTCGCGCTGGATCTCGCTGGCGTGGCCAAGGCCGAAGTCGATAAAAAGGTAAACGACGCCGCGCGGATTCTGGAACTTGCGCCAATGCTGGAGCGCAAACCGAAGCAGCTTTCCGGCGGTCAACGCCAGCGCGTGGCTATCGGTCGGGCGATCGTGCGTAATCCGAAAATCTTCCTGTTCGACGAGCCGCTGTCCAACCTCGACGCCGCCCTGCGGGTGCAGATGCGTCTGGAACTGGCGCGGCTGCACAAAGAACTGCAAGCGACGATGATCTACGTGACCCACGACCAGGTCGAAGCCATGACCCTGGCCGACAAAGTGGTAGTGCTTAATGGTGGACGCATCGAGCAGGTCGGCTCGCCACTGGAGCTCTATCACCAGCCAGCCAACCTGTTTGTGGCTGGCTTCCTCGGCACGCCAAAAATGGGCTTTCTCAAAGGCAAGGTCAGCCGTATCGACGCTCAGGGCTGTGAAGTCGAACTGGACGCCGGCACCCGCATCCGCCTGCCACTCAGTGGCGCGACGTTGAGCGTTGGCGGCCCGATCACCCTGGGGATTCGTCCGGAACACTTGAACCTGGCGCAACCGGGCGACTGCACCTTGCAGGTCACAGCCGATGTCAGCGAGCGCCTGGGCAGCGACACCTTCTGCCACGTCCTGACCGCCTCCGGCGAAGCCCTGACCATGCGCATACGCGGTGACCTGGCCAGCCGTTATGGCGAGAAGCTGAGCCTGCACCTGGACGCTGAACACTGCCATTTATTCGATGCCAACGGTGTGGCGGTTACCCGACCGCTACGCGCCGCCGCCTGATTGCCGAGAGCTCAACATGAAACTGAACAAGCAGAACCTTAGCCGTCTGGCGCCTGAAGTGGCGGTGCCCGCCTATGCCGTGGCGGACACCCGGCAAGGTATCGCGCATATCGGTGTCGGTGGTTTTCACCGCGCCCATCAGGCGTATTACACCGACGCCTTGATGAACTTGGGTGAAGGCCTGGACTGGAGCATCTGCGGCGTCGGCCTGCGCCCCGAGGATCGCCGCGCCCGGGATGACCTGGCCGGCCAGGACTACCTGTTCACCCTGTTTGAACTGGGCGATACCGATGACACTCAGGTCCGGGTCATCGGCGCCATCAGCGACATGCTGCTGGCCGAAGACGGTGCCGATCCGCTGATCGACAAGCTCGCCAGCCCGCAGATTCGCATCGTCTCGCTGACCATCACCGAGGGCGGCTATTGCATTGACGACAGCAACGGCGAGTTCATGGCGCATTTGCCGCAGATCCAGCATGATTTGGCCCATCCGGGCAGCCCGAAAACCGTGTTCGGTTTCCTCTGTTCAGCCCTGGCCAAGCGCCGCGCCGCTGGCATCCCAGCGTTCACCCTGATGTCCTGCGATAACCTGCCGCACAACGGCGCGGTAGCCCGCAAGGCGCTGCTGGCCTTTGCTGCCCTGCGCGATGCCGGCCTGCACGACTGGATTGGCGCCCACGTCAGCTTCCCCAACGCCATGGTCGATCGCATCACGCCGATGACCAGCGCCGCCCACCGCCTGCAACTGCACGACGAACACGGCATCGACGATACCTGGCCGGTGGTCTGTGAGCCCTTTGTGCAATGGGTGCTGGAGGACAAATTCGTCAACGGTCGTCCAGCCTGGGAAAAGGTCGGCGTGCAGTTCACCGACGACGTCACACCCTATGAAGAGATGAAGATCAAACTGCTCAACGGCAGCCATCTGGCGCTGACCTATCTGGGAGTTCTCAAAGGTTATCGCTTCGTCCACGAGACCATGAACGACCCGCTGTTCGTACGTTTCATGCGCGCCTACATGGACCTCGACGTAACGCCGCAACTGGCGCCGGTCCCGGGAATCGATCTGACACGTTACAAAGACACTCTGGTAGAGCGCTTCTCCAACCAGGCGATTGCCGATCAGCTTGAACGGGTGTGTTCTGATGGCTCCTCGAAATTTCCCAAGTTCACCGTGCCGACCATCAATCGGCTGATCGCCAATGGCGAAGAAACAGAGCGCGCGGCATTAGTGGTTGCCGCTTGGGCGCTGTATCTCAAAGGCGTCGATGAGAATGGTGACAGCTACGCCATTGCTGACCCTCGAGCTGAGTTTTGTCAGGCGTTGGTGGCGGATGATGTGTTGGTCACGCAGAGATTGCTCGCGGTTGAGGAGATCTTTGGTACGGCGATTCCTGAATCGGCCGAGTTTGTCGCGGCGTTTGAGCGGTGCTTGAACAGCTTGCGCGAGGATGGGGTGACCAGGACGTTAGAGAAGCTACTCGCAAACTGATCGTTCCCACGCTCTGCGTGGGAATGCAGCCCGTGACGCTCCGCGTCACCTCCAAGAACGGACGCAGAGCGTCCAGTGAAGCATTCCCACGCGCAGCGTGGGAACGATCAAGGTCTTTGCATGGCAAACCAAAAACTATTCCTGGGCATCGACTGCGGCACCCAAGGTACCAAAGCCATTGTCCTCGACTCGGTCAGTGGCAAGGTTCTGGGCCATGGCGCAGCCAGCCATAGCATGATCAGCGGCGCCAATGGCCGTCGCGAGCAGGACACTGACCAGTGGCTTGGCGCCTTGATACTCTCGACGCGCAGAGCGCTGCAGGCGGCCGATGTCAGTGGTCAGGACATCCTTGGCATCGGCGTTTCCGGCCAGCAGCATGGCTTGGTGCTGCTCGATGATGAAGGTCAGGTACTGCGCCCGGCCAAGCTTTGGTGCGATACCGAGTCCACCCCGGAAAATGATCGGCTGCTGGCTCATCTGGGCGGCGAACGTGGTTCGCTGGAACGCCTCGGCGTGGTCATCGCACCTGGCTATACGGTATCGAAACTGCTCTGGACCAAAGAGCGGCATCCTGAGGTTTTTGCCGAGATAGCGACGATATTGCTGCCCCACGACTACCTTAATTACTGGCTGACCGGCCGCCGTTGCAGCGAATACGGTGATGCCTCAGGCACCGGTTATTTCAATGTGCGCAGCCGTGAATGGGATGTGTCATTGCTCAACCATATCGACCCCCGCGGTCGGCTGGCCGCGGCCTTGCCACAACTGATCGAAGCCCGTACGCCGGTGGGCACTTTGCTTCCAGACATCGCTGAGCTGCTGGGTGTCAATCCCAAAGCACTGGTATCCAGTGGCGGTGGCGACAACATGATGGGCGCCATCGGCACCGGCAACATTCAGCCCGGGGCGATCACCATGAGCCTCGGGTCCTCCGGCACTGTGTATGCCTACGCCGAACAGCCGCACGTCAGCCCGGACGCGTCGGTGGCAAGCTTCTGTTCATCCAGCGGCGGCTGGCTGCCGTTGATCTGCACCATGAACCTGACCAACGCCACGGGGATGATTCGCCAGTTGTTCGAGCTGGACATCGATCGCTTCAACCAGCTTGTCGCCCAGGCGCCTATTGGCGCCGAAGGTGTGTGCATGCTGCCGTTCCTCAACGGCGAACGGGTCCCCGCCCTGCCCCATGCCAGCGGCAGCCTGCTGGGTTTGAACATGACCAACCTGACTCAGGCCAACCTGTGCCGCGCCGTGGTCGAAGGCACCACCTTCGGTTTGCGCTATGGTCTGGATCTGTTGCGCAACAACGGTTTGCAGAGCCGCAGTATTCGGCTGACTGGCGGCGGATCAAAAAGCCCGATATGGCGGCAGATGGTCGCCGATATCATGAACACCCCCGTGATCTGCCCCGAACAAAGCGAAGCCGCGGCCCTCGGTGCGGCGATTCAGGCTGCCTGGTGCGAGTCCTGGGCAAATGGAACAGAACAAAGCCTGTTTGAACTGTGCGAGCGTTGTGTCAGCCTCGACCCAGTCAGTCAAACCTTGCCGGGCGCGGCCAGCGTAAACGCCTATCAACAGGCCTATGAACGCTATCAACAGCATGTGGCAACCCTTTAAAAGAGAGAACGACTATGTATTTGGTGTGTGGTGAAGCGCTGTTCGATTTCTTCAGCGAAAACGACATCAGCGGTCAGGCTTCGAAAGTGAATTACAAAGCGATTGCTGGCGGTTCACCGTTCAACGTGGCCGTAGGTTTACGGCGTTTGGGCATCGACGTGGCGCTGCTCGCCGGGCTGTCCAACGACTACCTGGGTCGACGTCTGCGGCAGGTGTTGCAGGAGGAAGGCGTGCGCCCGGACTACCTGTTGGACTTCGACGCACCGACCACTCTGGCGATGGTCGCCGTCGGCACCGATGGCTCGCCGCATTACAGCTTCCGCGGTGAAGGCTGTGCTGATCGTCTACTGTTGCCTGCACATTTGCCTGTGTTGGGCGCCGATGTGCGCGGCTTGCATATTGGTTCGTTCTCGTTGGTGGTGCAGCCGATTGCCGATACCCTGCTTGCCCTGGTGCGCCGGGAAAGCGGCAAGCGTCTGATCAGCCTCGACCCCAATGTACGACTCAACCCCGAACCGGATATCGAACGGTGGCGCGAGCGCATCAGCACACTGGTCGAACATGCCGACCTGATCAAGGTCAGCGATGAAGACCTGAAGCTGCTCTACCCGGAGTGTGATCCGCAGAGCGTGATCGAAGGCTGGCTGGAACACCGCTGTCAGCTGGTATTCCTCACCCGTGGCAGTCAGGGCGCAACGGTATTCAGCCGCCGCCATGGCAATTGGTCGGTACCGGCTTGCCCCGTGGTGATGGCTGACACCGTGGGTGCCGGCGACACCTTCCAGGCGGCCCTGATCGCTTGGCTGACCGAACAGCGACTCGATTCAATCGAAGGCCTGCAACGCCTGACCCGCGAACAGATCGGCGCCATGCTCACCTTCGCTGTCAGCGCCGCCGCCCTGACCTGCAGCAAAACCGGGCCGGACTTGCCGTATCGGCATCAGCTGGATCTTCGCTGACGGTCCGGCTCTGAACCAATAGTGCTGCCATAGGCGCCGCGGCGTGCAAGCCAGCGAGGCCATGGCAGCAAAACTTCTTGCCGGTTTGTCGTAGCGGGTACCGATCCTTGGCTTTCCTTCAGCCAATCAAACATCCGCTCGGCGGTGTCCGTAAGCAACCAGTCTATCCAGGCGACCTCAGTTCGCTATTGGTAAACAGCAATCCAGCTTGTTCAGTATTCGATGCGCCAGGCGAACCCGGGACTCGTTGGGATAGTTCTTGTTGGCCAGCACCACAATGCCGAGCTGCTTCGCAGGCACAAAGGCCACGTAGGCACCAAAACCACCGGTCGAGCCGGTCTTGTTGATCCAGACAGCCTCCTGCGGCGGCAGGGGCGGATTCAGTTCTGTGACGGAATTGCTCTGATAAATCATCTTGTCGGAGTTGCCTTCGATCAGCGTATTCAGCTCCGCCGGGTAGCTGTACTGCTCCCAGACCAGATCCTGTGTCATCGAACCCAGCTTGAAGTAGCCCGTATGGGTATCGACGATCGCACGTTTGAGTTTTGTCTCTGCCTGTATGAGGCCCAGGTTGGCCTCGACGAAGTGAATCAGGTCCCTGGCGGTGGTTTTCACGCCGTAGGCTTCAGCTCCAAGTACACCGGGGTTCAACCGGACCGGAGCATCCTCTTTGTTGTAGCCCTGAGCGTAGAGGGGCATCTTGCTTGCCGGAACGTTGATGAAGCTCTCAGGCATACCCAATTTGGGAAACAGCCGTTGCTCCATCGCCTCTTCAAACGGCATTTTCATGCTCTTGGCCGCGATCAAGCCGAGCATCCCGATACTGGGGTTGGCATAGGTCCTGTACGTGCCAGGGGCGTAGCTGGGCTGCCAGGCCTTGAAGTAGTCCATCATCTGCCCGGTATTCTGTATGTCGTCAGGAAACTGAAGTGGGAAGCCTCCAGCCGTGTGAGTCCCCAAATTCATCAACGTCACCTTGTCGAAATGACTGCCCTGGAGTTGAGGCAGATACTTGCCTGGGCTGTCGGTGAGTGAAAGCTGCCCATTGGCCTGAGCGTAAGTCGCCAACGTGGCCGTGAATGTTTTGCTGATCGAGCCGACTTCAAAGAGCGTATCGCTCGTAACCTTCTGCTGTGTTTCCCTGGAGGTCACGCCGTAGTTGTAGAACCGCTGCTTGCCATTGGCCGTAACCGCAATGGCCAGGCCGGGAATGTTGTATTGCTGCATGACCTCTCGAGCGGCATCTTGCACGAGGGTATCGATATCCGGCTGTTGGGTATTGGCCATGGCGAATTTGCCGAAAAAGACTGCCCAGGCGAGCAAGAGAAATTCTGCGCAACGCTTTGCGATTGGGCGCATTCGGATTGTCCTCAGGTCTTTTTAATGGGGGACGAAAACTATCATCTCAATCCGACTGCTTCAAAGGTGTTCTATCACCGAATGTTTCGCCAGTTCCGTAGCGACGATCAAGCATTCCATCCACCAAACGCATCCCACCCACCGAGACATCGGCAGCCCCGCCTCGGCAAACAAATCGTTAGCCTGCTTCCTTTTATTCCACCTCCACGCCATGATGCAACTCTCCAACCGCCGCCCGCGAACGAGCCCTCATGTCTGCGCAACAAATGGCCACACTCAGCTCCATGGCGATCACCCGGCAGATCGTCTCCATCGTTTTCTATACCTTCATCGCATTTCTGTGCATCGGCTTGCCGATCGCCGTGCTGCCCGGTTACGTCCATGAACAACTTGGGTTCAGTGCCGTGGTGGCCGGGCTGACCATCGGTTCGCAATACCTCGCGACCCTGCTCAGCCGCCCCATGGCGGGACGCATGTCGGACAGCATCGGCACCAAGCGCGCGATCATTTATGGCCTGATAGGGATTGTTCTAAGTGGCGGGCTCACGCTGATCTCTACCTTGCTGCAAAGCTTGCCGCTGCTGAGTCTGCTGATTTTGATCGGCGGCCGCTTATTGCTGGGCATCGCCCAAGGTTTGATCGGGGTCGGCACCATCAGTTGGTGCATGGGCCAGGTCGGCGTGGAGCATACCGCCCGCTCGATTTCCTGGAATGGCATAGCGTCTTATGGCGCCATCGCCATTGGCGCACCGCTGGGGGTGGTGATGGTCGGTGAGCTGGGCTTTACCAGTCTGGGCATCGCCCTGTCGCTGTTGGCACTGGCAGCCTTGCTGATGATTCGCAACAAACCCTCGGTTCCCGTCATTCGCGGCGAGCGCCTGCCCTTCTGGGCCGTGTTTGGCCGCATTGCCCCGTTTGGCGCCAGCCTGAGTCTGGCATCGATCGGCTATGGCACCTTGACCACCTTTATTACGCTCTTCTATGTCAGCCGCGGCTGGACCGGTGCCGCGTACTGCCTGACGGTATTCGGGATGTGTTTTATTCTGTCGCGTCTGCTGTTTATCTCCAGCATCAGCCGGTTCGGTGGTTTCACAGCGGCGATTGCCTGTATGTGCATCGAAACCGTGGGGCTGGTATTGCTCTGGCTTGCGCCATCGACAGGCGTTGCCTTGATGGGCGCCGGGATGACCGGATTCGGTTTGTCGCTGGTCTACCCAGCCTTGGGCGTCGAGGCGATCAAGCAGGTACCCAACACCAGTCGCGGTGCGGGGCTGAGTGCTTATGCGGTGTTTTTCGATCTGGCGCTGGCGATTGCCGGGCCATTGATGGGCGCCGTGGCGCTGAACCTGGGGTACTCGTGGATCTTCTTCTGCGCAGCACTGCTTTCGATGACGGGGCTGGGTCTGACCCTGTTATTGAAGTACCGATCCGTGTAGGAACAACTATTGATCGGCGGTCTGCAACCCTGCCCTGCTTGGCTTGCCCAGCTCATGGGAAAAGAAGCGGCCGGCTTCAGAGATCAAGTTGCGGTGAATGTCTTCGCGGTCGACGCCGACAGCGTCGGTACACAAGGCCGGCATCGCCACCAGTTGCTCCTCTGTACAGGGCGCCATGAACACAAAGTGCCCGGCACCGGCCAGCAGCTTGAAATCCGGAGCAGTCGGCAGTTTTCGCGCCAGCGCAGCAGCGTTTTTATCGATAGCCACCAGTTTGTCGCCATCACCGCTATAAAGCAGCACCGGCACATGCACCCCGGACAGCGTATTACGACCGAACTTCAGGCTCAGCGGGGCCATCAGTAACAATGCATGAACCCTCGGGTCAGCGACTGGCCGCAAGTCATCGCGATCGACGATCAATTCGCCCTGGGTGTTACAGGCGTCGTTGTCGTCGGGGCGCTCCTGGCAATAACGGCGCAGGCGATCCAGATCCGGCGTGGCACCGGACAGGATCAATGCGGTTTCGCCGCCGGCCGAATAGCCAATCACGCCGACCTGGTCGGCATTGACGAACGGCGACAGCATCGGATCAGCCAGTGTTGCGGTGATCGCTTCGGAAATCTGGATCGGCCGGCCATACAGATTGCTCAATGTGCCGAGGCGACTGTGATCCTTGTAGTTGTCACCGGGGTGTATCACTGCTACCACCACAAAACCTTTGCGCGCCAGCGACGTGGCCAGATCATGCAAAGCCAGCGGGGTCCCGGTATTGCCGTGGGACAGCATCAGCATCGGAAACCGGCCAATCGCAATTTTGGCATCTTTGGAGGCTTCGATCTTATACCCCTCAACCTTGCTTGAATGCTCTATGCCGGTCGATGGGTAGAAGGCAATCGCCCGCATTGGCTGCAAATCCAGCGGATCGAGAAAGCTCATCTCATGGAAGCCGACGCTCCAATGAGGGTGCGGCGCAGGTGCGGCTTGCACTGTATTCAGGCTGCTGAGCAGGCAGATCAGTAACACTGCACAAAGACGCATCATGGGATGCCCTACCTTTGCTGCGTAATTAGAAAGCCCGTTTTTTGCTGCCAGCCCTTACAGCCAAGGCTTTGTGCCAGTCCTGGCCACTTCTGAGGCATGCACAGCGCGGGGTCGGTAACCCATGAGTGCATAACCCGGGCCAAAACCTGAAACGTCAAAAACAAAAAACTCCGTACCCTGACCATCTACTGATGGGCAGGGTACAGAGTTTAGTGGGTATTACCTGAGCTATTTACTTTTTTACACTAGTTTTACGCAGCGGCGAACAACTGCTCGCTGATTTGCACCTGGGCATCGCTCATGGCTTTAACGCGGACTTCGTCACCGTAGGCCAGGCCGTGGGCACGGACGAACTCGATGTCAGTGATGCCCATGAAGCCGAGCATGACTTTCAAGTACTCTTCGTGGCCGACGCCGGTAGCCTGGCCGACGTGCATACCGCCGGAAGTCGAAACCACGACGACTTTCTTGTTACCGCACAGGCCTTCAGGACCGGCTTCGGTATAACGGAAGGTCTGGCCGGCAACTGCGATGCGGTCGATCCAGGCTTTCAATTGGGTTGGAATGGTGAAGTTGTACATTGGCGCGGCGATGACTACGGCATCAGCCGCGAGGAATTCGGCCAGGGTCGAAGCACTCAGCTGCGCTTCGTGCTGCTGTGCAGCATCGCGCAGTTCAGCGGTGGTGCCGGCGGCAACCAGAGTGGCGGCGGAGAAGTGGCTGATCGCGTCGCTTGCCAGGTCACGGTAAGTCACCACAGCTGCCGGCTCTGCGGCTTGCCAGGCGTGAACGACGCTGCGGCTGAGCTGACGGGAAGCCGAGTTGTCGCCCAGGATGCTCGAATCAATATGCAAGAGTTTCATGTGGGATCTCCAAGTGAGGATCGCCACCGGGCGATCAAGTGAGGACAATCCTACAGATGAAACCAATGGCTGATTAGTCGACAATAATGCGATAGTTCGTCCCACTGATAGAACAATCGAGTCCTGACCATGCAAGACCTGAATGACCTCTACTATTTCGCCAAGGTCGTGGAAGCCGGCGGTTTCGCCGCCGCAGGGCGCTTGCTGGGCATTCCAAAGTCGCGTCTGTCCCGGCGCATTGCCGAGTTGGAGGAGCGACTCAACGCCCGCCTGCTGCAGCGCACCACACGCCAATTGAAGTTGACCGCCGTCGGTGAGCGTTACCTGCGGCACTGCCAAGCCATGCTACTGGAAGCGGAAATGGCCGACGAAGCAGTCGCCAGCATGTCCAGCGAACCTCGCGGACGCCTGCGGGTATCGTGCCCGGTTGGCCTGGCCCATGAGTTTCTACCCTCGGTGATCAGCACTTTTCTGGAGAAATTCCCCCAGGTTCAGCTTGAGATGACGTTACTCAACCGCCGCGTTGACCTGGTGACCGAAGGCATCGATGTCGCCTTGAGAGTGCGAGAAATCGGGGATGAAGATCCACTGCTGGTCACCCGCCGTCTGCGCCAGGCCCAAATGGTGATGATTGCAAGCCCGGCCTTTCTGCGCGAACGGGAAATCAACAGTCCTGAGGACTTGAAAAACGTCCCGGTGCTGGGCGCGCTGGAGGCCGACCGCATGGTGCATTTGCGCATGCTGGATAAGCACGGAAAAATCTGTGAGTTGACCCTTGAAGCGCGCTTGGGCATCGATGATTTTATTGTGCGCAAAGCCAGCACGCTGGCAGGTTTGGGCTTCACTATCCTGCCGATGATGTATTGCGAGCAGGAGCTGGAAAACGGCCAGCTGGTGCAGCTACTGCCCGATTGGTCGTTGCCTGGCGGATGGCTGCTGGCGGTCTACCCTCATCGACGCGGCCTGCTGCCTGCGGTGCGTGCCTGGATTGATCATCTGACCGATTCGTTCAAAAGCTGCGGAGATCGACTGCTATGAAAGCCAGGCCCATGACTGAAGAAGATGTGGCGCACTTCTGCCTGGCACTGCCCGGTGCCAGGGAAGATTACAAATGGGGTGGTGTGCGGGTGTTCTCGATTGCCGGGAACAAGATGTTTGCGCTGCAGAACCTGCGGGGTGCGTCACTGGCCTTCAAGGTCGATAAAGAGCTGTTTCTCGGCCATGTCGACCGCCCGGGCATTCATCCTGCGCCTTATCTGGCACGGGCGCAGTGGATCATCATGGAAACGCCCTACCCGCTGGCCACCGAAGAACTGCAAGGCTTGCTGCAACGCTCCCATCAATTGGTGGTCAGCAAGTTGCCCAAGCGCATGCAGATCGGCTTACAGCTATAGGGAAAACAGCCTGGCGCCAAGGAACAACCGGTCGACCCAGAACACCTGGTGCAGCAGGACGATCGCCCAGAACACCAGCTGATACGAGACCTTGCGCGTCTTGTGCCGAAAAAACTGTTGAGCCAACAAAGCCCCTGGCCAGCCACCGGCCAGTTCCAGGGCATGCAGGACGTTTTCCGGAGTTCGCCAACTGTCGGCGCGGGCCTTGCGCTTGTCACTCCAGTACAGGAAAAACGCCAGTACGCTCACAACTCCATAGGCTGCCAAGGGAATCAAAGAGACACCCCGCAGCCACAGGAGCACCGAGCCCAAGACCGGCAGCGCGCACAACACCAGGAACACCAGCCCTTTGAATCGCGGGTTTTGAATGGCAACCCCGGGCTTTGGCCCGGAGTTGCCACGCGGCCGAAGCTCGATCACGGTTTGGCAGCCGCCCAGTCGACCCAGCCAAACTGCCAGGTGGCGAGAATCAGCAGGCCAAAGGCAATTCGATACCAGGCAAATGCCGCGTAGCTGTGGCTGGCAATGAACTTGAGCAGCCCCTTGACCGCAATCATCGCGAAGATGAACGCGGTAACGAAGCCAATGGCGAAGACTGGAAAGTCATCGGGCTGGAATAAATGACGGTATTTGTAGCCCGAGTACACCGCCGCACCGACCATGGTCGGCATTGCCAGAAAGAATGAAAACTCCGTGGCGGTTTTGCGCGACAGGCCAAACAGCAAGCCACCGATGATGGTCGAGCCGGAGCGGGAGGTACCGGGAATCATCGCCAGACACTGGGCAAAGCCGACTTTCAACGCGTCTTTCCAGGTGATTTCGTCGACGCTTTCGGCATGCACTTCATGTTGACGTTGCTCGGCCCAGAGCATGATGATCCCGCCCACCACCAACGCTGTAGCGACGGTAATCGGGTTAAAGAGGTAATGGTGAATCAGGTTGGCGAAAATCACCCCCAACACCACGGCCGGCATAAAGGCAATCAGCAGATTGACGGTAAATCGTTGGGCATTGCGTTGTGTCGGCAACCCGAGAACAACATCCAGGATCTTGCGGCGAAACTCCCAGACCACAGCCAGTATCGCCCCGAGCTGGATGATGATGTTGAAGGCCATGGCCCTTTCCCCACCAAAATTCAGCAAGTCCGCGACAATAATCTGGTGCCCGGTACTGGAAATGGGCAAGAACTCTGTGAGCCCTTCTACAACTCCTAAAATCAATGCCTGAGTGGCGGTCCAAAGATCCATCTATCCCCCATGAAGCCATGCCCCAGGCATGCCTCGTTAATATATTTCATAGCGTACAGTGCGATAGCGCAGCTGAATTCCTGCGCGCACAAGATCAACAAAAACCGTAAAAAAGCTTGAAAAAACAAGCCGTATTCAGGTTTTTCATGCGCGGCCGAAATGCTACCAGACATACCCGATTAACGCTGTAGCCTTAGTACACTTGGGTAACGTTGGCTCCCAAAGCATTCCGGGATGCTGGCGGGCATTTATGACAAGAAAAAGAATACGCCGTGACGGGTTATCAAAAGCGGGTGCTCAATGCGGCCATTGATGTGGCCCGGGCCGTTGAGCAAGGCTCCGATCTTTGCGCAAATACCCCGATCACGCTGATTAACGCGTCAGGCCACTCTCTGGTTACAATCGCCCCCCCTCTTCGACTACCCCAAGGAAACCGCATGTCCGGGCTTGAACTGTTTGCCGCCGCGCTCGGTGTAATTGCCGTCTGGCTGACAGTCAAACAGAACCCCTGGTGCTGGCCGATCGGCCTGGTCATGGTGCTGCTCTACAGCTGGATCTTCTTTGAGGTGAAACTGTATTCGGACATGCTCCTGCAAGTGATCTATGCCGCGTTGCAGCTCTATGGCTGGTGGCAATGGACTCGCGCGGGCGAGGCTCGGCAGGGACGGCCAGTCAGTCAACTGGACACTCCATCGATGCTGCTTGGCCTTGCTGTCGGTGCAGTCGGCAGTCTACTGCTGGGGGCCGCCATGGCCTACTGGACGGATGCGGCTCAGCCATGGCTGGACGCCGCGCTGACCGGATTCAGCCTGGTCGCACAACTGTGGATGGCGCAGAAGCGCGTGCAGTGCTGGCCACTGTGGATTGCGGTGGATGTGATTTTCGTTGGTCTGTTCGTCTACAAGGGCCTGTACCTGACAGCCGCGCTCTATGGCCTGTTTACCCTGCTGGCCGTGCAAGGCTGGCGGGAATGGCGCGCTGCTCCGGCGTTGCGCGCATGAAAGTACTGGTCTTGAGCGGCCCGGAATCCAGCGGCAAGAGTTGGCTGGCCGCCGAGTTGCAAGCCCGTTTCGGCGGGTTGCTGGTGGGCGAGTACGTGCGGCGCTTTATCGAAAAGGAGGCCCGCGAAACCTGCTACGAGGATATTTCGGTGATTGCACTTGGCCAGCTACGGTGGGAGGACAGGGCTCGCGCCAGACAACCATCGCTGTTGATCCTCGACACCCACCTGCTGAGCAACATGCTCTGGAGCCATGCGCTGTTCGGTGACTGCCCGGCCTGGATCGAAGAAGCCTTGCTGGCGCGGCACTACGATCTGCACCTGCTGCTCAGCCCGGAGGCGGTCGTCTGGACTGACGACGGTCAACGCTGTCAGCCGGATCTTGCCGATCGCCAGGCATTTTTCCAGGCCAGTCGCGATTGGCTCGACCGGCACCAGCAGACTTACCAGATGCTGCGTGGCGACTGGGCACAGCGCAGGCGCGATGCATTCGAGGCGGTTAATCGGCTGCTGGGCGCCTGACTTCAGCACGCCCCGCCCGGCAAAATGTCCACTCCTGAAACACCCTCCTCCCGACAAATCCGCCAAATGAAGCGGCTCAAGCCTGGCGGGGGGCAAAGTGTTAATCAACGGAAACAGTCAATCCACACAGTCCATGATGAGCAATGGCGGACAGATAAACGGCACCATGCCCGGCCATCTGTCTCAGCGTCGTTACAACAAATTTTGACTCCTGCCACAAAGAATCACAACCCACTGTTTTAACTATAAAAATAAAAGGCGGCACACCTTCTGCTCTCTTCCTCGCAACGCTGAGAAGGGCCAGCGCACTTTAAGAAGGAGTTGCCGTCGTGGGGAATATTGATAAAGGCATTTTTCACCTCCTGCTGATCGGATGTGCATTGGGTTCGAGTATCAGTCTGCCTGTCCAGGCCGGCGATGGGGTCATCGTCGTGCAGCGGGAGGTCCAACCGCGCTCCGCGACTCGTCCCCCCCTGGTTCCCGACCCTAACCCCCTGACCGTCAATGCCAACCCGTCCAGGCAAGTCATCAGTGCAACGAACGAATTGACGGACGGCGACTTTGCCGGCATCAGCAGCGGCGCAGGCATCACCGGAATGATCGCTCAAGGCACCGGCACGCTGCGCGGCAACATCAACGATCAGACACAGCTGCCCGGCGTGTCCGCTGGACATTCCCCAGGTTCCGGCAACGGCATTGCCAACAGGATCAACGGAACCATCCAGCAAGGCCTGGGCGGTCTGAAAATGATATCGGGAGACCGTTGAAATGAATCGCACTCTGCTGATTCTGGCCATGTTTTGCAGTGCGCCGACCTTTGCCCAACCTCCTGCCGTCGATACTGCCACCATCGAAAACTCCGGCAGTCAGTACCAGGGCAACTTCTCGGTCAACCAGGCTGCCGGCGATCAGCAACAACAGGCCAACGCCCGAGCCATCGCCATTGACACCGACGCCAGCGCCACCACGCAGATTCGCCAACGGTTGCGTACTCATGTCGATCCCAGGATCGATGCCCAGTCAACCATTAAAGGCAACTCCTTCAGTAACGGCAATGGCGTACTGGGGGTCAACCAGAGCTCGGGCGCCAGTAACCAGCAAGCCAACGCCCTGCGGATAAGCATCAGTGCTACGCCGCAAAGTATCGACGACAGCGTCCTCATGCAACAGAACGTGGCACTGCTCAACAACTCCGATTCAACTGATCTTACTTCTGGCCATCGCCAGGTCGCTACCAGCGACCAGGCCTTCACCGGTAGCCGTGGGGTGATCCAGTTGAATCAGAGCGCCGGGGTGGGAAACCGAACGGCCAACACCCTGAGCGTACGGGTCGCGGACTGACCCAAACAGGTAAGAACAACACTTAACCTAAAAATAAAGTACGGAGAATCAGCATGAAAGCTTCAATGGCAATCAAACCTCTGGTTTTCGCAATCGCTGCGGTCATGGCTGTTGCTGTACAAGCTGCAGATCCACAACCAAATCCAAAAGACACCACCGACGCCGGCGCCACCGCGAAAGCCTGGGATACACAAACCAGCACTGGCAACTCCATCCTCAATCAAGGGACTAAAAACAAAGCCGAGATAAACAACTCGGTCAAGGGCGCCTCTGGTAACGTGGGCGTCAACGTTGCAGCAGGCGACGGCAACCAACAAGACAATGCTGCCGCCATTGCCAGCGGCGATGGCTCGTTTGTCTTCGGTACTGCGTCGGCAACCTCTTCTGTCAAGCAATTCGGCAACAACAACCTGGTCGATAACTTCTCCAGCACAAGCAGCGCCGATATGAGCGGCTCAGCCAATGGCGGCAGCGGCAACATGGGTATCAACATGGCTGCTGGCGACCTTAACCAACAGAAAAACACCATGGCGATCGCTGTGTCTGGCGGCAAGCACGCTGACGCAAGCGCAACCGCCGATCAGCAAAGCCCTGGCCTGGAAGTGAATAACAAAGCCGATCGGACGTTCCGCAAGGATACGCTGTCGTCTACCAACTCATCCAGCGGGCATTCCTCTTCCAGTAATTCATCCAGTTTGCACGTTGAGAAGCACGTTGATAAGCGCTTTGAGAAGGACGTTGATAAGAAAGTTACTGTGAAAGCTGATGTGAAAGTTGATGTGGACGCTGCCAAGACCGTTACTAAGGATGATGGCCGTCACGAGCGCCGCAGTGTGACTTTCGACGCATCGATCAAGGCAAAGGTCGACGCATCGGTCGAAAAATCGTTCGACAAAAAGGTCCACGAAAAGGTCGACAATTCGTTCGACAAATCGCGCGAATTCAGTGAGACCAGTTCTTTTGATTTGAGCAACACCGTGTCTTGGCAAGTGCTGACCCCAACTGGCTGGGCAAACCCTGTGACCAACACTGCTACCCTGAGCGGTTCGGTTAATGGCAGCAGTGGCAACCTGGGCGTCAACGTGGCTGCCGGTGTTGGCAACCAACAAAGCAACTCGCTGTCCATTGCAGCCGGTTGCAAAACTTGCCTGTAAGCTAATTTCCAGGGTCTGGAGGGTCCCCTTCGGGGGGCCTTTCCTCACTACTACGCGAAGGCATCCGACCATGCGCATTTTCGCCCTAGCGCTCCTGCTTTGTCTGGCTGGCCTGAGCGAAGCAGGACAAATGCCGCTTTCCGTCTTGCCAGGTGGAACGGTCGTTTTCAAACCGATCCAGAGCGTACGTGAGCGCAAATTCGCCGACCTGGTCCAACAGAAAACCGACTTCAGTTGTGGCGCAGCTTCCCTGGCGACCATATTGCGCCAGGCCTATTGGCTGGACGTGAATGAAGAACAAATCATCGAAGGCATGCTGGCTCACTCCGACCAGGATCTGGTCCGCGTCCAGGGCTTCTCCATGCTCGACATGAAGCATTACGTGGAAAGTATCGGCATGCGGGCCCGTGGTTACCGGGTATCGCCGGAAGGTCTGACCAGTGTCGCCATTCCGGTCATCGTGCTCATGGACATCCGCGGCTACAAGCACTTTGTAGTCATGCAAAAAGCGGAGAAAGACTGGGTGTATATCGGTGATCCGGTACTCGGTCACAAACGCTTCAAGTTCGACGACTTTGTCAAAGGCTGGAACGGCATCATCTTCGCCGTCATAGGCCAGGGCTACGACAAGACCAACGTCTTGCGCGAACCACCTATGCCACTGACCGCCAAGAGCCGCATCAACACCTTCAGCCCGGTGCAGGACGCAGAGTTGATGGATTTCGGATTCATCCAGAGCGACTTCTTCTAATGGCAAGGGAGCACGAAGCTCCGGGAGCATCCAATGAAGACTCCATACTGGCTGGCCGTCGCCTGCCTGGCCGCCAGCCTGCCGACCCAGGCACAAGCGTTCAAACCGATTGAACTCAAGGATCAGGAGTTGGCGACCCTTCGCGGCCGGTATGTCATGCCGGGCCGGATCATCAGTTTCGGGATTGTCATGACTAGCACCTGGCAAAATGCCAGCGGTGAAGTGATCGGGGCAACCTCCTCGATGCAGATTCAAGAATCGACCATCAAGCCGCAGTTCTATGTGTCGATAATCGACAAAAAAGGTGATGGCTCGGCGCCCTTACAAGGGGCCGGCAATGTCAGCGGCGGCGGCGGCCTCAGCACCACCCAGGGTGTAACCCAGGTCGTGCGCGCCGCCGGCGACTACAACAGCGCGTACAACAATGTCGACATCAACGTCAAAGAAGCCAACCAGGCACCACAAATGGATACCCAAGGCCAGCCATTGACCGCCGGCACGACCCTGTCCGCCTCCAACGGTGCCGGGACCTTCAGTATGTCGTCGAGTGGCGCGGGCGTGCAGTTGAACATCCAGGCCAACAACAATCAGGGCAGTTCCATGCAACGTATTGCCCAGGGCGGCCTGATGCAGAACGCGACCTTGCTCGGCGGCAGAAACCAGGTGAACAACCTGACGTCCCTCAATGTCGTCCTGCGCAACAACCTGCCGACAGCCGGGGCGCTGGACTGCAGTCTGGACCAACTAAAAGGCCTACGCACTCTGGGATACTGATCTACGCTCAGTCTCATAAAAATGTAGTCAGAAGGGACGGCTAACCCATGCACCGATCGTTTTCGTTAAAAGCAGTCGTTTGTTTGAGTACCCTGGTCCCGGCCACATTGTTGCAAGCAGCACCGGACCCCCAGGTAGAAGCCCTAAAACAAGAACTCACGGAGCTGAAAACACGTTACGAAGCACAACAGAAGGCGCTGATGGTACTTGAACAGCGCGTTAAGCAAGTCGAAGAAACACCTGCAACACCTGTCCCCAAACGCCTGACAAAATCCCCGGCCGAACAGACCAGAGGTGGTCAGGCGGTGGCCACCGGTGCACCTGGAACCACGGGCAGCTCCTACGGGCAGTCGCTCAAGGAAGATTCGGCACCGGCACAAAGCGTTTCCAACCTCTACGACGAAGCCAGCGGTTTCTTCGGCGGGGGCAAGTTCAGTGTCGAAACCGGCCTGACCTACACCCACTACGATACCCGGCAGCTGGTTCTAAACGGCTTTCTGGCACTGGACTCGATTTTTCTCGGCAACATCAACATCGACAAGATCAAGGCCGACAACTGGACCCTGGACCTGACAGCCCGCTACAACCTGGCGCAACGCTGGCAATTCGACGTCAACGTCCCGGTCGTCTATCGCGAATCGACGTACTCTTCTGGTGGTGCAGGAGGCGCAGCACCGGTCTCATCCGAAGCCACCGTTACCCGCGATCCGACCATAGGCGATGTCAACTTTGGTATTGCCTACAAATTCCTCGATGAATCGGTCAACCTGCCCGATGCGGTCGTCACTCTGCGAGTCAAGGCGCCGACGGGTAAAGATCCGTTCGGAATCAAGCTGGTCAATGACCCGAACAACGACAATTTGTCGGTACCTCAGTCACTCCCTACCGGCAACGGTGTCTGGTCGATTACCCCGGGTATCGCGCTGGTCAAGACCTACGACCCTGCCGTGCTCTTCGGCAGCCTGGCCTATACCTACAACAAGCAGGATTCATTCAGCGATATCAGCCCCACTATAAATACCAAGGTCCCGGGAGACGTGAAACTGGGCGATTACTGGCAGGTCGGCGCCGGCATTGCGTTTGCCTTGAACGAGAAGATGAGTATGTCGTTTTCGTTTTCCGACCAATTCGCCCACAAAAGCAAAGTCAGACCGGACGGCCAGGGCTGGTCAACAATCCCGGACAGCGACTACAACGCTGCCAACTTCAACGTCGGCCTGACCCTGGCGGCAACCGACAAACTGACGATAGTCCCCAACCTCGCCATCGGCTTGACCCAGGACGCACCGGCCTTCTCCTTCAGCCTGAAATTCCCGTACTACTTTTAACGGCCACTCAAACGACAAAGCCCGCTTCGGCGGGCTTTGTCGTTTGAAGCTTGAACGTCAGCGTATCTGGTGCTTGTGCAACAAGCGGTAGAAGGTAGGCCGCGAAATACCGAGCACTCTTGCCGCGATACTCAAGTTGTCACTGTGGCGATTCAACACATCGCACAGTGCCTGGCGTTCGGCGCGGTATTTGTAGTCCTCAAGAGTTCCCATGGGCGCTGCAATGGCCTGATGGCTGAGTAACCCCAAGTCCTGGGCTTCGATTTGCCGCCCTTCGGCCAGGACCAATCCCCGGCGAACACGATTGGCCAGTTCACGCACATTGCCCGGCCAGTCATGTTTGCCCATGGCGATCAGCGCGTCCTCACTGAAGCTGCGCGGACGCCGCCCGGTTTCCTGGCTGTAAAAGTGGGAAAAATGGTTGGCCAGCTTCGGCAGGTCACCATGGCGCTCGCGTAAAGGCGCGGTGACGACCTGTAAAACGTTCAACCGGTAATACAGATCTTCACGAAAACGCTTTTTCTCGATAGCGGATTCAAGATCAACGTGGGTCGCTGCCAGTACCCGTACATCGACCGGAATAGGCTGGCTGCCACCGACCCGCTCAATGTGCTTTTCCTGTAAAAACCGCAGCAGATTGGCTTGTAACTCCAACGGCAGGTCGCCGATCTCGTCGAGAAACAGCGTGCCGCCGTGGGCCGCCTCGATACGTCCGACCTTGCGCTGGTGAGCGCCGGTAAAAGCACCCTTTTCATGACCAAAGAGTTCGGACTGAATCAGATGTTCAGGGATAGCACCGCAATTGATCGCCACAAACGGCTTGCTGCGGCGTTGTGACAGCCGGTGCAACGTTCTAGCCACCAACTCCTTGCCGGTGCCGCTCTCGCCGCGGATCAAAACCGGCGATTCGGTAGGTGCCAGTTTGCTCAACAGTTTGCGCAACTCGCGAATCGGCGGGCTGTCACCGAGCAATTCATGTTCCAGCTTATCAACATGAATCGAGCCTTGGCCGCGCAACCGTGCCATGCCGAATGCACGCCCCAGGGTTACCTGTACCCTGGACACATCGAACGGCAAGGTATGGAAGTCAAAAAACCATTCGCAGACAAAATCACCGACATTCTGCAAACGCAGAACGTCCTGGCTAAGCACAGCGATCCATTCGGTTCCGCTGTGGCTGATCAGTCCCTTGACCGCCTCCTGTTGCTCCAGGTGAAACGGCTGCAACCGTAGCAGGCCGACATCGCAGGAACGGTCATAAGCCAATTCAAGCGTACAACTGTCTACGTCCCAACCCACCAAGCGCAATCCGGGCAGCAGACGGTGACAATCATCACAGGGATCGACCACTAGCAATCGTCGTAAGACAGGTGTTTCGATCATGACTGTTCCTTGGCGCCAAATTTATGAAATGTTATTAGAAACAGTCATTTGGCAGAACCAGTTGTAACATTAGCAATATTTTGACGCCCTCTTGTATCAATTGATTATAGGGCTAAGACCAAATCCTTACGAGTTCGTTATAAGGGGGAAGGCTATTAGCTGCCTAACTAATTGAAACCTTTCATTCAGCTTTCAAAATCGCGGTTTAAGCATCGTGAATAAAAAAAGTTTAAAAAACTTGTTATCGTGTGTGACCTGCCCCCACTCTGCGGGCATCAGTACAAGTAACCAGCCGAAAGGTAAGCCCAACCGACGGCACATCACTTGTTTGGGCACAAGGAGAGAAGACCCCATGAACGCCCCGCTCCGCATCAACGAAGCACTTTTGATTGCCGGCCACGCATTCGAGCCTTTTCAATGCGTTGCCTGGGCCCCGCAAGACGGTAATGGCGAACTCAGCCTGACCGTTATCGACCGGACCAACACCCATATTGGCCGCAAACAGATTCCGAGCAGTGCCTATTCCGACCCGGCGCAACTGGAAAGTCTGCTGGAAGAGGTACGTGCCGAGTTGAGCCAGGAAGGTTATAAACTGCAATCCTGGACAATGCCGGAATAAGCACGCTCACGGATCACTATCAGTGATCCGCGCAATGCTCTCGCCCAACTCTGGATATACCGCCTTTCGTCGCGTTTGCTTTAATGCTTGAAAGCGATCTGGCGGTATATCAGCTTCTTGAAGTTCCCCGGTTCCCTCCTGTTTACGATTTTCAATGTCGTATGCAAACAGATTTGGTTTCAGTGAACGCGTCGAGCCCATCGGCGCCGAAATCTCGCCCGATTCCAGACTGTTTGAAACCACCAAAAGGCATGTTCGCATCAATGAGTGTGTGGCTGTTGACCCATACCGTACCGGCCTCAATCAGCGAGAGACGGTCGTCGGGATTGATGACTAGCGTAGGTGAAACGTAAAAACCTTCACCGTTGGGCACCGTTGTGCCGCTGATCAGTTCAGGGTGGTGGCCTGGGATGTGGAAGTGACCAATCAGCTGGTAGAACTGGTGGCCAGCTATGACATTTTGACCTTGGTGGTGAAACGCGAGGAGTAACCACGGCTGCAGATCGTTCCCACGCTCCCGCGTGGGAATGCCGCCTTGGACGCTCTGCGTCCGCCCCTTGGTGACAAGGAGCGTCACGGGATGCATTCCTTTGCTGCGCGTGGGAACGATCCTCAGGCCTGAAGGCTTTTTCCCACACTTGATCTTCCCTTTCGCTTACGGCAACTTGCGCGCCTCTCACTACAAAGGAGCTGCCGATGTCCGGTTCAATGGCCCAGGCGTTCGCGCACAATTTTCTCGGGCATTCACCACGCTGGTACAAGGCAGGCATTGTCGCGTTCCTGATCCTCAACCCGCTGGTGCTCTGGACCGTCGGCCCGGTGGCTGCCGGTTGGCTGCTGGTGGTGGAGTTCATTTTTACCCTGGCCATGGCACTCAAGTGCTACCCGCTGATGCCCGGCGGATTGCTGATGGTCGAAGCCCTGCTGCTGCGCATGACCACGCCTCAGGCACTGTATGACGAACTGCTGCATAACTTCCCGGTCATCCTGCTGCTGATGTTCATGGTGGCGGGCATTTATTTCATGAAAGACCTGTTGCTGTTCCTGTTCTCGCGCCTGCTGCTGGGGGTTCGGTCCAAGGCGTTGCTGGGGTTGATGTTCTGCTTTCTCTCGGCGTTTCTGTCGGCGTTTCTCGATGCCTTGACGGTAACGGCAGTGATCATCAGCGCCGCGGTGGGGTTTTACTCAGTCTATCACCGTGTTGCCTCGGGCAATGATCCACGCCAGGACAGCGAGTTCAGCGACGACAAACACCTGCCGAAGCTGCACCACAAAGACCTTGAACAGTTCCGCGCCTTTCTGCGCAGCCTGCTGATGCACGGCGCAGTGGGCACCGCCCTGGGTGGTGTCTGTACGCTGGTGGGCGAGCCACAGAACTTGCTGATCGGCCATGAGATGGGCTGGCACTTTTCCGGGTTCTTCCTGAAGATCGCCCCGGTATCGCTGCCGGTCCTGGTGGCAGGCCTGGTGACTTGCGTGCTGTTGGAGAAGTTGCGCTGGTTCGGTTACGGCACCTTGCTGCCGGATAACGTGCGCGCAGTACTGGCCAACTATGCCGCTGAAGACAACGCCGAACGCACCTCCCGTCAGCGCGCGGCGCTATTGGTTCAGAGCCTGGCGGCACTGATTCTGATCGCCGGGCTGGCGTTTCACATCGCCGAAGTCGGCCTGATCGGCTTGATGGTGATCGTGCTGATCACCTCGTTCACCGGCATCACTGAAGAACACCGCATCGGCAACGCCTTCAAGGACGCAATGCCATTCACCGCATTGTTGGTGGTGTTTTTCGCGGTGGTGGCGGTGATCCACGATCAACAGCTGTTCACCCCATTGATTCAGTGGGTGCTGGCCCTGCCGCCCGAGCAACAACCGGGCATGCTGTTTATCGCCAACGGCCTGCTATCGGCCATCAGCGATAACGTGTTCGTGGCGACGATTTACATCACAGAAGTGAAACAGGCGTTCATTTCCGGCCATATGAGCCGCGAACACTTCGAGACCCTGGCCATCGCCATCAATACCGGCACTAACCTGCCGAGCGTGGCGACGCCAAATGGGCAAGCAGCGTTTTTGTTTTTGCTGACGTCGGCGATTGCGCCGCTGATTCGTTTATCGTACGGGCGAATGGTATGGATGGCGCTGCCATATACGGTGGTGATGGGTGTGCTGGGCTGGCTTGCGGTCAGTTACTGGCTGTAAGCCGAAAGATAATCGCGTAGCAGCTGCCAAAGGCTGCGTTCGGCAGCTGCTACGAAGAGCTGGCTTCAGCGCGGCAGGATAGACCGCTCGAAGGCCCCTGCCGCGCCATCCTCGACATTGCTGCCGGTCACCCGAGACGGTGCCAGGCGCGTCCGTCACGGGCCAGCAATTGCTCCGCCGACGCCGGGCCGTCTTCACCTGCCGGGTAAGTCTGAATGGTGGAGTCCTCCTTCCAGGCATCAAGGAACGGTTGCACGGCGCGCCAGCCATTCTCGATATTGTCGGCACGCTGGAACAACGTCTGGTCGCCGGTCAGGCAGTCATAGATCAAGGTTTCGTAGCCGGTGGACGGCTGCATCTCGAAGAAATCCTTGTAGGCGAATCCCAGCTCGATGTTGGCCATGGCCAGCGCCGGCCCGGGGCGTTTGGCCAGCAAGTCGAACCACATACCTTCGTTGGGCTGGATCTGGATCCTCAGATAGGTCGGTTGCAATTCATCAACTTCGGTATCGCGGAACTGCGCGTACGGCGCGGGTTTGAAGCAGATGGCGATTTCCGTGTGGCGCACGCTCATGCGTTTGCCGGTACGCAGGTAGAACGGCACGCCGACCCAGCGCCAGTTATCGATCATGACCTTGAGCGCGACGTAGGTTTCGGTGTTGCTGTCGGGTGCTACCTTAGGCTCATCGCGGTAACCGGGCAGCGGCTTGCCGCCAAGTTCGCCCGCTGCATACTGGCCGCGCACCGAGTTCGCCAGCGCCTCCTCGGTGGACCAAGGGCGAATCGCTCCGATGACTTTGGCCTTTTCCCCACGCACCGCATCGGCACCGAAAGCGGCCGGTGGTTCCATCGCGACCATTGCCAACAACTGGAACAGGTGATTGGGCACCATGTCCCGCAGCGCGCCGGTGTGTTCGTAGAAGCTGCCGCGCGTCTCGACACCGACGGCTTCCGCCGCGGTGATTTGCACATGATCGATGTAATGGTTGTTCCAGAAGGCCTCGAACAGGCTGTTGGAAAACCGGCTGACGAGGATGTTCTGAACCGTTTCCTTACCCAGGTAATGGTCAATCCGGTAGATCTGCTTCTCCGTCATGACCTTGAGCAGACAGGCGTTCAGCTCTTGCGCGGTTTGCAGGTCGGAGCCGAAAGGTTTTTCGACCACCACCCGGCGGAAGGCCTCCGGCGCTTCTTCGAGCAGGCCGGAGGATCCGAGACGACGCACCACTTCACTGAAAAAGCGCGGCGCCGTCGCCAGGTAAAACACTGCGTTACCGGTGCCACTGGCGGCGATTTTTGCCGCCAGTGCCTCGTAGGTGCTGTCGTCGAGGAAATCGCCCTGGACATAGCTGATGCCCTTGGCCAGTCTGGACCACGACGCTGGTTCAAGGACGTCGTCGCCTTTACCGATTTTGTTGGCCGCCTCGGTACGAATGAAATCTTCGAGCTTCTTGGCAAAGTCCGCATCGCTGATCGCGTTGTGATCGACGCCCACGATACGCAGGCCATCGCTCAGCAAACCATCGCGACTGAGGTTGTACAGCGCCGGCATCAGCAGGCGCTTGACCAGATCACCATGGGCGCCGAACAGAAACAGCGTGGTCGCCGGCGCGGGTTCAGCCTTGGATTTTTTTCGGCGCGAGGTCATTTCTTGGGTGTCTCGACATGGCCGCCAAAACCGAAGCGCATGGCTGACAGTAATTTGTCGCCATAGGTACTTTGCTGGCGGGAGCGGAAGCGCGCGAACAACGAGTTGGACAAGACCGGTACTGGCACCGATTGCTCCATGGCCGCCTCGATGGTCCAGCGCCCCTCGCCGCTGTCGGCCACGGCGCCAGAATAACCGTCGAGTTTCGGATCGCTGGCCAGCGCATCGGCGGTCAGGTCCAGCAGCCAGGAGGAAACCACGCTGCCACGGCGCCAGACTTCGGCGATGTCGGCCACGTTCAGATCAAAGCGCTGATCTTGCGGCAGGTTTTCCGAGGCTTTGGTTTTGAGGATGTCGAAACCTTCGGCAAACGCCTGCATCATTCCGTATTCGATGCCGTTGTGAATCATTTTCACGAAGTGCCCGGAGCCCGCCGGGCCGGCGTGGATGTAACCGCGTTCGGCGCGATCATCCTCGGCCACCCGATCCTTGGTCCGCGGGATGTTGCCCAGGCCCGGCGCCAGGCTGTCGAACAGCGGGTCCAGACGTTTGACCACATCGGCATCGCCGCCAATCATCATGCAGTAACCGCGCTCCAGCCCCCACACGCCGCCGGAGGTGCCGACGTCGATGTAGTGCAGGCCTTTTTCCGACAGCGTGTGAGCGCGACGGATGTCGTCCTTATAAAAGGTGTTGCCGCCGTCGATGATCACATCGCCAGCATCGAGCAATTGACTCAAGATTTCGATGGTTTCTTCGGTCGGCCCACCGGCTGGAAGCATTACCCAGACCGCTCGCGGTTTTTCCAGGCCCGCGACCAGCGCCGGCAAGTCCGCAACACCGGTTGCGCCCTCTTCGCTCAGGGCGGTGACAAATGCGGCGTTGCGGTCGTAAACCACGGTGCAATGCCCATTGAGCATCAGTCGCCGCGCAATATTGCCGCCCATGCGGCCCAGTCCGATAATCCCCAATTGCATGTACTGATGCTCCTTACTACAAATAAATATGTTTTAAAAGTTATAGCGCAATGAGGCTAATGAAGGTTAGTCGAAAGCGTCCAGACATAGTTTCCTCTCAAGCGGAGCAATACGCTGGATCACCTGAGACATTACGAAGAAGACAGACGACAATTAGAAATAAAAAAGTTCCATTCGCAGAAAAAAAGAAATCAGAAACGGCACCGGCTGCTTCCCGCCCTCGCAACGAGGATCACAACCACTTCTTCGCCCCATGCAACTGTTAACTTGCGCTTAATAGAATGGCCACACACTGCGCCCATGACCTCATATCACGGACGAAGCAGGCACCACACATTCTTGATGGAAAACACAGCATGAAACTTTCAACTCTGATCCTCGCTGGCCTGATGGCCGTTAGTTCTGCCGCCGTGTTCGCCGAAGGGGGCGCCGAACGATCCAGACAGCATTGGGACAACTTCAATCTGAGTCAGCAAGAAGTCCATGACAAATCCGATAACACGGCGTCTGCCGACGCGGTTAAAACCGCACCTGCCAATGACGATCAGGCAGTAAGGAAACAAAAACCCAGCGCCTGATCCCTACGCAGCAATCTATGAAACTCTGGCAATACCGCTTCTTTGGCAGAGATTAACCTTGGCGTCCTTCCGGACGCCTTTTTATGCCTGGAACATTCGTAACGCCCGCCTTACTGGTCGGCGCAGCCACTCATGCACGCCTGGTGCCCGACGGTGTTACAAGGCTTTGGTCCAGAACAGCATACGGCCATGGGCCGGGTCTAACATCCCTGCGGCGAAACCGAATTTACCGTAGGACGCCTGAGCTACCTCATTGCCCTCGAGGACTTCCAGGGTGATTTTGCAGCAGCCACGCTGGCGGGCAATGTCCTCGACCTTTTTCAGCATTTTCTGGCTCAGGCCACGCCCACGAAATTTCTTCACCACCGACACGTCATGAACGTTGACCAATGGACGGCAGGCGAACGTTGAAAACCCTTCGAAACAATTCACCAACCCGGCCGGCTCGCCACCGACGAATGCTAAAACACTGAATGCATGGGGACGCTTGGCCAGTTCGCCGGGCAGATTGTGCAACACATCGGCCGATAATGACTCGCCGCCGCCCATAGGATCTTCGGCGTAGTGATTCAGGATAATGCTGATGGCTTCGGCATGCACCGGGTTGGTATAGCTGGCTTGTAGTACCAGAATTTCTGCGGATTCCATTTCCATCCTCGATCGCATAGTGATGTTCGCTCCCTCAACGCGTCTCCAGACGACGGAGAAGGTCAACGGACCTTATCGTGACCGGGCCGGTTCCGACAACAGCTGCGTGAGATTGCTGTAGTCCCTGGAATTTACCGTCGGCGTCAGCGTCAGCGTCTTACGCCGCAAATCTGCTCTCCGGTCCAGATTTCAACGCGCTCCAGAAAACCGCTGCAATTGCATCTCCCGCAAGCGACTGAGGGTGCGGCGAAACGCAAACTCCAGGTAACCCTCGGTGTACAACGATTCCATCGGCACCAGGGCCTCGATGTACAGAGGAACCTTACGGTCGTAACACTCATCGACCAACGCGATGAAGCGCCGCACGCTGTCGTCATGCACCGACAACTGCGGCAGCTCCCGATCTCCTGCATCGACCCGCTCGACCCCGTCTTCGGTGCCGCGGGCAATTCGCCCGGGACGCTTGTGAGCGCTGAGGTTCGGTACTTCGCTCAATAGAATAGCGTTGAACCTGTCGCACAACGCCATGAAGTCCATCGCTGCAAAGGGTTGCTCGCACAGCTCCGCATAAAGACTCCAGAGCACGGTTTCGCTGGACTGCACGGCAGTGAGACGACGGTAACCGACGCTGACCGGCTCACTGGAAACGGCATACCCGGCAGCCAATCCCTTGAACACTTCGTCCATGACGTCCGGTTGGCCAGGCGTACGGACCCAATAACGCTGAACTCCGAGGCCCGGATGCAAGCGATGGTCTTCCCTGCCATCCATTGCCACCACCTGCATATGGTTTTTGATCGCTTCAATGGCCGGCACAAACCGCTCACGATTGAAGCCATCGGCGTAGAGCTGCACCGGAGGTTGATTGGAGGTGGACACGATGACCACGCCTTCCTCGAACATCACCTGAAACAATCGCCCGAGAATGATCGCGTCGCCGATATCGTTGACGAACAACTCGTCGAAACACAGTACCCGCACCTCAGCGCTCAGCTCACGGGCCAGCGCCTTTAGCGGGTCGGCAGTACCGGTCAATTGAAACGAGCGCTGATGCACCCAGCCCATGAAATGGTGAAAGTGCTGACGTCGGGCCGGTATCCGCAAACTTTGGTAGAACTGATCCATCAACCAGGTCTTGCCTCGGCCCACCGGCCCCCAGAGGTAGACGCCGCTGATGTGCGTATGGCCCTGGTGCAGCGTTCTGTGACACTGCTCAAGCGCCTGCACCGCTTGCCATTGGGCGTCGTCCTGGACGAAGCCCTTTTGCTCGATGGCGTGTTGATAGGCGCTGAGGGGGGAATCGAAGGTCATACGGGCAAATAGGTCCGGGGGCTGAAGCCGGACAGTATGCCAGTAAACAACGATATCTCCCGTAGCAGTTGCCGCCAGGCTACGTTCGGCCGCGTAGCGGTCGTAATTCGGTCATCGCGATTAGCCTGGAGAACCGCGATGGACGATTTTACGACCGCTACGCGGCCGAACACAGGCTTCGCCTGCGGCTACAGGAGCGTACAGTTACAACGAAATATCCAGCCGAGCGATCTTGCCTTGCTCGTCGAGCCGGAACACATAACGCAGCTCCAGCGGGCTTCCGGGAAAGGTGCCGCGGATCTGGTTTTTGACCAGCACCTTGCCGGTGCGTTGTTGCACATCAAGGACTTCAACCCGCGGTTGGTAACGTCGGGCGGCGTCCTCCATCCATTGGGCAATGGCAATGGTGCCGACCCGATGCTCGCCCTCATCGAAAACGTTGGCATCCTCGGCGAAGAAACTGGCGACCGCCGAGCTGTCACGGGCATTGGTGGCAGCAATGTAAGCGGCGATGGCGGGCGCGAGTGAAGAGGCTGGATTCGACATGTTGATACGGCTCCTTGTTTGTTGATTCTGGAGCCATGCTAAGACAGCCATGTGTCAATTCTTGTCAGGAGTGAAACGCCCCGCCTCATCCAGTTGCATCAACTTGCGCCAGGCCCGCAACAGATCACTGCGACGCCCCGGATAGCGCTCACCCTGCTCGCTGGCGGCGGCAATCCGGTCGGTGCGAAAAGTCCGATAGGCCTCACGCAACTCACACCAGGCGACAATCACCCGCACCTCATTGAAAAAGCCTAACGCCAACGGCCATATCAGCCGCTGGCTGGGGACTTTATTCACGTCTGCGTAATCGATGTGCAGCTTTGCCTGGCCGCGAATGGCCTGGCGAAAGACATTCAACTCCACGGCATTCTGCGGATACCCATAACCGGGCGGTCCGGGCAACACCGTCGGATTGCGCAAGGCATCCTGCGCCGCCGGTGCCAATACCGCCGCGATCTTCGCCAGGGCATCGGCCGCCGCTTTACTCAACACTTCATCGCCGCGCTGATCGACATAACGCAAACCCAACACAATGGCTTCAGTTTCGTCGGCGTTGAGCATCAACGGTGGCAGAAACAGACCGCTGCGCAGTACGTAGCCAATGCCCGCCTCGCCAAAGATCGGCGCCCCAAGGGCGGTCAATTCGGCAATGTCGCGGTAAATCGTGCGCTCGGAAATCTCCAGCTCGCTGGCCAGCGCCGCTGCCGTCACCGGGCGGCTCTTGCCGCGCAGTACTTGCAGCAACGTCAATAAACGGGTGGTACGCGACACGCTGATCACGCTCCTGTTCGAAAGGTTCGTGAAGATTAGCAGAGCATCCTGTCAGAAATTGTCAGCAGAGAAATAGGCGGTGAACCGCCACTCGCAGGTGTGCCCGGAAAAATGCCTCGCGGGCATGCCTGCGATGACGATCTGACAAGCAATGGATATTTCTGCAGAAGAAAATAGATTCCAATAGAAATTTATTTTATAGGAGTTGCCCAAGATGTATTTTTGATCCATTCAACAGCCACCCGCCTCTGGAGTCATCCCATGCCTTTAGTTCGTGTCGACATCAAAAAGCATCAGGATCCCACCTACGTAAAACGGGTCGGCAAGTTGATCTACAACGCCATGCACACCGCTATCGGCGTCCCCGATCACGACAACTTCCAGATCCTCGCCGAGCACGATGAACAGCACTTCATCTACGACCCGGTTTACCTGGGCATCAACCGCACCGACAACCTGGTGATCATCCAGATCACCCTGAACGAAGGTCGCAGCACCGAGCAGAAGAAACTGCTCTACAAGGCCATCGCCGAGAGCCTCAACACCGAACTGGCCGTGCGCCTGGAAGATGTGTTCATCAACCTGGTGGAGGTCAAGAAAGAGAATTGGTCGTTCGGCAATGGGGTTGCTCAGTACGCCGATTGATTGAACTGGACGCTGATCGTTTGCCGCAGCATTCTCTGTAAACACACCGCTTGATCGTGGCTTACGCCCCGATCCCGGGGAGCTATCCATGAATAACGCGCTTATTTCGCCTTCGCCTTGTCGGGCCTGATCTGGAGCACCAACTTCATCTTCATGAAATGGGCGGCGGCCTGGATTTCGCCGACACAGATCTTTTTTGCAGGTGCTGTTCGGCTTTGTGCCAATTCTGATTTTCGCCCTCAGTCGGCGCGCACCGAGCTGCTCGCATCTGCGTCACGGACACCACTTTATGGTCATGGCCTTACAGGCGACGGTGATCTACTACGCCTTCGCCAAGGGTGCTGCCGGACTGCCCCATGGTGGTTTCTATCGTCACTTCGATTCCAGGGAAGCCTTGGCGCAGGAGGCATGTGGTCGTGCATTCGAGCAATCGGCGCAGCACTGACGGTGCCGTTGACAAGCTTCGATGGCCAACAGCATGATCGGCCTATGAACATTCTCGCGCTTGATCTCACCCGCACCACCACGACCGCCTCCGGCGGGTCGTGAGGTCGTTACGTGGATTGAACATCGCGCAGTGAACCCAAGGCCCGGCCAGCAATGGACAGGGGCTTTTGTTTCTCCGTCCACCTGGCACACAAGGAGAAACACCATGCCGTCACTCAGCACCAGGCACCCCGCGCTATTGATCATCGATATGCAGGTCGGGCTATTCAATGGACCGCACAAACCCCATGACGCAGAGCGCGTTCTGGCCAACATCAATCAACTGATCGCCAAGGCTCGTCAGACCGGCGCGTCAATTTTTGCGGTGAGGCATACCGGCCCGCAAGGTTCGCCCATCGCCTCCGGGAGCCCACTGTGGCAACTGCTGCCCACCCTTGAACTTGATGCGAGTGTTGACACACTGTTCGATAAAACCACACCCAGCTGCTTTTTCGGTAACCGTCTGGCTGATCAGCTGACAGCAGGCGGGATCAATGAATTGGTCATCGTCGGCATGAAAACCCAGTACTGCATCGACACCACCTGCCGTGTTGCCGTCGAACTGGGATTTCAACCAATACTGGTAGCGGACGCCCATACCTGCATGGACACGCCAGCGCTGCCGGCCAAAGCGATCATCGAACACCATAATGCGACGCTTGGCGGGGCTTTCGTGAAACTGCTGAACACAGCAGATGTTCAATTTTGACGGGATAGGTGCCGCCGCCAAAAGATCGTCCGAACGCGACGTGATGGAACACCGTTGCTACGCCGACCGAGGTGAGTACCGATCCCCGGTAGGAGCTGGCGCAGCCTGCGATCTTTTGATCTTGCTCGGGACAGCTGTTTCGATAAGCTGCGATCTTTGGACCCATGCCGCGCCGCGCCAGCTACCCTTGTCAAACAATTCCCGAGCCAGCAATCCCGGGTCTTTTCAGAGATGTCCCGGGGACGGGCAAAACACTATTTTCAGCGTCGGCAAATCCACCCTTTGAAGTCATCAGGAGCGCAGCATGCCCATCACCGTTCTGGTACTGGTTGAAACCATTAACGACTATTTGCCGATTCTTGAAAGCCAGGGGTTTCACCTGATTCTTGCACCAACACCCGCCGAGCGAGCCCACGCCATTCAGACCCACGCCAGACAGATCCGGGCGGTACTGACGCGCGGTCCGCTTGGGTTTTACGCCGAAGAAATCGCTGCTCTGCCGCTGCTTGAAATCATCTGCGTGATCGGCGCGGGCTATGA
Organism: Pseudomonas sp. GW821-FHT02H09; assembly: GCF_059421425.1. Lineage (NCBI taxonomy): Bacteria > Pseudomonadati > Pseudomonadota > Gammaproteobacteria > Pseudomonadales > Pseudomonadaceae > Pseudomonas > Pseudomonas sp. GW821-FHT02H09. The sequence goes on from NZ_JBWKVA010000004.1 coordinate 308,007, forward strand.
ACATGTCGACCTGCAGGCCGCCAGCAATCGGGGCATTACCGTGACCAACGGCGCGGGGGTCAACGCTTCGTCGGTGGCCGATCACGCGATGGCGCTCTTGCTGTCTCTGGTACGTGGCATCCCTCAAGCCGATGCGGCGGTCCGGCGCGGCGAATGGCCGAAGATCATGCGGCCTTCACTGGCTGGCAAGCGCCTGGGCATTCTCGGCCTGGGCGCGGTGGGTCTGGCCATCGCCAAACGCGCCGCCAAGGGCTTCGATATGTCGGTGAATTACCACAGCCGCCAGCAGCGCGACGACGTCCCTTATAACTACTGTGATTCGGCGACCGAACTGGCACGTGCGTCGGACTTCCTGATCATTGCCACTCCCGGCGGCGCCAGCACTCGCCACCTGATCGATAAAAAAGCCATTGATGCCCTCGGGCCGAAGGGTTTCATCGTCAATATCGCCCGGGGTAGCGTGATCGTCACTGACGAGCTGATCAGTGCCCTGGAACATCGGCGCATCGCCGGCGCGGCGCTGGATGTCTTTGATGACGAACCGCAAGTGCCGGACGCCCTCAAGATCCTGAACAACGTGGTACTGACACCCCATGTCGCCGGGCTATCGCCGGAGGCGACGCAGGCGACCGTGCATTTGGTGGCCGAAAACCTGCTGGCGTTTTTCTCCGGCAAAGCGGTGCTTACCCCGATCCCGCTGCCTCCCCCGCGCGACTAAAAAGGACGGAACTCTTTGCGGGTCCCTCTACAGAACTCCCAGCAGTGTCCAGAGGCGACGGGACTCCGCATCGGCGGATATCAGCTCGCCAAGCAATTCGCTCAGCGGCTTGTTGCCCCACTCCACCCCTCGCCGGATCAGATAGGGCACCGGACTATGAGGCTCGGTCCGTGCCAGGTATTCGGCGATCAGCAACAACTGACGATAGGCTTCTTCCCGGTTCGCAGGCTCGCTGAACACCCTTGGCACATCGGCCTGGGGAGGCCGATCAGAATCCGCTACTGCCGGGGTAGGTTCACGTTGCGATTGAGCGGGCTGTTGCGGGTGCATGGCAATGAACGACACCACCGCCACCGTCGGCCATGATGAAATCCTGAGCGTCCAGAACGCCCGCACCCGCACAGTGAAGGAAGGCGACGAAACGGTCACCCTGGAAAAAGGCAAACGCAGCGTGGCGATCCAGACCGGCAGCATCAGCCTGACCATCAAGGGCGGTTTGGTGAAGGTCAATTGAGCAAATGCCATGAGCGAATCCACCAGGCTTGAGCTGATCCGCGGTGACAGTCACCTCACCGGCCGCCTGCTCGACAGCGAGCTGGAAGGCCCGTTGCGCATTGAGGAAGCCGGTCGCCAGCAAGCCGACCTCAGTTACAGCCAAGGGCAATTGCAGGGGGCGAGCACTCTCTATCACCCCAACGGCAAGGTCAGCGCGCTATTGCCCTATGTCAGCGGCAAGCTGCACGGCATGGCAACCTTTCATGCACCTGAGGGCTGGTTGCAACGCAAGGCCACCTATCGCAAGGGGCTGCTGCATGGCGAAGCGAGTAATTACTTTCCCGATGGGCAACTGGCTGAACTGGAGCATTACCGCGACGGCGTCCGCGATGGGTCGTATCAGCGCTTCCATCCCAACGGAAAGAAGGCCCTTGACGCCCGTTACCTGAACGGTCAGTTGCTCGATCCCGGACAGCCTTTCGCCAGCGATGGACGCCCGCTGGACCCCGAGGACAAGCCCATGTCGCGGTTACGTTGGCGGTGGCCGCGGCGACCATCGGGTTGGCCGGACTCTGGCACATGCCGAAGGTGGGAATGTTCACCAGCGGAATGTGGTCCATGATATTCGCCGCCGGCAGCCCGCCGGTGAGCGTGCGATTGACCGGCAGCACATTGAGCACCGTCGGGGCCACACCGAAACTGCATTGCAAGGTAGCGGTAGCACACACCTGCGGACATCCCACCTGACACCTCCTGTGCGGATGGAGAACTCATGGCAACTGACCCTCGCCAATGATCAACCATAGCTCGCAGGTGCGCGGCCTGCACGGCTGAACGCCAATCAGCCCATCAAGAACGCTGATTATCCGGCAACACGCTAACCTATAAGACCTTGCGGCACTTGTGAGCACACCACTGCGCGAATTAGATTAGCCAATAATGTCGGGCCTCCAAAATAAGCAGAAGGGATAAGCATGGCGCTTACTGACCAGTCCACCCGTATCCGCTCCGGCGAAGAACTCGATGTCAGTCGCATCGATCCGTACCTCAAGGCGCATATTCCTGGCCTGAGCGGGACGCCGCAGATCAGCCAGTTTCCGGGCGGCGCGTCGAATCTGACCTACCTGCTGGAATACCCTGAGCAGGAATTCGTCCTGCGCCGGCCGCCGTTCGGCCACAAGGCCAAGTCGGCCCATGACATGGGCCGTGAATACCGCATTCTCAATCAGCTCAAAGACGGCTTCCCGTATTGCCCGAAAGCCTACGTGCACTGCACCGACGAGTCGGTGATCGGCGCCGAGTTCTACGTGATGGAGCGGGTCAACGGCATTATCCTGCGTTCTGACCTGCCAGCGGAACTGGGCCTTGATGCGCAGAAAACCGAAGCGCTGTGCAAGAGCTTCATCGACAAGTTCGTCGAACTGCACCGGGTCGACTACAAGGCTTGCGGCCTGGCCGATCTGGGCAAGCCCGAAGGTTATGTCCAGCGGCAGATTCGCGGCTGGAGCGATCGCTACGACAAGGCGCTGACCCCCGACGCACCGAGCTGGGAAACCGTCAAAGCCTGGCTCAACGACAAGATGCCCGCCGATCACCCGACCTCGAGCATCGTGCACAACGACTATCGCTTCGACAACGTGATTCTCGACCCGCACAACCCGATGCAGATCATCGGCGTGCTGGACTGGGAACTGACCACCCTCGGCGATCCGCTGATGGACCTGGGCAACACCCTCGCCTACTGGATCGAAGCCGGCGACCCGGCACCCGTGCAACTGATGCGCCGCCAGCCGAGCCATGCGCCCGGCATGTTGACCCGCCGCCAGTTCGTCGATTACTACGCCGAACGCGCAGGGCTGCAGATCGACAACTTCGACTTCTACTACACCTATGGGCTGTTCCGCCTGGCCGGTATCGTGCAGCAGATCTACTACCGCTTCTTCCATGGCCAGACCCAGGACAAACGCTTCGCGCAGTTCATTCACATGAACAAACTGCTGGAGCAGATGAGCCTGCAAGTCATCCAGAAATCCAGCCTCTGACTACGCGCCTCGCACCTGGCATACAACAAGGAGAAAACCATGTCCAAGACTCAGCTGTTCGACCTTGACGGCAAGATCGCTTTCGTTTCCGGCGCCAGCCGCGGTATTGGTGAAGCCATTGCCAAACTATTGGCCCAGCAAGGCGCCCACGTAATCGTCTCGAGCCGCAAACTCGACGGTTGCCAGCATGTTGCCGACGCCATTATCGCCGACGGTGGCAAGGCCACAGCCGTCGCCTGCCATATCGGTGAAATGGAACAGATCACTCAGGTCTTCGCCGGGATTCGCGAGCAGTTCGGGCGTCTGGATATTCTGGTCAACAACGCGGCGACCAACCCGCAGTTCTGCAACGTGCTGGATACTGACCTCGGCGCATTCCAGAAAACCGTCGACGTGAACATTCGCGGCTACTTCTTCATGTCGGTGGAAGCCGGCAAGCTGATGCGCGAGACCGGTGGCGGCAGCATCATCAACGTCGCGTCGATCAATGGCATCTCGCCGGGGATCTTCCAGGGCATCTACTCGGTGACCAAGGCTGCGGTGATCAACATGACCAAGGTCTTTGCCAAGGAGTGCGCACAGTTCGGCATTCGCTGCAATGCGTTGCTGCCGGGGCTGACTGATACCAGGTTTGCTTCGGCGCTGGTGAATAATGACGCGATTCTCAACGTCGCTCTGCAGCAGATCCCGCTCAAGCGTGTGGCGGATCCGAGTGAGATGGCCGGTGCAGTGTTGTATCTGGCAAGTGACGCGTCGAGTTACACCACTGGGGTTTCGTTGAATGTGGATGGTGGATTTTTGTCCTGATTACAGCGGGTTTTGGGTGAACAAGAGGCAGCCTTCGGGCTGCCTCTTGTTTTTCCGGCGATTGTAATTCCACCTTTGGCTTCGACGGTGCAACACAATCCCGGTTTCGCGCCCATCATCGATCTCACTGTGTTGCACGATCCCTGTAGGAGCCGAGCTTGCTCGCGATGGCCTGACAGCCGGCCAGTCTCTCGCTGGTGTACATATCCATTTCTTGCGGTAACGACGGGAATGGATATTCACTCAGTCGATATCAAGGGTGAATGTGCCGCCGCCATCGCGAGCAAGCTCGGCTCCTACAGGGAATGGTGATCACAACCAAAGAATGAATATTTATTCCGAATCTTGAATTTTGAGAATATTTATTCTATTAATGTGCACCCTGAAAACAAAAATCCAAAAGGACCCCAACAATGCGCGAACTTGGAATCGGCTTGATCGGCACAGGCTTCATGGGCCGCGCCCACGCCCTGGCCTTTCGCAACGTCAGTGCAGTCTTCGAACTCCCCATACACCTGCATCTGGCCGCACTGGCCGACGCCGACACCCAGCGTGCCGAACACTGCGCCAACGCCTGGGGCTTCGAAAAAGCCCATGGCGACTGGCAACAATTGATCGACGACCCAAAGGTCAACGTCGTAGCAATCACCACACCCAACCACCTGCACTACCCCATGGCCATGGCCGCCCTGGCCGCAGGCAAACCCGTGTACTGCGAAAAACCACTGGCCGTCAGCCTCGAACAGGCCGATCAGATGCGCCGCGCCGCCAAAGCCGCCGGCGTGGTGACGCGGGTCGGTTACAACTACCAGCACAACCCGATCATTGGCCTGGCCCGTGAGTTGATTCAGAGCGGCGAGCTCGGAGAGATCATCAGTTTTCAGGGCGAGTTCAGCGAAGACTTCATGGCTGACCCGCAATCACCCTGGTCCTGGCGCTGCGAAGCACAGCATGCCGGTGGTGCCCTGGCGGATCTGGGCAGTCATTTGCTGGCGATGGCCCGGTACCTGGTCGGTGATGTGGAAGCAGTATGTGCCGACAGCCAAACCGTGCACCGGCAACGCCCTGCCACCACCGGCAGCCATGAACAACGCACCATCGCCGTCGATGATCAGGCCCATGCCTTGCTGCGGTTTACCAACGGTGCACGTGGCACGTTCAGCAGCAGTTGGCTCAAGCATGGTTACAAAAACCACTTGAGCTTCGAGATCAGCGGCACCCGCGGCACTCTGGCGTTCGATCAGGAGCGCTTGAATGAACTGCGCTTGTGCCGTGCGGGTCAGGAAGGCTTTCAGCGTTTACTGGCCGGCCCTTCCCTGCCCGGTTATGCCGCCTTCAGTCCGGCGCCGGGTCATCAGTTGGGCTACAACGAGTTGAAGACGCTGGAGGTGCACGGGTTGATTATGGCACTGGCCGGGCAAGGCTCGGACGGTACCGACTTTGAAGAAGCCTGGGAGGTGGAACGCCTGGCGACGGCCATTCGGCTGGCCGCGCTGGAGCAACGTTGGGTCAGGGTGGATGAGGTGTAACTGCGCGTTCTGGCGCGGTGGGTTTCGAAGCAAACCACGGCTTCGAAGCCCACCCACCAATCGCTTCAGGTCTTGGTAATGACGCCTGTCAAGCCGCCAACTTTCTGCTGGCAATCGCCGCCGACGCCGCCAACATTGCCCGCAACAGCACCGCACAACCAGCCGCCAGATCGTCCGGCGCGGCGTTTTCGATTTCGTTGTGGCTGATCCCGCCTTCGCACGGCACGAAGATCATCCCGGCCGGGCCCAGTTCAGCGAGGAAAATCGCGTCATGCCCGGCGCCGCTGACGATGTCCATGTGCGACAGGCCCAAGCCCTGGGCGGCACTGCGCACGGCATCGACGCAGCCTTTGTCGAAATACAGCGGCGGGAAATCGGCGGTCGGCGTCAGCTCGAAGCTCAGGCCGTGCTCCTGGCAAGTGGTGTCGATCACCTGCCTGACCTCAGCAATCATCGAATCCAGCCGCGCGGGTTCCAAGTGACGGAAGTCCAGGGTCATGCGCACTTCACCGGGGATCACGTTGCGCGAGCCGGGGTAGGCTTGCAGACAACCCACGGTACCGCAGGCGTGAGGCTGATGACTCAGTGCGGCACGATTGACCGCCGCGACCACCGCCGCCGCGCCGACCAGTGCGTCCTTGCGCAGGTGCATCGGGGTCGGACCGGCATGGGCTTCAACGCCCTTGAGTTTGAGATCGAACCACTTTTGCCCCAGCGCGCCCATCACCACGCCGATGGTCTTGCGCTCATCCTCAAGGATCGGCCCTTGTTCGATGTGCGCTTCAAAATAGGCGCCCACAGCATGGCCACTGACCTTGCGACTGCCGGCGTAACCGATGGCGTTCAGCGCTTCGCCGACCGTCACGCCTTGGGCATCGGTCTTGGCCAGGATTTGCTCCAGGGTGAATTTCTCGGCGAACACTCCAGAGCCCATCATGCACGGAGCAAACCGTGAACCTTCTTCATTGGTCCAGACCACCACTTCCAGCGGTGCCTCGGTTTCGATGCCCAGATCATTGAGCGTGCGCAGCACTTCCACACCGGCCAACACGCCGAAGCAGCCGTCGAATTTGCCACCCGTGGGCTGAGTATCGATATGGCTGCCGGTCATCACCGGCGGCAGCGTTGGATCGAGCCCGGCACGACGGGCGAAGATGTTGCCGACAGCGTCGATGCTCACGGTGCAGCCAGCCTCCTCGCACCATTGCACGAAGATGTCACGGGCCTGGCGGTCGAGGTCGGTCAGGGCCAGGCGACAGACGCCGCCCTTGACCGTGGCGCCGAGTCTGGCCAGTTCCATTAACGACTGCCACAGACGGTCGCGGTTGATGTGCTGATGGGTGGACTGCAGAACGTCAAGGGCAGCGTTCATGATGATCTCCTCAGACAGTTGTTATGGGTTTCTTCAGGTATTTCTTTGGTGTATTCGAGGCCGCCATCGCGAGCAGGCTCGCTCCCACACTGGATCTCCAATGTTCACAAAACCCTGTGGGAGCGAGCTTGCTCGCGATGAGGCCATCCGTCACGCCGCAGATTTCGCCACAGTCGGGCTCCGCTGCATCGAGCACAGCCCGTAATACAACAACCCACCCAACGCCGAGCCGGTGAACCAGCCATAGCTGTAAAACCAGCTGAATGCGTTGCTGCCCAACGACAGCAAGGTCAGCGCCACCGGGATGCCGAACGCGATAAAGCCGTTCCAGTTCCACGCCGGATACACGTCATCGCGGTACAGCCCCGCCAGGTCGAGCTGCTGTTTCTTGATCAGGAAATAGTCCACCACCATGATCCCGGCGATAGGCCCGAGCAGGCTGGAGTAGCCCAGTAACCAGTTGGAATACACGGTTTCCAGGCTGATATCTGAAACCAGCAAGCCGAGTTTTTTCAGCAGCTCGTGAGCCATCAACGCCAGCCCCACCAACCCGGTCAACATCACCGCTGTGGTCCGATTGATCAGCTTGGGCGCGATGTTCTGGAAGTCGTTGGTCGGCGAAACAATGTTCGCCGCAGTGTTGGTGGACAAGGTCGCAATGATGATCAGCGCCATGGCCAGCGCCACCCAGACGGGGCTTTGAATATGACCGATCAGGGTCACCGGATCGGAGACCGTCACCCCTACCAGCCTGGCGGATGCGGCTGTCATCACCACGCCAAGCGCGGCGAACAGGAACATCGTCAGCGGCAAACCGATGATCTGCCCGAGGATCTGGTCCTTCTGGCTTTTCGCGTAGCGGCTGAAGTCCGGAATGTTCAGCGACAGCGTCGCCCAGAACCCGACCATGGCGGTCAGCCCGGCAAAGAAGTAACCGGCCACGCCAGCACCTTCCGGGCGTTTGGGCGGTTGCGCCATCAATTCAGTCAACGAGACATTTGGCAAGGCCCAGACCAGCAAGCCTGCGCCCACCAGCACCAGCAACGGCGCAGACAGGGTTTCCAGCCATTTGATCGATTCCGCGCCGCGCAGCACCACCCACAGGTTTAGCGCCCAGAACAGCATGAAACCGATGACCTCACCGGTGCCGCCGAGAGCTTTCCAGCCCTCGAATACCGTACCGAGAAACAAGTGAATGGCCAGGCCGCCGAACATCGTCTGGATGCCGAACCAGCCACAGGCCACCAGAGCCCGGATAAGACATGGCACGTTGGAGCCAATCACCCCGAAGGACGAACGCAGCAGTACCGGAAAGGGGATGCCGTACTTGGTGCCGGCAAAGGCGTTGAGGGTCAAGGGGATCAATACGATGATATTGGCGAAAAGAATGGCCAGCAGCGCCTCGCCGACCGACAGCCCGAAATACGCGGTGAGCACCCCGCCGAGGGTGTAGGTCGGTACGCAGATCGACATGCCGATCCAAAGCGCCGTGATGTGCCATTTGTTCCAGGTGCGCTCATGCACTTTGGTCGGCGCAATGTCGTGGTTGTAACGAGGACTGTCGAGTACGTCGCTTCCGGCATCCAGCTCGTACAAGCCTTGGCGTTCGGTCACCTGTGATCTGATCTGTTGCATGGCCGCTCCACTGTTCTTTTGATTATTTTGCTCATCGGGTTGGCTGGCGGGTTAAACCGCAAACCGGGCGATGGCCGGAGTACTTACGACTTCTGCGGACCGGCCAGCGTGTCAGCGGCGGCACTCAATAAACGTGCCGGGTATCCCACTGGCTCACTTGCCACTCCGTAAAATCCATGTAAACAACTGATGTTCATCAGTTTTATTTAATGACTCATTGAGCCCTTGGCTACTTGCCCATTCACTCAGGCTGAATGTCAGGCAAGTTGTCCGAACAGTCAGGACTCAATCTGGTGCATCACTATTTTTTAAAATGATTTCGCCCGCTGACAGGCATAGCTCAAACGGCTGATTTCACATAGGAAATCTTGACCATATTTGGATCCTGTCAAGTGCGTCAAAATGGTGAGCGACCTCACCATTTTGGTGATTTTTATAATTATTCGTTTATTTTCAATGAGTTAAACACGTTATAAGCTTATAAAAAATATTCTTGCTCATTCAAAGAACACCAGCTAGCGTTTATTCCTGACAGCACTGACAGGAATATAACTTCCTCCAGCTTGCCGTAACGACAACACCTAGAACTGGCATTAGCCGGTCAAGCCTGTGAGGAACTCGGAATGTCTCTGTTGATCCGTGGCGCCACCGTTGTTACCCATGATGAAAGTTACCGCGCTGACGTGCTTTGCGCTGACGGTTTGATCCAGGCAATCGGCAATAATCTGGATATCCCCACCGACTGCGAAGTGCTCGATGGCAGCGGTCAATACTTGATGCCCGGCGGCATCGATCCCCACACCCACATGCAACTCCCCTTCATGGGCACCGTCGCCAGCGAAGACTTTTTCAGCGGCACGGCAGCCGGACTTGCCGGTGGCACCACTTCGATCATCGACTTCGTGATTCCCAATCCGCAGCAATCGTTGCTGGAGGCTTTTCATCAGTGGCGCGGCTGGGCCGAGAAGTCCGCCGCAGACTACGGTTTTCACGTCGCCATCACCTGGTGGAGCGAGCAGGTTCGCGAGGAAATGGCCGAGCTGGTCAGTCACCATGGCGTGAACAGTTTCAAGCACTTCATGGCTTACAAGAACGCGATCATGGCCGCCGACGATACGCTGGTGGCCAGCTTCGAACGCTGTCTGGAGTTGGGCGCGGTGCCGACGGTGCACGCGGAAAATGGCGAACTGGTCTATCACCTGCAACGCAAACTGATGGCCCAAGGCATCACCGGCCCCGAGGCGCATCCGTTGTCGCGGCCATCCCAGGTTGAAGGCGAAGCGGCCAGCCGCGCAATCCGGATAGCCGAAACCCTCGGTACGCCGCTGTATCTGGTCCACGTCTCGACCCGTGAGGCACTGGATGAAATCACCTATGCGCGCAGCAAGGGTCAGCCGGTCTACGGTGAAGTCCTGGCCGGACACCTGCTGCTGGACGACAGCGTCTACCAGCACCCGGATTGGCAAACAGCCGCCGGTTATGTGATGAGCCCGCCCTTCCGCCCTCGCGGCCATCAAGACGCGCTTTGGCACGGCCTGCAATCGGGCAACCTGCACACCACCGCCACTGACCATTGCTGCTTCTGCGCCGAACAGAAAGCCGCTGGCCGTGATGACTTCAGCAAAATCCCCAACGGCACTGCCGGTATCGAAGACCGCATGGCCGTGCTCTGGGATGAAGGGGTGAACACCGGACGGCTGTCGATGCAGGAATTCGTCGGCCTGACCTCAACCAACACCGCGAAGATCTTCAACCTCTACCCACGCAAAGGCGCGATTCGCGTCGGTGCCGATGCCGATCTGGTGCTCTGGGACCCGGAAGGCACCCGCACCATTTCGGCCAAGACCCATCACCAGCAGGTCGACTTCAATATCTTCGAAGGCAAGACCGTGCGCGGTGTACCCAGCCATACCATCAGCCAGGGTCGGCTGGTCTGGATCGACGGCGACCTGCGGGCCGAACGCGGTGCCGGGCGTTATATCGAACGCCCGGCCTATCCGGCGGTGTTCGATCTGCTGAACAAACGCGCCGAGTTGCAGCGACCGGTTCCCGTAAAGCGCTGAATCCGGGGCTGATCGTTCCCACGCTCTGCGTGGGAATGCAGCCCGTGACGCTCTGCGTCACAAGCGTGGGACGCGGAGCGTCCCCGGAGGCGTTACCACGCAGAGCGTGGGAACGATCACCAGGTAGAACGTGCGATACCCCAATACCAATGCCCATCAGAGGCAGTACCTCAAAAACCGTGAGGCCATCACCGTGATCAAGACCCTGAGCCACCTCCCGCATCCCCATGAGGACGCGGCCGCCCTTGCCGGCCATTTCACCGATCTGGCGCCGCCGCTCAATGCCCGTCAGGCCACACTGGAAGCCTCGCGCTGCCTGTATTGCTACGACGCACCGTGTGTCAATGCGTGCCCGAGCGAGATCGACATTCCGTCGTTCATTCGCAATATCCATCAGGAAAACGTTCAGGGCGCCGCGCAGACAATCCTTTCGGCGAACATCCTGGGCGGCAGTTGCGCACGGGTCTGTCCGACCGAAGTCCTGTGTCAGCAAGCTTGCGTGCGCAACAACGCTCAAGAGTGCGCGCCAGTGCTGATCGGCTTGCTGCAACGTTACGCCGTGGACAACGCGCAGTTCAGCGAACACCCATTCAAACGTGCCGCGCCGACCGGTAAACGCATCGCCGTGGTCGGTGCCGGGCCGGCGGGGTTGTCCTGCGCTCATCGCTCGGCGATGCATGGCCATGAGGTGGTGATTTTCGAGGCCCGCGAGAAAGCCGGCGGACTCAACGAATACGGGATCGCCAAGTACAAGCTGGTGGACGACTTCGCTCAACAGGAACTGGAGTTTCTACTGGGTATCGGCGGGATCGAGATCCGTCACGGGCACAAACTCGGCGACAACCTCAGCCTCACTGAACTGCATCAGCAGTTCGATTCGGTGTTCCTCGGCCTCGGCCTGGCTGCCAGCAAGCAGCTCGGTCTGGCCCACGAAGACGCCCCCGGCATGCTCGCTGCCACCGATTACATCCGTGAGCTGCGCCAGGCCGATGACCTGACGCAATTACCACTGGCCGATCGCTGCATCGTCCTTGGCGCCGGCAATACTGCCATCGACATGGCCGTGCAAATGGCTCGCCTCGGCGCTCGCGACGTGAACCTGGTGTACCGACGCGGCCTTGCGGAAATGGGCGCCACCGAGCATGAACAGAACATTGCCAAGGCCAATCAGGTACGTCTGTTGACCTGGGCTCAGCCCGAAGAAGTCTTGCTCAATAAAAAGGGTCAGGTACGCGGCATGCGCTTTGCCCGCACGCGGCTGGAAAACGGTCGCCTGCAATGCACCGGCGAGACCTTCGAGCTGGCCGCCGACGCGATCTTCAAAGCCATCGGCCAGTCCTTCGATGACGCAGCGTTGAACGATCCGCTGGCCCGTGAACTCAAGCGCGAGGGCGAGCGCATTCTGGTGGACGAACAGCTGCGCACCAGCATCCCCGGAGTCTACGCCGGAGGCGACTGCACCAGCCTCGGCCAGGACCTCACCGTCCAGGCCGTGCAGCACGGCAAGCTGGCCGCTGAAGCCATCAGTGCCCAACTCATGCTCAATGTGGAGGCTGCATAAATGGCCGATCTGTCGATTGTCTTCGCTGGCATCAAAGCCCCCAATCCATTCTGGCTGGCCTCCGCACCGCCCACCGACAAAGCCTACAACGTAGTCCGCGCCTTTGAGGCCGGCTGGGGTGGCGTGGTCTGGAAAACCCTCGGTGAGGACCCGGCGGCGGTCAACGTGTCGTCGCGCTACTCCGCCCACTTCGGCGCCAACCGCGAGGTCATCGGCATCAACAACATCGAGCTGATCACCGACCGTTCACTGGAAATCAACCTGCGGGAAATCACCCAGGTCAAAAAGGACTGGCCGGACCGCGCGCTGATCGTGTCCTTGATGGTGCCCTGCGTCGAAGAGTCGTGGAAAGCCATCCTGCCGCTGGTGCAAGCCACCGGCGCTGATGGTGTCGAGCTGAACTTTGGTTGCCCTCACGGCATGCCTGAACGCGGCATGGGCGCAGCGGTCGGCCAGGTCCCGGAATACGTCGAGCAGGTTACCCGCTGGTGCAAGACTTACTGCTCACTGCCGGTGATCGTCAAACTCACGCCCAACATCACCGACATTCGCGTTGCCGCCCGCGCCGCCCACCGTGGCGGTGCCGATGCGGTGTCGCTGATCAACACCATCAACTCCATCACCAGTATCGACCTGGATCGCATGGTCGCTCATCCAATGGTTGGCAGCCAAAGCACCCATGGCGGTTACTGCGGCTCGGCGGTCAAACCGATTGCGCTGAACATGGTGGCCGAGATTGCCCGTGACCCACAAACCCGTGGCCTGCCGATTTGCGGCATTGGCGGGATTGGCAATTGGCGCGATGCGGCAGAATTCATCGCCCTGGGCAGCGGCGCGGTGCAGGTGTGCACGGCAGCGATGCTGCATGGTTTTCGCATCGTTGAGGAGATGAAGGACGGTCTGTCGCGCTGGATGGACAGCCAAGGCTACGCCAACCTGCAGGAGTTTTCCGGGCGGGCGGTGAGCAATACCACGGACTGGAAGTACCTGGACATGAACTACCAGGTCATCGCCAAAATTGACCAGGAGGCCTGCATCGGTTGCGGTCGCTGCCACATCGCCTGTGAAGACACCGCGCACCAAGCTATCGCCAGCCTCAAGCAGCCTGACGGCACGCATCAATATGAAGTAATCGACGACGAGTGCGTGGGCTGCAATCTATGCCAGATCACCTGCCCGGTTCAGGACTGTATCGAGATGGTACCCATCGACACCGGCAAGCCATTCCTGGACTGGGACCACGATCCGAGGAATCCGTATCGCGTGGCGGTTTGAGCTGAAATATGATCGTTCCCACGCTCTGCGTGGGAATGCAGCCCGTGACGCTCTGCGTCACAAACGCGGACGCAGAGCGTCCTGAGAGGCATTCCCACGCAGAGCGTGGGAACGAGCTGCGTGGGTTCACGGCTCTAACCCAATCCCCCGCAGAATCACGCTGGTCACGGTCTGTACCGCCCGTTCAAACTGCATATCCGACAGCGGTTGGTGATCGTTGAGGATCATCACCTGGTGATCGAAGTCAGCGTAATGCTGGGTCGAGGCCCAGATCATGTACAGCAGCGCGGAGGGTTCCACCGCCAGGATGCGTTTGTCTTCCACCCACTGACGAATTTTCGCTTCCTTCATTTTCGCCCAGTCGTACAGGCTCGCATCCAGCGCCTCTCCAAGGGTCGGTGCGCCATGAATGATTTCATTGGCCCAGACTTTCGAGCCATAAGGCCGGCTACGGGAATGGTTCATCTTGGCGCGGATGTAGCTGCTCAGCACCACCCGCGGATCATCGAACATCTCGAAGCACAACGCGTCCTGCTTCCACACATCCAGCAGATCAAACAGCACGGCGCTGTACAGCTCACTTTTGGTGCTGAAGTAGTAGTGCAGGTTGGAGCGCGGCAGTTGCACTTCTCTGGCAATATCGGCCATCGCCGTGCTGCCGTATCCTTTCTCGGCGAAGATTTTTTCGGCCGCCAGCAGAATTTTTTCGACGTTACTGCGACGAATCTCGATCTTGTGATTGCCCATGAGGGCTCCCTGACGACAGCGTTGGTCAAGACTAGCATCCGCTCTAGTTCGGGGCGACAGCCGCAAACGAAACTTCGTACGCTAGACTTCCCCCGAGAAAACGCTGAGTACCGTTTCGCTCGGCACCTGCGTCATGCTCTATTAGCGCCCCCTCGTATTCAATGAAGGTACCTGCCAATGCTGATCAAAAAAGCCCTGACTACCACCGCCCTGCTGAGCGCGCTGCTCGCCGCCTCTTCGGTGTTTGCCCACGCGCACCTGAAAAGCGAAACGCCGGCCGCTGACAGTACCGCTGCTGCCCCCAAGGAATTACGACTGGTGTTCTCCGAAGGTGTTGAAGCAGCCTTTACCAAAGTCACCCTCAGCAAGGACGGCGCTGATGTCGCGGTCAAAAGCATCACCACCGAAGGCAGCGACAAAAAGACCCTGATCGTGACTCCAGCAGCTCCATTGGCAGCGGGCAATTACAAGGTCGAGTGGCACGCGGTCTCGGTCGACACCCATAAAAGTGAAGGCAACTACAGCTTCAAGGTCGGCCAATAATTCATGTCGAGCGCGCTGGTCCTGTGCCGATTCCTGCATTTCGCCGGGGTGCTGATGCTGTTTGGTGCCTGTGTCTTCAGGCCCCTGCTGTTACGCCGCGAGCCGCTTACAGAGGCGCTTGGCGTACTGGATCGACGTCTCGCTGGCGTAACGAAACTACTCGCCTCGTTGGCGCTCGCCAGCGGGGTTTGCTGGCTGTTGCTGATCACCGGCAGCATGGCTGGTTCATGGCAGGCGGCGATTGACCTGCCGACGTTGCAGTTAGTCCTGAGCAATACGTTTTTCGGGCAGGTCTGGAGCTGGCACCTGCTGCTCAATCTGTTGTTAATGGTGTGCCTGATCACACCGCCAGGCAGATCGTTTCCTCTACGACTGGCCCTGAGCAGCCTGCTGCTGGCAACGCTGGCGCCGGTCGGACACGGCGCAATGCTCGATGGTCTCAACGGCCAGTTACTGATCCTCAACCAGGTGATTCATCTAGCGTGCGTCGGCGCCTGGCTCGGTGGGTTGATGCTGTTGGTCATGATTGTGCTGCAACCAGCAACCCATCCGGTCAGCTTGATACTGCAACGATTCAGCGGTGTCGGTTACGGGCTGGTGGCCGGTTTGCTGGTCACCGGGTTGATCAACGTCCGCGTACTCACCGGCGCCTTTTGGCCGACGCCGTTGCTGTCCGGTTTTGCGCTGATTCTACTGATCAAGGTGCTGCTGGTCGGCGGCATGCTGGGACTGGCGCTGTTCAATCGCCTTAGAGTGAAAGACTGCCACAAGCGCCTGTCGACGCTGCGCACCAGTGTGATGCTCGAATGGTTGATGGGCGTTGCCGCCGTGGCAGCGGTATCGTTGCTGGGGACGATGCCACCAATGATGGCGAGTTAGAGTCACCTTGATCGTTCCCACGCTCCGCGTGGGAACGATCAATTTTTACCTGCAACACCCTCTTCCCCCGCCGTATCAATGCTCACCACCACCGACATCCCCGGTCGTAGCCGTTCGCTTTGTGGCTGATCGGGATCGACGGTAATACGCACCGGAACCCGCTGGGCGATTTTGACGAAGTTGCCGGTGGCATTGTCGGCTTGCAGCAGGCTGAACTCCGAGCCGGTTGCCGGAGAGATCCGCTGCACCCGACCGTGGAATTTCTGGTGATTGAGGGCGTCGACGGTAAAAGTCGCTGGTTGGCCAGTCTGGACGTTGTCCATCTGGGTTTCTTTCAGGTTGGCGATCACCCACAGCTGATTCGGCACCAGCGCCATCAACTGCGCGCCCGAATTGACGTAGGCCCCCAGACGCACACCGATCTGCCCGAGCTGACCGTCCTGTGGGGCGATGACCCGGGTATTGGACAGATCGATGCGGGCCAGTTCAACCACAGCCTCAGCGCTGGCCACCGCCGCCTCCAGCGAACCGCGATTGACGATCACCGTTTGCAGGTCCTGCCGGGCGATTTCCAGGGTCGCCTGGGCTTGAGCCTCGGCGGCGATGGTTTGCGCGTTGGCCGCGCGGGCCACATCCAGGTCGCGCCTGGAGACCGAGCCATCAATGATCAGTTCTTCGTTACGCCGCAGGTCTGCCGCACTTTTACGGACCTGGGCCTGACTGTCGACCAACGCGGCCTGACGCAATTTAATGGTCGCTTCGGCACTGTTGCGTTGTTGCACCACATTGGCCAACCCCGCCTTCTGCACCGCGAGTTGCGCCAGCGACTGATCCAGACGCTGCTTGTAGATGCGGTCGTCCAGGCGCACCAGCAGATCCCCGGCTTTGACGAACTGGAAATCCTGCACCGGCACCTCATACACATAGCCGCTGAGCTGCGGCCCGATGATCGTCACCTGGCCCCGGACCAACGCGTTCTCCGTAGTCTCGATGGCGCTGCTGAACGGTGGCAATTGCCAGGCATACAGCACAATCAACACTCCGACGATGGCAATGGCAGCAAAGCCCATGGACGAGATAACCCGCACCCGTAGCGAGCGCGGCTCGGTGGCCGGCGTTGACGGCGGCTCAGTGCCCTCGGGCGTCGCGGCAATGGCGTTGGTGGTCGTCTTCGTCAGTTCGGTCATGGAGAGGTGGCACCGCTGGGTTGAACGGGAGATGGGGTGGCAAGCACAGGCTTGGGCGCTTTGGTCGTGCTCATCAGCCACAGGCTGCGCAGAAAAATCCAGAGCATGGTCAACACGGCGATCACCGCAATCAGCATGAACACATCGTTATAGGCCAGCACGTTGGCTTCGCGGGTCGCTGCGCTAGCGAGGCTGCGTATGCCCTGGAGGGTGCGTAAATCCGGGTCAGCGATGATTGATCCATAAGCCGAGCCGCCGCTTTGCACGCGGCCGGCTACCCGTGGGTCGAGCAGCGTCAGGGGCTCGACGATAGTGTTGGAATGAAACTTCTCGCGCACGATCTGGAACGTCCCCAGCAACGCCGAGCCGATCAGCCCGCCGAGGTTCTGACAGATCCCGAACAGCACCGAAAAACTCACCAGATTGCGCGGATTGGTCAGTACATTGCGTGTGCCATAGACCATGGTCGGCCCGAGAAAAAACGTTCCGCCAAAGGCCAGCAGGAACTGGCTGAAGTACATGTTGGCCGGGCGGGTCAGGTTGTTCGAAAAACTGTCCATCACCGAGCCCACCGCCATCAACGCCAGAGAGATGACCACAGGCATGAACAGATGCGCCGGGTTGATGGTCAGGGCGCTGGTCGCCAGGCCGGCAATACTGCCCAGCAGCATGACGGCATAAAGGGTGCGCATCTGCTGGCTGCTCATGTTCAGCGCCTGCAAAAAACCCACCGCTCCGGTGGACTGCTCCGAGAGCACCATACGAATCAGGATCACCGCCAACGCCAGGCGAATCATCGCCCCACTGCCCAGCCATCGGGTCATCAGCATCGGGTTGCTGCGGTTATGCTCGATGGCCAGCCCGGCCATGATCAGCATGATCGAGCCCGCCGAAGCAATGCCGATCCACGGTGCCTCAAGCCACCAGTCGATACGCCCCAGCGACAGCACCGCGCAGAGCAAAGCGACGCCGCTGGCCAGCAACGTGAACGTCAGGAAGTCGAGTCTCTCAAAGGTTTTGAAGCGGTCGCCCGGCGGCAGCTTGAGCAGGAACACACAGCCCAGCGAGGTCAGCGCCAGCCCCAGCTCGAACAGATACAGCCCTCGCCATTCGGCGATCTGTAGCAAATCTTCGGAAAACAACCGGGCCAGGGGCAAGGCCAGTTGCGAGGTGCCCAACCCCAGCACCAGTGCCTTCATTCGCCACTTCGCCGGGAAGGCCTGGATCATGTAATACAAACCCAACGAGTTCAGCGCTGCGCCGACCATGCCATGGGCGGCCCGCACGGCAATCGCCGAGTTCAGGTCATTGACGAACAAATGGCCAAAGGTCACCAGCGCATACAGCACCAGAAAAACCTCGGTAAACGCCCGCAGACCGAACTGCTGACGAAATTTCACCAGCAGCAGGTTCATCGACACGTTGGTCATGACATAGGCCGCCGGTAACCAGGCCATCTCGGCGGTGGTCGCCCCCAGCGCACCTTGCAGGTAAGGCAGATTGGCGATTACCAGCGAGTTCCCCAAACCGCCGGTCAACGCCACCAGCAGTCCGACCAGCGCATAGGCCAGACGTTTGCGTGTGGGGTGCAGCGGGGTCGACGGCGAACCCGGCAAGCTGGGCCGTTCGTGGGGTTGCCAGGATCGCGGGGCGTAGTGATCCATTTTTTAACCTTGATGTCTGTGCCTGTTGTAACCACGACTGCGCACAGTAATGCCATTGCAGTGTTACTAGTAAACCTGAGCAGGGTGCATCTTGCCAGTTACACCGTTTGCACCGCTGCAAAAGACATTACCCGCTATCAGGAACTTCTATGCGCTTCACTGGTGGTATTTCAGTGAGGCTTGCCCCCTCACGCCTTGAACAGCATGTAGCCGGCCACGACGATGCAAATGCTGGCAAATCCCACCTGCAACCCTCTGGCCGAAACGCGGGATGTCAGGCGTCGACCAAACAGCATTCCGACGATGCTCGCGACAATAAAAGCCCCACCCATAGCGCTAATGGACACCCCTGCCTGAAACGCGCCGATAACCCCTATCGCCGAAATCAGGCTGATCACCATCAACGAGGTGGCAACGATTCCACGCATCTGTACATCGGTCAGTTGCTTGAAGGCCGGCACGATCAGAAAACCGCCGCCGACTCCGAGCAGCCCGGAAACAATGCCCGTGACAGCGCCCAATGCCGCCAGGGTCGCCGTGCATTTAGCGGTCCAGGAAAAGCGCCCGGTGCGTTGATCGAGCATGCAGTTTTTCTGCCCCCAGGAAGCGCTGCCATGATCACTCGGCCCGCAATCCCGCGACTCGCGCCGCAGCATCCGCCACGCCACGATGACCATGAGCAGGCTGAACAGAATCATCAAGACTTTTTCCGGCAAGCGATGGGCGAAGTAGATACCCACCGGCGAGAACAGCGCCCCGAGCAATGCGATCAACAACGCCGCGCGGTAACGCACCAGGCCGTGTCGCAAGCCGTCGATGGCACCGACCGCCGCCGCGCTGCCCACGGCGAACAGCGCCACCGGTGCCGCCTGGGTCATGCTCCAGCCTAAACCCAACACCAAAGCCGGCACCGCGAGAATGCCGCCACCGGCACCGGTCAAGCCCAGGACCAAGCCCATTACCACACCAAAGAATGTTGTAAGCAGCATAAAACGCTCTGATCGACTTTTAAGACAACCGGAAAAAACCGGCACTGGAATCCCCTACAATACAACCCACGACAACTTATCCGCACTTGAATCACATCAATGCTGGTCAGGGTGCAGACAATCCATTTACCTTCTGGACTTATCCCGAAAGGATCTGCCCCATGTCAGCGTTGATTCAAGCCTTCCTGGACGAAGCCTCGTCGACGTACACCTACGTGATCTTTGAACTCGATGGCGGGCACTGCGCGATCGTCGACTCGGTGCTCGACTATGATCCCGCATCGGGGCGAACCGCTACCACCCAGGCCGACCGAGTGATTGCCTTCATCCGCGAACATCGTTTGCAGGTGCAGTGGCTGCTGGAAACCCACGCCCACGCCGACCACCTGTCCGCGGCGCCCTACCTGCGCCGGGAACTGGGCGGCAAGATCGCCATCGGCCAGCTGATCTGCAAGGTTCAGGACGTGTTCAAAACCCTGTTCAACCTTGAGCCGGAATTCAAAATCGACGGTTCGCAGTTCGACCATCTGTTTGCACCGGACGAGGAGTTCACCATCGGCAACCTCAAGGCCAAGGCGTTGCATGTGCCGGGTCATACCCCGGCGGACATGGCCTACCTGATCGACGATGAACTGATTCTGGTGGGCGACACCTTGTTCATGCCCGACGTGGGAACCGCACGCTGCGACTTCCCCGGTGGTGACCCGCGGCAAATGTTCGCCTCCATACACAAGCTGCTGGCATTCCCCGCAGGCACCCGCCTCTACGTCTGCCACGACTACCCGCCTGCGGACCGCGCATTTGCGTGCCAGTCCAGCGTCGCCGAACAACGCAAAAGCAATATCCATGTGCATGACGGTATCGACGAAGCCGCTTTCGTCGCCATGCGCACCCGGCGTGATGCCGGGCTATGCATGCCGAGGCTGTTGCTGCCGGCGATTCAGGTCAACATGCGCGCAGGGAATCTGCCGCCCGCCGAAGACAACGGCGTGACTTACCTGAAGATTCCGATCAATCGGTTGTGACGTGCCAGCGGCTCACCGACAGTCGACTACCTGGCACTCTGAAGCGCCCGTTGACCTTTCCCGTTTGCTGACTTGATCCTGTCGGGGCACCACACATGCGTAATTCAGGATCACCTATGATCTGGAATTCCAGGGCCATGTCCGCATAGCCCGAGTTCTTGCCGTAGGCATCGATGGTTTTCTGTAAGGCCCGATTGAAAATATCAATGAACCGTGCGGATGTACCACTTGCGCGCAACTGCTGAGCCACCGCAACGAAACTGACCGAAAGCCGGGTACCGAAATCCGAGTCCACCGGGAAAGGTGAAGCAACCACGGCGCCCACACCTCGACGCACCAGCATATTGACGAAAGTCTGGCTGGCGGCCGAGACGCCAAGGGTGGAACACGCCGTCAGGATTGCCACGCTACCCGGCGTGAAATGCCTTCTCATGTCAGAGTCCAGCACCCGGCCAGGAAGCCCTGAGGTGGAGAACGAGACGTCACCCTTGCCGTGATGCGCGAGAAGCACCAAGGCGCTGCTGGTCACCGAAGGTGTGTCAGCCTGGGTCATGAACTTGAGCAAGTCGGTGTTGTTCTGATACCAGTTGACATCACGCCCTTGCATCCGCCAGTCATCTTTCATCAACAATTCCGCGGACTCGGCCCCCACGCCATCCAGTGCTTTGGGAATTGCAAAGTCCCAACCGCTGAAACAGGCGCCGGGTTCGAGCGTCTGGGCGTCCTGTAACGGCTGGACAACGGTAATTCGATGGGAGAACAGTTGGTCAGGCGCATCGGCGCCCAACAAGGCCAGCGGCAGGTTTTGCATTTTCCCCCACGAATCGAAGTAACGCACCAATACCACCGGGACTTCGACTCGTTGTGTCAGACGCTGCATGGCCGCCCTTGCCGCGTCAGCATTTCGCTGATCTTCCGGGGTACGGCCGTTGAACAGCATATTGTTCATCTGCCTGACGACATCGGTGTAAGGCTGGGCGGAGCCCAGGTGCTCGCGGGTGTTCGCGATTGAGGCTGGCAGCATGGAGTCCTGCTCCAGAAAGTGCGTCAGATTGCCTGCAAGCTCCCACGCATAGACTGGCGGCATCTTTCCTTGACGCTGGGCGGCGTCAAACTCTGAGTGATCAACGTACACCGCAACCGTCGCGGCATCGCCCTCGCCCCTGGGAATCGAGTCAAACAAATGTAAGGCGGCGTCTGCGGACGACCTCTGCCGCGCATTTTTTCCGAGTTCCAGCAGCCTCTCCAACCCGGACACCAGTTCACCGCCTCTCAGGCTGGTGTCGCACGCCGGCGGGTACTGCTGTCCGACGTCGCTCACCGGCACGCTGACCACGATGTAGTCCAGAGGCCGCAGCCCCGCAGCATCCCAGATCGAGAGGGCGACCTGCGCACAACCCGCCTGGCGGGCGATAAGCGGCCACGCCATGGGCGCATCGACACTCAACGCCTTGGCCAGGTCGCTCAAGGTGATGAGGTGATGGCGCGCTTTTTCCCGCAGAGACTCGTCAGCGGTCCTGGCTGGCAGGCGATCGCGGTGGACATTGAATCTGCGAGCCCGAAAATCCGAACCCGGTGCCGGCTCGAGGATCCCGCCCATCAGCACTGGCCGAACCAGCAAGTGGATCTCGTCGCTGTCCGGATCCGCAGCGATTTCTTGCTGCAGCAGGCTGCTGATCCCGCTACTCAATGCCCCGGGATAGATGCCCCGACCAAGATCCAGTACAAAATCATAGGGTTTGCCTGCGGCCAAAACATTCTTGACCTGCCTGGGCGAGGATTGAAACCAGGCATTCCAGTTGATGGAAAAGGTCGGGATCGCCTTGCTCAAGCGCAGTGTGTAATTCGGATTGTTTCTCGCCTCGCTCACCAGCGATGGACCAATTTTCTCGATAGCCGATGCCTGGCGGTTGGCCAATGCCACCTGCCATTGAGCACGCATCCCCTCATCGACGCCCATCCAGGTGATGTACGGGGAGGACTGCACCGCATCGATCGCCTCACTCTCCCGAGCGATAATGTTCGAGGTGACATATTCCTCGGCGTAGTTCATGACCTGGGTGATGCGCTCGCGCGCTGGAGCAGGCAATGCTGAAAAACGCGAAGCCTTGTAGATGGCAATCAACCCGCTGAAGCGATGATCGCTTTGCGTCACGAATGCGGCCTTGATTTTCGTAACGCGATCCCAGGGGACTTCTGCCGCATCAACCGCCCCGGTGGCCAATGCCGACGCCATGTCCGTATCAGACATCTTGATCGACTCGGCGCCCACGCCTGAAAAATCCATCGACTGCCAATCATCGCTGGAAACCGCGAGCCTGGTGCCCTTGAAGTCCGTAGGCGAACGCCGGGGAAGCTGGCTGGCAATAACCCGCGTTCCCCCGTACCAGACCCCACCCAACGCCTGCAATCCCTGCTCTTTAAGTTGCTCGGCCAGTTGTGGCTGCAACTGCGAGCTCATGAAAAATGAAAAGGGCCTGGTCTCGGAGAAGGTAAATGGCAGGCCGTATATTGCGAAGGCAGGGACAAATTCACTCAGGGCAGAAACGGGAACGACGGCTAAATCGGTCTCCCCTTGCATGACACTTTTGATCACGCTATCGGCAGACGCCACATTGAGGTGTCTAACGGTTGCAACGTCTTCCAGGCCCTCCTGGATAGCGCCCGCTGCCTGGTCAAATGTCTGGTTATGGGCAATAGCGATGGCGATCAGAACGGGCCGATCCTGAGCAGGTACGACCTGCGAGGCAACGCACAACAGCAGAGCCAAAAGCAGTCTGTGCCAACCTGACCAGGAAGCTGCGCCCTTGCACTCGCAAACCTCCCATTCGCCCATCTCATCACCTCAGGCTCGGCAACGCTTATCGGCTTGCGCAGATGAGGGCGACTGGCTCTCTTATGCACTTTTATGAATAAAGCACCGCGCAAGCGTTATGGCAAAGTCCTGTGATGAACGGAGCTATCCTTAATGGAGCTATCCCGCCAGCGTCAAGCCATTGGCCGGCAATGGCAACGCAGTCTTGTACCTGACCTGTTTGAGCGCAAAGCTTGAACGGATGTTCGCCACGCCCGGGACCTTGGTCAGAAAGTCCATCATGAAACGCTCCAGCGACTGGATGGTCGGCACCAGTACGCGGATCAGGTAATCCGGATCGCCGGCCATGAGGTAGCACTCCATCACTTCCGGTCGGTCGGAAATCGCTTCTTCGAAGTGCTGCAGGGCTTCTTCGACTTGTTTCTCGAGGCTGACGTGGATGAACACGTTGACGTGCAGCCCGAGCAAATCGGCGTCGAGCAGCGTGACTTGCTCGCGAATCAGCCCCAGTTCTTCCATCGCCTTGACCCGGTTGAAGCAAGGCGTCGGCGACAGGTTGACCGAGCGTGCGAGGTCGGCGTTGGTGATGCGGGCGTTCTCCTGGAGGCTGTTGAGAATCCCGATATCGGTACGATCCAGTTTGCGCATGAGAATAAACCACCTGTTTTTTATGTTTATGCAGATTTTTTATCCTCAAATGACTTAAAGCGCAACGAAACACAGAGAAATATTCTTCTTGGCGAGGCCTATGATTGTTGTAGGACAAGATTTCTTTTACCCAAAGAAAGATCGTCAGCTAGCGCGCCCACTACAAGAAATTCACAAGATCGAGCGTAGAAGCCATGAACCAACCGTACGAACCGCTGCGCCTGCACGTTCCCGAACCTTCGGGTCGCCCGGGGTGCAAAACCGACTTCTCCTACTTGCGTCTGACCGACGCAGGCCTGGTGCGCAAACCCCCAATCGACGTTGAACCCGCCGACACGGCCGACCTGGCCCGCGGCCTGATTCGCGTGCTCGACGACCAGGGCAATGCCCTCGGTCCGTGGGCCGAAGGCGTGCCGGTCGAGATCCTGCGCAAAGGCATGCGCGCCATGCTCAAAACGCGGATCTTCGATAACCGCATGGTGGTCGCCCAGCGTCAGAAGAAAATGTCGTTCTACATGCAGAGCCTTGGCGAAGAAGCCATCGGCAGCGCTCAGGCCCTGGCCTTGAACATCGACGACATGTGCTTCCCGACCTACCGCCAGCAAAGCATCCTGATGGCTCGCGAAGTACCGCTGGTGGACCTGATCTGCCAGTTGCTGTCCAACGAGCGCGACCCGCTCAAGGGCCGTCAGTTGCCGATCATGTACTCGGTTAAAGACGCAGGCTTCTTCACCATTTCCGGCAACCTGGCCACCCAATTCGTACAAGGCGTGGGCTGGGGCATGGCTTCGGCGATCAAGGGTGACACCAAGATCGCCTCGGCCTGGATTGGCGACGGCGCCACCGCTGAATCAGACTTCCACACCGCCCTCACCTTCGCCCACGTTTACCGCGCGCCGGTGATCCTCAACGTGGTCAACAACCAGTGGGCAATCTCCACGTTCCAGGCGATTGCCGGTGGTGAAGCCACTACCTTCGCCGGTCGTGGCGTCGGTTGCGGCATCGCCTCCCTGCGGGTCGATGGCAACGATTTCATCGCGGTCTACGCCGCCTCTGCGTGGGCCGCCGAACGCGCCCGCCGCAACCTTGGCCCGACCATGATCGAATGGGTCACCTACCGCGCCGGCCCGCACTCGACGTCCGATGATCCGTCCAAATACCGTCCTGCCGACGACTGGAGCTACTTCCCGTTGGGCGACCCGATTGCGCGCCTCAAGCAGCACCTGGTGAAAATCGGTCAGTGGTCTGAAGAAGAACACACCGCCGTCAGCGCCGAACTCGAAGCCGAAGTCATTGCTGCGCAGAAAGAAGCCGAGCAGTACGGCACCCTCGCCGGTGGCCAGATTCCGAGCGCCGCGACGATGTTCGAAGACGTCTACAAAGAGATGCCGGAGCACTTGAAGCGCCAGCGTCAAGAGTTGGGGATCTGACATGAACGATCACAACAACAATATCCAGTTGGACACCGCCATGACCACAACCACCATGACCATGATCCAGGCCCTGCGCTCGGCCATGGATGTGATGCTTGAGCGCGACAACAACGTCGTGGTCTTCGGCCAGGACGTAGGTTACTTCGGCGGTGTATTCCGCTGCACCGAAGGCTTGCAGAGCAAGTACGGCACCTCGCGGGTGTTCGACGCGCCGATCTCCGAAAGCGGCATCGTCGGCGTCGCCGTGGGCATGGGCGCCTACGGTTTGCGGCCGGTGGCCGAGATTCAGTTCGCCGATTACGTCTACCCGGCGTCGGACCAGATCATTTCCGAAGCGGCGCGTCTGCGCTATCGCTCGGCCGGCGAGTTCACCGCGCCGATGACCCTGCGCATGCCATGCGGCGGCGGCATCTACGGCGGCCAGACCCACAGCCAGAGCATTGAGGCAATGTTCACCCAGGTCTGCGGCCTGCGCACCGTCATGCCATCCAACCCCTACGACGCCAAAGGCCTGCTGATCGCCTCCATCGAAAACGATGACCCGGTGATCTTCCTTGAGCCCAAACGCCTCTACAACGGCCCGTTCGACGGCCACCACGACCGCCCGGTAACCCCTTGGTCGAAACACCCGGCCGCGCAAGTGCCGGACGGTTACTACACCGTGCCGCTGGACGTGGCGGCCATCGCCCGTCCGGGCAAGGATGTCACCATCCTCACCTACGGCACCACGGTCTATGTGTCGCAAGTCGCGGCCGAAGAAACCGGTGTCGATGCTGAAGTAATCGACCTGCGCAGCCTGTGGCCGCTGGATCTGGAAACCATCGTCAAGTCGGTGAAGAAAACCGGACGTTGCGTGATCGTTCACGAAGCGACCCGCACCTGCGGTTTCGGCGCCGAACTGGTCGCCCTGGTGCAAGAGCACTGCTTCCACTACCTGGAAGCGCCTATCGAGCGCGTCACTGGCTGGGATACCCCGTATCCGCATGCTCAGGAATGGGCGTATTTCCCCGGTCCGTCCCGTGTGGGCGCGGCTTTGCATCGGGTTATGGAGGTCTGAATGGGCACGCACGTTATCAAGATGCCGGACATTGGCGAAGGCATTGCAGAAGTTGAATTGTCGGTGTGGCACGTCAAGGTCGGCGACATGGTCGTCGAAGATCAGGTGTTGGCCGATGTGATGACCGATAAGGCGATGGTCGACATTCCTTCGCCGGTTCACGGCAAGGTGATTGCGCTGGGCGGTGTACCGGGCGAAGTCATGGCGGTTGGCAGCATACTGATCAGCATTGAAGTCGAAGGCGCGGGCAACGTTAAAGAGTCGGCTCAGCCTGCGGCAGTGAAAGAAACACCTGCGCCGATCGAAGCACCCAAGGTTGAAGTGGTGGTTGAAAGCAAACCGGTTGCGGCCCCGCGCCCAGCCGTGTGCCAAGGCCCGATGGTTGCTCGCGAGGCCGATGAGCGTCCGCTGGCCTCCCCGGCCGTGCGCAAACGTGCACTCGACGCCGGCATTCAGTTGCGTCTGGTTCAGGGCACTGGCCCTGCCGGGCGGATTCTGCATGAAGACCTCGACGCGTATCTCGCCCACGGTCCATCCGTTCAGTCGACCGCTGGCGCTGCTTACACCGCACGCCATGACGAACAGCAGATCCCGGTGATCGGCATGCGGCGCAAGATTGCCCAGCGCATGCAGGAAGCCACCCAGCGCGCTGCACACTTCAGTTATGTCGAAGAAATCGACGTGACCGCCGTGGAAGAACTGCGCGCACATCTGAATGAAAAACACGGCGCCAGCCGCGGCAAGCTGACCCTGCTGCCATTCCTGGTACGGGCCATAGTCGTTGCCCTGCGCGACTTCCCGCAGATCAACGCCCGTTACGACGACGAAGCCCAGGTCATCACCCGCCTCGGCGCGGTGCATGTTGGCGTCGCCACCCAAAGTGCCATCGGCTTGATGGTGCCGGTTGTGCGTCACGCCGAAGCTCGCAGCTTGTGGGACAGCGCCGCAGAAATCTCCCGCCTGGCGACTGCCGCGCGCAATGGCAAGGCCAGCCGCGATGAATTGTCCGGCTCAAGCATTACCCTGACCAGCCTCGGCGCTCTTGGCGGCATCGTCAGCACCCCGGTGTTGAACCTGCCGGAAGTGGCGATCATCGGCGTCAACAAAATCGTCGAACGGCCGATGGTGATCAAAGGCCAGATCGTGATTCGCAAGATGATGAACCTCTCCAGTTCCTTCGACCATCGCGTGGTCGATGGCATGGACGCCGCGCAATTCATCCAGGCCATGCGTGGCTTGCTCGAACAACCCGCCACGCTGTTTGTGGAATAGCATTTGTGGAGCAAGGCATGCAACAGACTCTAAACACCACGCTGCTGATCATCGGCGGCGGCCCTGGCGGTTATGTGGCGGCAATTCGCGCTGGCCAGCTGGGCATCAACACTATTCTGGTCGAAGGCCAGGCACTGGGCGGCACCTGCCTGAACATCGGCTGCATTCCGTCGAAAGCGCTGATTCATGTAGCCGAGCAGTTCCACCAGACCCAGCATCACAGCCAGCACTCGGCCCTCGGGATCAACGTCTCGGCGCCAACCCTGGACATCGGTAAAAGCGTCGAGTGGAAGGATGGCATCGTCGATCGCCTGACCACCGGCGTCGCGGCGTTGCTGAAGAAGAACAAGGTCCAGGTCATACAGGGCTGGGCCAAGGTCATTGACGGCAAGACCGTCGAAGTTGGCGATACCCGCATCCAGTGCGAGCACCTGTTGCTGGCCACCGGCTCGAAAAGCGTCAACCTGCCGATGCTGCCAATCGGCGGGCCAATCATCTCCTCCACCGAAGCCCTGGCGCCGAAAAGCGTGCCAAAACGGCTGATCGTGGTCGGTGGCGGCTACATCGGGCTGGAACTGGGCATTGCCTATCGCAAGCTCGGCGCTGAGGTCAGTGTGGTCGAGGCACAGGATCGCATTCTGCCGGCCTACGATCAGGAACTGACTCAACCGGTTGCTGACGCGCTGAAACAGCTGGGCGTGAAGCTGCATCTCAAGCACAGCGTCGAAGGCTTCGATGCGCAAGCCAACACCCTGCAAGTGCGCGACCCAAACGGCGAGATCCTTAATCTGGAAACCGATCAGGTGCTG
Source organism: Pseudomonas sp. GW821-FHT02H09 (assembly GCF_059421425.1). Classification (NCBI taxonomy): domain Bacteria; kingdom Pseudomonadati; phylum Pseudomonadota; class Gammaproteobacteria; order Pseudomonadales; family Pseudomonadaceae; genus Pseudomonas; species Pseudomonas sp. GW821-FHT02H09. The sequence continues at coordinate 336,572 of NZ_JBWKVA010000004.1, forward strand.
GTAGCCGTGGGCCGTCGCGCCAACACCCAAGGCTGGAACCTCGAAGCCCTGAACCTGGACATGAACGGTTCGGCAATCAAGATCGACAACCGTTGCCAGACCAGCATGCGCAATGTCTGGGCCATCGGCGACCTGAGCGGCGAACCCATGCTCGCCCACCGCGCCATGGCCCAAGGGGAAATGGTTGCGGAGCTGATTTCGGGCAAGCACCGCGAATTCAATCCCGCCGCCATTGCTGCCGTGTGCTTTACCGACCCGGAACTGGTAGTGGTCGGCAAGACCCCGGATGAAGCAAAGACCGCAGGTTGGGACTGTATCGTTGCCAACTTCCCGTTTGCCGCCAATGGCCGGGCGATGACCCTGGAGTCGAAAAGCGGCTTCGTACGGGTTGTGGCACGCCGCGACAATCATCTGATCGTCGGCTGGCAAGCGGTGGGGGTCGGTGTTTCGGAGTTGTCCACGGCGTTCGGCCAATCCCTGGAAATGGGCGCACGGCTGGAAGACATCGCCGGCACCATCCACGCCCACCCGACACTGGGTGAAGCGGTGCAGGAAGCGGCGCTGCGCGCTTTGGGCCACGCGCTACACCTGTAACCGCCCCACCATGATCGTTCCCACGCGGAGCATGGGAACGATCAGTAACCGCATTCCGGGCTGCGATTTAGGCCCGGAATGAAGTATTGTTGTCCCCATCCAAAAAAACGTCAGAAGCCTTGAACCGTTCCGACGGTTGTTAAGTGATAGAGGGTGTCATGGGTAACGAAAGCATTAATTGGGACAAGCTGGGTTTTGACTACATCAAGACAGACAAGCGTTTTCTGTCGTACTGGCGTAACGGTGCGTGGGACAAAGGCACCCTGACTGAAGACAACGTGCTGCACATCAGCGAAGGCTCCACTGCCCTTCACTATGGCCAGCAATGCTTCGAAGGCATGAAGGCCTATCGTTGCAAGGACGGCTCGATCAACCTGTTCCGTCCGGACCAGAATGCCCTGCGCATGCAGCGCAGCTGTGCTCGCCTGCTGATGCCGCAGGTCGAAACCGAAGATTTCATCGAAGCCTGTAAGGCCGTAGTTCGTGCCAACGAGCGCTTCATTCCGCCGTACGGCACTGGCGGCGCGCTATACCTGCGTCCGTTCGTGATCGGCGTGGGTGACAACATCGGCGTGCGCACCGCTCCCGAGTTCATCTTCTCGATTTTCTGCATCCCGGTTGGCGCCTACTTCAAGGGCGGCCTGACCCCGCACAACTTCCTGATCTCCAGCTACGACCGCGCTGCACCACAAGGCACCGGCGCAGCCAAGGTCGGCGGCAACTACGCCGCCAGCCTGATGCCCGGTTCCCTGGCCAAGAAGGCGCATTTCGCCGATTGCATCTACCTGGACCCAATGACCCACACGAAAATCGAAGAAGTCGGCTCGGCCAACTTCTTTGGTATCACCCACGACAACAAATTCGTCACGCCCAAATCCCCTTCAGTGTTGCCGGGCATCACCCGCCTGTCGCTGATCGAACTGGCAAAAAGTCGTCTGGGCATGGAAGTCGTTGAAGGCGACGTGTTCATCGACAAAATCAGCGACTTCAAAGAAGCCGGCGCCTGCGGTACTGCCGCCGTGATCACGCCGATTGGCGGCATCGACTACAACGACAGACTGCACGTGTTCTACAGCCAGACGGAAGTCGGCCCGGTCACCCAGAAGCTCTACAAAGAGCTGACCGGTGTGCAGACTGGCGACATCGAAGCGCCAGAGGGTTGGATCGTCAAGGTCTGATCCAGCGCTTGCGGCACTAAAAAGCCCATCCATCGCTTGCGCGGTGGGTGGGCTTTTTGCGGGCGCTCAAGACCTCAATTATCCTGCGATCAACCGACCTACCGCATGGCGTCCTCTTCGATTTTGGCAAACAACCACTCCAGAAACACCTGAGTCTGCGCCGTCATGTCCGGCGAGACACCGTAGTAATAACGCGGCAACGGCATACGCAAGTCAGGCAGCGGACAGATCAGTCGACCGCTCGACAGGTCACTGCCCAGCAAGGAGGCCGGACACAAGGCAATGCCTTGTCCCTCTACAGCGGCCTGAAGCACCGGATGCATGTGATCGAATTGCAGCGCCGACTGAGTCGCTGACTGCGCTTCGCCAAAACGCAGGGCCCAGTTGTGCCAATCCTCGCGGCGTGTCTTGGCGGTCAGCAAGGTATGTCGGCTCAGGGCGTTCAAGTCGTCGAGCGGTAGACGCTTGATCAGCGAAGGCGCCGCGACCAGCAGCAATTCATCTTCGAACAGTACCTGTGCCTGAATGTCGGGTGCCCAGCCGTCGCGGCCACGTCGAATAACAATGTCGAACCCGTCTCGTGCGTGATCGGGCGCCAGTGTGGAAGTGACCACCTCAGGTTTGATGTCCGGGTGCAGCGCCATGAAATCCGCCAGCCTGGGAGTCAGCCAGCGCTGGGCAAAGGTCGGACGGACATTGATCTTCACTGTGCGCAGCGAGGCCTGTTGCTTGAGTGCCGCTGCGGCGTTGGCAATCTGTGACAGTCCAGCGCTGACCTGTTCAAAGAAGCTCTGACCTGCCGGGGTCAGGACCGATTGCCGGATACGCCGCTCGAACAGCAGCACGCCAAGGTGCTCCTCAAGCCGTTTGATGTGACGACTGACAGCACTGTGGCTGACATGCAGCTCCTCGGCCGCGAGGCTGAAGCTCTGATGACGAGCGGCGGCCGCGAAAGCGCGAACAGCATTCAAGGGAGGGAGTTGATTGATCATGTGTCTAATTTAGTCACATATGCCGTGCAATTAAAGCGTTTGTCACGCTCACCTCGTCACGCCAATCTGCGGGCACGCAGCCAGCGCCACCTGATGGAGTGAGAGATGAATAGCTACGGGTTATTTTTACTGTTCGCCGCCTTGACCATTCTGAGTCCTGGGCCTGGCGTGGTCATGACGCTTTCCAACGCGCTGCGCCATGGCTGGCGCGGCGCGCTGCCGGGTATTTTGGGTATCGCCCTGGGGGCCTTTGTCGTTGCCGGTATCAGCGCAACCAGCGTTGGCCTGATACTCGCGACCTCCGCAAGCGCGTTCACCGCGCTGAAATATGCAGGCGCGGCGTACCTCTTGTACCTGGGTTACAAAAGCTGGCGCACCGATCGTTTCATCCCCGAGCGTGAAGTGAGCTCGTCCAGCCCTGGGTATCGCTTCATCGAAACGGCGTCGATCCAGCTGTTGAACCCCAAAGCCGTGTTCTTCTTTCTTGCGGTGTTTCCACAGTTCATCGACACCTCGGCGCACTACTACAGCCAGTTTTTTACCCTGGTCAGTTCCTACAGCGTGCTGGTGATCGTGATCCATGGCAGCTATGCCCTGCTCGCCAATGCGGCCAAAGGCTGGCTGTCGAGTCAAAAAGGATCCTGGCTGGCCGCGAAGGTGTCAGGCGTCACCTTCGCAGGCTTTGGCATGCTGATGGCCTCGGCCAGTCGATAGTGAACACCTGGCGCTAAGGCGAAGGGCTGGCGACCGAGCGACTGCCTGGCTCAGTGGCACCACGCAGGTTCACCTTCGCCGGAGCCGGCAGCTCAATCGCGAATCTGGCCGTGATCTCTTTACGTCCAGTCGCCGTCAACGCCAGCGCCCGACTGTCCAGATCCTGTGTCAGCCATTTGTGCTTGATCGCCGTTTGCAGCAACGCCGCGCCCAATGAGCCGCCGAGATGCGGACGACGCATACTCCAGTCGAGACAGGAACAGGCAAAGCGCCGACGCAGACTGCTCAAGGACTTCACTGCGATGCCCAGCCCTTCGAAAAACCACTCACCGGTTTCACTCAGCGCGTACTGCTGATCGCCTTGCTCCGACATCACCAACCAACCTGCTTCCAGCATCCGGTCGTGCATCAACACCGCCAAGGTGCCGGCCATATGGTCGTAGCAGGTGCGGGCGAATTGCAGGCGATCCGGGGTGCGGGGAGTAAAGGTGGGCGCGGCGTTCTGGCCGATCACCATCAGCGCTTCCAGAGCCTGGGCGACCCGTTGATCTGCCAGGTTGTAATAACGATGGCGGCCCTGAACATGCAGCCGCACCAACGCAAGTTCCTTGAGTTTCGCCAGATGAGCGCTGGCGGTGGAAGCGCTGACGTCGGCGATCACTGCCAGTTCGGTACTGGTGCGCGCGTGGCCGTCCATCAGCGAGCAAAGGATTTTCGTCCGGGCCGGCTCGGCAATCGCTGCCGCCACCTGCGAGACGCCGATGTCGTGTCGTTCTACGTTCTCTCCACTCACTACGTTCGATACGTTCATATTTCGCTCCCGGACGAATCGTGCCCCTTTCGGACTGGAGATAGTAGCAACACTTTCCACCAACGAATAAGGCAGCACCTTGTGGACCCGATCATCGCCGCTACACATGCCGATCCCTACCCTTATTACGCCAGCCTGCGGGCCGAAGGTGGTCTTTCATTTCATCAGGGACTGGGTTTGTGGGTGGCCAGCAGCGCCCAGGCCGTCACCGCCGTACTCGCTCATCCCGACTGCAAGGTCCGTCCGACCCACGAGCCGGTGCCCAACGCCATTGCATACGGCGCGGCCGGCAAGGTGTTTGGTCAGTTGATGCGAATGAACGACGGCGAGCGCCAGCGCTGCCCCCGGTCAGCCATACAACCGGGACTGGAAATGCTCGACACCGAAGCGGTTAGCGAACTGGTCCGCACCCGGTCGACCAGCCCATCCGCCGACGGACTGCACAAGGCAATGTTCATGGGGCCGGTTTGCGTGGTTGCTGCGCTGCTCGGCTTTGCTCCAGCAGAACGTCGAACCCTCAGCGAACTGACGGCTGATTTCGTCGCGTGCCTGTCGCCCCTGAGCAGCCCGGCCCTGCTGGACACGGCCCATGCAGCGGCGGAACAGTTGAACGGTTACTTCAAAGAACGCCTCAGCGCGCAGGATCACCAAAGCCCTCTACTTGAGGGGATTCGCCAACGCCTGGCAGACCCCGACACCCTGCTCGCAAACCTGATTGGCCTGCTTTCCCAGACCTATGAAGCCACCGCCGGGTTGATCGGCAACGCCGTGCTGGCATTGATCCGCAACCCGCACCTCAAGGCTGAAATGCTGCGCGACCCGGCGCAGGTCAGCAACCTGCTGGCGGAAGTCCAGCGCCATGATCCTTCGGTCCAGAACACCCGGCGCTTCGTCAGCGCGCCCTGTGAAGTCGACGGTGTGAGCCTCAAGCCCGGCGATGTCATTCTGGTGCTGCTGGCCTCAGCCAACCGCGACCCACAACTCAACGACAACCCGGACGCTTTGATCCTCTACCGCCCGGCCCGCCGCAGCTTCACCTTCGGCACCGGCCGCCATCAATGCCCTGGCCAGACACTGGCCTTGAGCATCGCCAGCGCCACACTCAGCGAAATCCTGACGCACAACGGTGCGCTGGATCAGCTTGCCTGGGATTACCGCCCTTCCTTGAACGGGCGTATTCCGTTATTTCGCGAGCGGTTGGAGGTTCAGCGATGAGTGCGATAGTGTTCGAAGCCCTTCCCCATGCCGAACATCGCGAGCGTTACCGGGACACATTTTCAGACCCGTCCTACAGCCACGACACTCATACTTGAGATAGCGTCTCGTCACATTTAACAGGCGAAACAAGGACGCGCATGGCTCATAACAAGGACATACCAAAAGTCTGGAATCCTCCGTCAGGTGACGGTCATTACCGCACCTCCCGATACATGACGCCAACCGAGCTTGCAGAGCGCGAGGCTCGACAGCAGGCATATGAAGACATGCTCGCGAGACAACAAAACATCGAAAGGAGTTTTGGGGAGCAAAACAAGAAACAGGTACAGCCACTCGTTGGCTGTGTGTTCGCAAAATCCTGCAACTTGCCGGATGGCATCATAAATCACGACAGTCCGACCGGATTCGTGCCTGTTACCAGCCTGAAAGATTATGGTCATTATGCTCTGCTTGGTGGTCGGGATGTGGACGAACATGGCCAAGTACTACTCAAGAAAATCAGTGGAACTGTACCCGCCAACATTGGCTCTTTGACGTTAGGCGCAGCAGCTATCGCCTCATCAGGAGCAACCGGCTCAGCGACATCGGTAGTTAGCGTGGGCAGCTTGGCGGGTGCTGGCGTTGTTACAGGGGCGCTTCTCGGTCTGGTCGCGATGCTTGCTCCATCAAGCCTGGGTGACAGCGCCCTATACACGGAAGACCAACTCAGAACACTCAAACAAGCCCGTACACGTGTTCGATTGCGTGTCGAAGAAAACGCCGACGGCACTCTAAAAGGGTACGGCTACAATACGCAGAGTCGCCGTGAATGGGAGCTCATCCCTGTTGTCACGTTTAAGGCCCAAGGCTCCCGGCAAGTGGCCGACTTGGGTGATGGCATTACCTTGATTTGGACTCCGGCTCTCACTCCGGCCAATACCTCGACAATCCCCGCACTGGAGGGGGCACCGCAAGCTCCACAAATCTGGATTTACCCGCCTACGCAGGCAGCTGACAACATCATCGTGAACCCTGTCTATCCGCCTGAATACAAAGACTTCATTCTTGTTTTCCCGGCGGACTCCGGTATTCAGTCGCTTTATATCGTCATGAACATGGAGTTCGACGCGGCTGATTACCACGGCAAAACGGACTCCCCGGTCAAGAGCAAAGGGCCCGTCAATGGACAGGAAGCGCTAGACAATTCTGTGCAGGTAAAACCGACATCACCACGCCGTATTGGCGTTGATCCGGACACCCAGGAGTTTGTGGTCTTCGACCGAACAGGAGGAGACGTCTATCACGGTCACGTAAGGCCGTGGGATAAACTCCACCAGGATATGAAAAATGCTCTGATCAAAGCCGGAACGGTCGACAACAAAGGCAACATTCAGGGAGTTAAAAAGTGAGCCTGCTCTATCAAGATCCATCGATGAACCATGACAAAGCGAGCACTCTTCTTGCTGAAGGAAAGGAGACCGATGTCATCGCCGCACTGATTTCCATCGGTCTTAACGAGCCAGATGGAGTGTGGGCTCAGAACACTTGCCTGCACTATCTGAACAGTGGGAGTGAAAACGTTGCATCAGCAGCCATCACAGCCCTTGGCCATGTGGCACGCCGACACGGTCAGTTGGAGGTAGAGAAAGTAATCGCAGCCTTTGAACGTGCGAAGGCGAGATTCCCCTCTCTTGAACCTGTCATCTCGGACACCCTCGAAGATATCGAGCTATTTACCTGACCAGCGCGTTTCATCAATTGAAAAATAATCGACGCTGATTCGAGCCTGGAGGCGTCCTTATGAAACGGCATGACAAAAAGACATGCCTTAAGAAACGACCGCTGGGAACGAATCAAGGGCATGCGGCCAAGGCCATAATAACGCCACCATCGGGCTCATTTTGTTGCGCTATGCTTTATAGCCAGTTCCCCACTCCCTGATTTGTTTGACATCTCGGTTTGGATTCCCGACGTCACTTGCCGAAATGGAGAAAGGTATGAAGCTCTACTACTCCTCTGGTGCCTGCTCACTTTCGCCACACATCGTCCTCTGCGAACTGGGCCTGGCCCACGAAACGGAGAAGGTTGATCTCAAGTCCCACACCACCGCCAGTGGCGTGGATTTCTATACGATCAACCCCAAGGGCTACGTCCCGGTGTTGCAGCTGGACAACGGTGAACTGCTCACTGAAGGGCCGGCCATCGTCCAGTACCTGGCCGACCAGAAGCCGACCGCTGGCCTTCTGCCACCCACCGGGTCCATGGCTCGCAGCCGCGTGCAAGAATGGCTGAATTTCATCGCAACCGAGCTGCACAAAAGCTTTGCGCCGCTGTTCAACCCCACCAGCCCGGATGAACTCAAAGACAGCGCCCGTGCCTCCATTGCCCGTCGCCTGGGTCTGATCGACAAGGCCCTGACTGGCCAGGACTATCTCGCTGGCGACCAGTTCAGCGTGGCCGACGCTTACCTGTTCACGATCGTCAATTGGGCTGGCTACATGGCCATCGACCTGACACCCTGGCCAGCCATCTCGGCCTTCCAGAAGCGAGTTGGCGCTCGCCCCGCCGTGCAACAGGCACTGAAAGTAGAAGGCTTGATCTGATCATTGTTCGCAGCTACGGCCGAGGAACCTGGAACAGGGCTTTCAGGTCGATCGCCTCGGCCATTGCCTGATTGCCCAGATCCCCTGGGTGCAGGTGGTCTCCAGAGTCGAATGCCGGCAACAGCCGCGCAGGATGCTGCGGATCACGGACGATGTTATCGAAGTCGATCACTGCATCGAACGCTCCACTGCTACGGATCCACCGGTTGAGCTCTTGACGCAGTTGTTCTTTCTTCGCGCTGTGGTAATGCTCGATGATGCTTCCCTCCAGAGCGCCTTCGAAAGGCAACAACGTCGCCCCGACGATGCGAATCTTGTGTTGTCGGGCTTGCCCGATCAGCTGCTGGTAGCCGGTGACCAGCGTTTCGATTGATGGCAGCGGCGCATTCGGCGCGAAGGTGCTGCCCGGCCAGCTGATGTCATTGATCCCCAGCATCAGCACCACACTGCTGACGCCGGGCTGGCGCAACACGTCGCGCTCGAAGCGCTTGGCCGCACTCACGCCCATGCCGTCGTCGAGTAGCCGCGCGCCGGAGATCCCGGCGTTGAGCACGGCGACAGGCTGGGCGCTCAAGCGTTGCGCGAGAAAGTCAGCCCAGCGCCGATTGCCGTTCAGCGTCGAGCCACGACCGTCGGTGATCGAATCCCCCAGCACCACCACGCCACGGGTTTCAGGCGCTGCGTCGACCAGTACTTCGCTGAGGAACAGCCGCGCTTCGACCTCACTGTTGCCCTTTAGCTGTATGGCCTGGGTCTGGTTACCCGGGCTGATAACGGCTGTTTGCTTGCCGTCCCAATGGAAGGTGGTCAGCGGCGTGCGTTGCGGCAGGTACAGCGAGACCAGCAGTTCCGCGAGGGCCGGGACATGGAGGTCAATCGGGTCGCTGGTGCGTTTTTCGCCGGGGGCGATGCGCAATTGCGTCTGGCCATTGAAGGTCAGCGGCTGTCCAGCATTGCTCTCCTCGACCCGCTTCAGCCGTGCAGCGCCGATCACCAGAGGCTGCTGACCGTACTCGTTGGAAATCACCACGCGCACCCGGTCCCCCGCGCTGCTGATCCGCAACTGCTGATGCACGGTGCTGTCGGTGAGGGTTTCGGGAATGCGTGTGGGCAGTGGCAGTTCATGGCCCCAGATCGGTTGAGGGCTGGCGGTCCAGGTGCTGACCCAATGCTCCTGGGCGTTGACCGGCGCCATGGCGAACAAGGCGCTCAAAGACAGAATCAATGGCAATGCACTGTGAAGGCTTTTCATGCTGAATCTCCTTGAGGAAGCATTTCGAGGAGGCCAGCGTGCTCCATTCAAAAAAGACGTGGTAGAAGGTTAATTCGAATACAGCCCATTCCAGAATTGAATGCAATGAATGATCTGAAAGCCATGCAGTGCTTTGTCCGTGCACTAGAGCTCGGCAGTTTGTCCGCTGCAGCTCGTGAGCTTGCGACTACTCAACCCAGCGTCAGCAAGCTGATCGCCGCGCTGGAAAAACAATTGGGTGCCCGCCTGCTGACCCGTGGCAGCAGTGGATTGACGCCGACCGAGCCGGGCAAGCGTTTCTACGAACGCACGAAACGAATTCTTGAGGAATACGACGAAGCACTCGCCGACGTTAGAGGTCTGACCGAACGCCCCCAAGGATTACTGCGCATCAACGCGCCGGTCAGCCTCGGCGTGTTGCGCCTGAATGCCTTGCTGCTGGAGTTTATGGCGCAGTACCCGGAGATCGAGGTCGAGCTGATCCTCAATGACCGCTTTGTCGACTTGACCGAGGAAAACGTCGACCTGGCACTGCGTCTGGGAGGCGTACTACCGCCGAATGTCATTGCCCGCCGTGTCGCAACATCGCCACGGATTCTGGTGGCTGCGCCTGCGTACCTGAGCAAGCATCCGCCATTGAAGCACCCGACAGATCTGGCCCCACACAACTTCCTGCGCTTCGCCTGGCTGACCACCGGCGATCAACTGGAACTGAGCGGCCCCGAGGGGGAACGCACAACCGTCATTGCTCAAGGACGCTATCGAGCCAACAGCTCATTGGCGATCCGTGACGGCCTGCTGCTCGGCGCAGGGCTGTGCATCACGCCAGCCTGGCTGGTCAGCGATCTGCTGGAAAACGGCCAACTGGTGCGGGTGCTGCCACAGTGGAACGGCCCGGCCAACGAAGCGTTCCTGCTCTACCCGGAACGCCGCTACCGACCGTTGCGCGCACGGTTGCTCACGGAGTTTCTCAGCGCGCGAATCGGCCAGTTACCGGGGTTCGAAGCGTAACAGCGTCAGTCGTCGCGCGTCAGCACTTCCAGCAATTCAATCTCGAAAATCAGATTGGAATTGGGCGTGATGGCGCCCATCGAGCGCTCGCCATAGGCCAGATGCGCCGGCACCAGCAGCTTGCGCTTACCGCCAACCTTCATGCCCATCAAGCCCTGATCCCACCCCTTGATCACTCGACCAGTGCCAATCACGCACTGAAAAGGTTTGCCGCGATCCCAGGAAGAATCGAACTGTGTGCCGTCCTCCAGAAAGCCGCGGTATTGGGTGGTAATCAAGGCGCCTTTGACGGCCGCTTTGCCGTCACCCAATTCAAGGTCGATGACCTGCAATTCTTCGTTCATTACTGCTCTCTCGTTAGCGATGACCCTAAACACGGACCGCGTTTTCTCAGATTTTACGTTGCAGGGCAATCCTGTTGGAGTGATAACCTTCACGCATCAATAGATGCTAAATATGCACTTATCATATCGATCGACCTGCTCCAGTATTGCGCCCTAATAAGATCCATGCGCCACGTTGCGCATGTCATAAAAAGCGCGGGAGACAAAACATGCAAGCTACTACCCATCCGCCAGCGACATCCGCTCGCAGCAAGGCCAGTGCAATTTTCCGGGTCACCTCGGGCAACTTCCTGGAACAGTTCGACTTCTTCCTCTTCGGTTTTTACGCCACCTATATCGCGGCGGCGTTCTTCCCTGCCAGCAGTGAATTCGCCTCGCTGATGATGACCTTCGCGGTGTTTGGCGCAGGTTTTTTGATGCGCCCGTTGGGCGCAGTGATACTCGGAGCCTACATCGATGATGTCGGCCGCCGCAAAGGTTTGATCGTCACCCTGTCGATCATGGCCAGCGGCACGATTCTGATTGTGCTGGTGCCTGGCTACGAGACCATCGGCCTGTTTGCCCCGGCGCTGGTGTTGATCGGCCGGCTGCTTCAAGGGTTTTCCGCAGGTGCTGAGTTGGGTGGCGTGTCGGTGTACCTGGCGGAAATCGCCACACCGGGCCGCAAGGGCTTTTTCACCAGTTGGCAATCGGCCAGCCAGCAAGTGGCGATCGTCATTGCCGCCGCGCTGGGCTATGGGCTGAACCAATGGATGCCGGCGACGATAATTGCCGACTGGGGCTGGCGCATTCCGTTTTTCGTCGGTTGCATGATTGTGCCGTTCATCTTTTTTCTGCGGCGCAATCTCGAAGAAACCGCAGAGTTCACTGCTCGCCGTCACCGCCCTAGCATGCGCCAGGTGTTCGGCACGCTGCTGCAGAACTGGCAGATCGTAATCGCCGGGATGCTGATGGTGGCGCTGACCACCACCGCGTTTTACCTGATCACCGTGTACGCACCGACCTTCGGCAAAACCGTGCTGCACCTGAGCACCGCCGATGCGTTGCTGGTGACCCTGCTGGTCGGTGTGTCGAACTTCTGCTGGCTGCCACTGGGTGGCGCGCTGTCTGACCGCATCGGCCGACGTCCGGTGTTGCTCGCCATGACCTTGCTGACCCTGGCCACAGCCTATCCGGCGTTGTCGTACCTGGTGCAGGCACCGAGCTTCATCAACATGTTGCTGGTGCTGTTGTGGCTGTCGTTCATCTACGGTTTGTACAACGGCGCAATGGTTGCGGCACTGACCGAAATCATGCCGGTGGAAGTCCGCGTGGCCGGATTCTCCCTGGCCTACAGCCTGGCAACTGCGGTATTCGGCGGCTTTACCCCGGCAATTTCGACCTTCTTGATCCAGTATTCCGGCGACAAGGCCGCCCCCGGTTACTGGATGAGCTTCGCCGCCCTGTGTGCGTTGTGCGCAACGCTTTACCTGTACCGGCGCTCGACCGGTCGTTTGCAAGCCGCCGTGCAATAAGCCAACCCCTGACAGAGATGTGTCGATGAAAAAATTACTGAACCTCGCGGCGCTGACATTGCTCGGCGCTATGGGCCTGAGCACTGTTGTGCAAGCCGAAGAGCTGCGTGTGATGACCTCCGGTGGTTTTACCGCCGCCTACAAAGTACTTGGCCCGAAGTTCGCCGCCGCCACCAGCAACACCCTCGACACCGCACTCGGTCCGTCCATGGGCAAGTCGCCTGAGGCAATCCCCAATCGCCTGGCCCGTGGTGAGCACGCAGATGTGGTGATCATGGTTGGCTACGCCCTGGATGAGTTGATCAAACAAGGCAAGGTCTTGCCCGAGTCGCGGGTTGAACTGGCCGATTCGAGGATTGGCCTGGTGGTGCGCGAGGGTGCGGCGAAGCCGGACATCAGCTCGGTCGAGGCGCTGAAGGCGACATTGTTGAACGCCAAGTCCGTAGCCTACTCCGACAGCGCCAGCGGTGTGTACATACAGGACCAGATGTTCAAGCGCCTGGGCATCGAACCGCAGCTCAAAGCCAAATCAACCATGGTGCCCAAAGTCCCGGTGGGCTCCGTGGTTGCCACTGGCGACTACCAACTGGGATTCCAACAGGTCAGTGAATTACTTCCGGTGCCCGGCGTGACATTCGTCGGCAAGATTCCGGAATCCGTGCAGTCGGTGACACGCTTCGCCGCTGGCATTCCGGTCGACGCGCAACACCCGGCGCAAGCCAAGGCGTTGCTCGACTACCTCGCCTCCCCGGCCGCCCAGCCAGATGTCACGGCAACCGGACTGGACTCGGTCAGCCACTAAGCCTGGCGCCGACCTCAGCCGATCTGCGCTGAGGCCGGTGCTGGCGGTTGGCTGACCTTCATTTCGACGATCAATCGCTCCAGCTCCAACGCCGCAGGCGTCAAGGTCCGTCCCCTGCGTTTGAGCAGGCCAACGCTGCGCATCACTTGCGGGTCGGTCAGCGTTACATGAGTCAGAATCGGATGGTCACTGCCGGGCATCGCCATCAACGGCACCGCGGCAATACCCAACCCGGCTTCGACCAGGCCGATCATCGTGGTGACATGACGGGTTTCGCAGATGCTCTGACGCGCCGGTACGATCCCGCTCAGCGCCTGATCCAGCAGAAAACGATTGCCCGAGGTCTTGTCGAGGGAAATGTAATCCTGCTGGTACAGCTCGCTCCAGCTCACGCTTGCGCGACTGGCCAAGGGATGATCGCGTCGACAGGCGACCACATAGCGCTCCTGCACCAGTGGTTCGAACTCGACCTCGGCCTCCAGTGTGCCCATGAAACTCAAGCCGAAATCCGCCTCGCCATTGACCACCGCGCTCAGCACGTCATGGGCGCTCGAGTCGAGCACCTTGACCTTGATTCGTGGAAACCGCTGATGGTATTGGGCGACCACCCGTGGCATGAAGTAGTAGGCCGCCGAAGGCACGCAGGCCACGGTGACGTAACCCAAACGGGTCGACGCGACATCGCTGAGCCCCAGCAGTGCCACATCCAGGTCATCCAGCAAACGGTCGACACTGGGCGCAAACGCTCGCCCTGCCTGCGTCAGGCTAACGCGGCGGGTGGTGCGCTCAAACAGCTTGACGCCCAGCGCGTCTTCGAGCTTTTCAATTCGTCGACTCAGCGCCGGTTGGGAGATGCGCACCGTGTCGGCGGCCTTGCGAAAGCTGCCCTGCTCGACCACGGCGCGAAAAGCCTGCAAGTCATTCAGGTCGAAATTGATGGCCATGGCGCCCACTCAGCGACAAACGAATTGATCAGCTTATCCTATGAATGTAACAAATTGATGCAAATTGTAACGAACTAATCGGTCATCTTCACTGAGAGTTAAATTCTTTTCAGATAAGTTGTAATGGGCAAGCCGGATTACACAGCCACCGAATAAGTTGCCCCCCCTTCCTATTGGGCGACTCATCAATTCGCCGCCGCCACTGTAGGCGCAAGGAATCGGTTTTGGGGGCGGTACGTGCAGAGATTTATGCCGAACGATTGAAGCGATAAAACTTGGTTCAGGGGCAGAAATACCAGCGGACTGGCCGAGATTGGGAGACTAGCCAGCAGCAAAGGACCTACTTCATTCAATATTGACCGGCAGAAATCGGCTGGCAACCGCCCCTTTTAGAGTGGCTTCGGGCCGGCGCAAGCCCCCTGTTGTGACAGACTGGAGTTGCCTCGAATGCGATGTTTTAGCGAGCATAGACAAGCTTGCAGACTCACATTTTAGTCGGGCTCAATGAGATTCGAAGGGCCCTACGAAATCAAGAACAACTATGTCGCGGTGCACTTTTCAGCGGCCTTATTTGCCTTGCTCTCTGCTTTCACTGCGTCGCTTACCAGTTTTCCGTTTCCTGGGCTCATTGATTTGTCCGGGCCGTGCAACTCGTAATAGCCTGCAGGGCCATCCGGCATGAGTTCTTTGCTGTAGCTGCGGAAGACATCACAGGCGGTGGTCATGTCGCAGGCGGCATTTCACCATCATCCCTCAATCAGGACAGGAAGCCGCCATCCTCGTTAAGCGTCACACCCGTGGTGTAGCAGGACGCATCGCTGGCCAGGTACAACACAGCACCGGCCAATTCGCTCGGAGCAGCCACACGTTTGAGTGGGATCCGGGACAGGGCCTGGGTCAGGATCGTGTCGTTTTTCACCAGTGCCGAAGCGAACCTTGTGTCGGTCAGGCCTGGCAACAGAGCGTTGCAGCGGATGCCAAATTGCGCGCATTCCTTGGCGAAAACCTTGGTCATGTTTATCACTGCAGCCTTGGTCACTGAGTAGATGCCCTGGAATGGGCCCGGCGATATACCGCTGATCGACGCCACGTTGATGATGCTGCCGCCACCGTTTTCGCGCATCAGCTTGCCGGCTTCCACCGAGATGAAGAAGTACCCGCGAATGTTCACATCCACGGTTTTCTGGAAGGCGCTGAGGTCGGTGTCCAGCACGTTACAGAACTGCGGGTTGGTGGGCGCCTTGCTGGGCCAGCAGTTTGGCGATGGCTTCACCGATGCCACGGCTGGCGCCGGAAACGAAAGCGATCTTGCCTTCGAGGTCGAACAACTGAGTCTTGGACATGGTTTACTCTTGTTTTGGGCCGGCCGTTGCGGGCGATCAGAGGCTGGATTTCTGGATGACTTGCAGGCTCATTTGTTCCAGCAGTTTGTTCATGTGAATGAACTGTGCGAAGCGTTTGTCCTGGGTCTGGCGATGGAGGAAGCGGTAGTAGATCTGCTGCACGATACCCGCCAGTCGGAACAGCCCATAGGTGTAGTAGAAGTCGAAGTTGTCGATCTGCAGCCCCGCGCGTTCGGCGTAGTAATCGACGAACTGGCGGCGGGTCAACATGCCGGGCGCATGGCTGGGCTGGCGGCGCATCAGTTGTACCGGCGCCGGGTCGCCCGCTTCGATCCAGTAGGCCAGGGTGTTGCCCAGATCCATCAATGGGTCGCCGAGGGTAGTCAGCTCCCAATCCAGCACGCCGATGATTTGCATCGGGTTGTTCAGGTCCAGAATCACGTTATCGAAGCGATAGTCGTTGTGCACGATGCTGGACGTCGGGTGGTCGGCCGGCATCTTGTCGTCGAGCCAGGCTTTGACTAATTCCCACTGCGGAGCGTCCGGGGTCAGCGCTTTCTCATAGCGGTCGCTCCAACCTTTGATCTGCCGCGCCACATAACCTTCAGGTCTGCCCAGATCGGCCAGGCCGCAAGCGGCGTAGTCTACCTTGTGCAGTTCGACGAACTTGTCGATGAAGCTTTTGCACAGGGCTTCGGTCTTCGTTGCGTTGAAGTTCAATTCACTGGGCAGTTCAGAACGAAGGATGATGCCGTTAACCCGTTCCATGACATAGAACTCAGCCCCAATCACCAACTCATCAGTGCAGTGCACATAGGCCTTGGGACAGCACGGGAAACTTTCACTGAGTTGAGTCAGGATGCGGAATTCGCGCCCCATGTCATGGGCCGATTTGGCCTTGTGACCAAACGGCGGACGGCGCAGGACGAATTCCTGTTGCGGGTATTTGATCAGGTAGGTCAGGTTCGATGCGCCACCCGGAAACTGGCTGATCTGCGGCAAACCGCTCAAGCCCGGAATGTGGGCCTTGAGGTATGGATCAATCAGGTTGGCATCGAGTTCTTCGCCAGAGCGGATCTTGGTGGATTGGTCAGTAAGCGCCATGTCTATCTCCTCTGCTTATTGTGAGGGGCAGATACTATTGACGAACTTAATGCGGAAAATGCCTGCTCACAAGGCAGAGACGGCCTTATAAGTGAGCGTAATGCGGGTATATCTTTTAAAAAAATGTCCTTTCTTCACACCCAAGTCCAAACCGGCAGAGGCTTGCCGGTTTGGTGAAACGCCAGTCTTTTAGCCGATTAGAGTGGCGCCTGTCGTCAGGACAATTTTTCCAAAGTGCGTGCCGGAATCGATCAGCTCGTGAGCGCCGCGAGCGTCAGTGAGCGCAAAGGTCCTGTAGATAACCGGCTTGATCTTGCCGCTCTCGATGTGCGGCCAGACCTGCTGTTCGAGTTCACTCATGATGGTCGCCTTTTCCGCGGATGTGCGCGAACGCAAGGTTGAGCCCATATGCGTTAGACGTTTCATCATCATCGGTATGACGTTGAGGTCCTTCGCCGGGCCCTTGATCACACCCACCTGAAGAATCCGGCCGTCCATTGCGGCGACGTCATAGTTTTTCTGCACATAGTCGCCGGCAATGATGTCGAGGATCACATCGACGCCTTTGCCATCGGTGGACTGCTTCGTTTCGGTGACGAAATCGGCCTCGAGGTAATTAACTGCGATGTCCGCACCTAGCGCCAGGCTGGCCTCCTGATGCGCCTGCGATCCGACTGTCGTGATGATTTTCGAAGCGCCAAATGCCTTCGCCAGCATGATCGCGGTGGTACCGATACCTGACGCGCCGCCATGGACCAACACCGACTCACCAGCAACCAGCTTGCCGCGCTGAAAAACGTTCAGCCATACCGTCATAAACGTTTCTGGCATGGCTCCCGCTTCCAACAACGACAGGCCTTTGGGGATATGCATCGTGTTGCAGGCATCCGCGACTGCAAATTCTGCGTAACCACCGCCGGGAATCAGCGCACACACCAGTTCACCGATCTGGAAGTTGGACACGTTGGAGCCAACGGCGACGACCTGACCTGACACTTCCAGGCCTGGAATGTCAGTCACTCCAGCGGGTGGATCGTACAGCCCTTTGCGCTGGAACACGTCTGGGCCGTTCACGGCAGCCGCGTGGATGCGGATCAGCACCTGATCGGCGGTTGGCGTCGGTACCGAGCGCGTAGTCGGCACCAGGACCTCAGGACCGCCGGGCTGTTGAATTTCAATGGCCGTCATGTGGGACGGTACGCGATAAGTTGGAACAGACATAGCTATCACTCCTTCAAAAGATGATGCTTGATTGATCCGTGCGGATCATTGAGCGTGGGCTCCGAGTCAGCGCAGTATAGGTATCGACTCTGATGCTGGCGTGCAGCATTATTCATGTCGTGAGATGCAAATCTGCATCACCAGGAGGGCACGATGAATTGGGATGATGCGAGAGTGTTTCTAGCGGTGGAGCGTGAAAAAACGCTCCGTGGAGCAGGCAGAGCGCTCAATCTCGATCAGGCGACGGTCGGCAGGCGGATTGCGGCACTGGAGCACGCTCTACGTGCAACGCTCTTTCTCCGCACATCTGAGGGTTACGCGTTGACCACCGCTGGCGAGGTCGCGCTGAGATCAGCGGAGAAAATGGAGCACTTCGCACACGAACTCGTCAGGCAAACTCAAGGTACGGATACACGGCTTGCGGGGGACGTACGGGTCACCAGTACCGACTTGATCGCGTTCGAGTTCCTGCTTCCGGCCATCGAACGACTGCATGCCTTGCATCCCGAAGTGCGCGTCCTGCTGGACACTTCGACACGCATGCTAAACCTGGCAAAGCGCGAAGCGGATATCGCGGTCCGGTCAGTCCGACCGGATAATCCCGATCTTGTCGCGCGACGCATTGCTCGGTGGCCCATGGCGCTCTTTGCATCGAGTGCTTATCTTGAGCGAAACGGCAAGCCCGTCGCTGGCTCCGCATTCGCGGGCCACGATCTTGTCCTTTGGGCCACTAATCGATCACCAACGCTTGCTGGCGAACCGATACACGCGGGGCGCATCGTATCAACCTTCAATTCCAGCCTCATGCTGCGCACTGCGGTAAAGGCCGGCATCGGCATCGGCGAGCTTCCGATACATCTGGCTGAACACGACGGCCTCGTGCAGATATGGCCGGAACCCGCACGTGGGGCGGTCTATGAAGTCTGGCTCGTCACGCATCAGGACCTTCGGCATACCGCGCGCATCGCCGCAATGATTGATGGCATCGTCACCGCGTTCGAAGATCACGCAACTCACACAAAATAGTTAGGCTCACCGGCGCCAGACCTGTTGCTCATCATCGGGGCGCTTTGCCCGGCCACACGAGGCGGAGCCCATGCGAGGTTGCATGGCCTGCCGCTACCGTTACGCTTCGTCCATCACCGGATTGACCAGTTTGCCGATACCTTCGATTGAGACCTCAACCACGTCACCGGGCTTGAGGTAGACCTTGGGGGTCATGCCAAAGCCGACGCCAGCCGGAGTGCCGCTCACTATTACGTCGCCGGCCTCCAGGGTGAGCGCTTCGCTGAGGGTGGAGATGATGGTCGCTACATCAAAGATCATGTCCTTGGTATTGACCCACTGAACGAGTTTTCCATTAACGCGGGGTTCCAGCCGCAAGTCCTTGCCGCCGGAGGGCGGACACGTAACGACGCGACAACTACCTTGAAAAACGCCGCTGGGCGCGTACATGACGGTGAGCGCACCGCCGTCATGTACTCGCTGATCGTCAGCCCAAGTTCAATGGATATATCCCCACGCCGATCTGCGCCATGTGCAACCAGCCATCGCCGACTATCCACGAACTTCGAAGCTTTGCTCTCCCCGAAATGTTGAAACACTCCGCCAAATGGCAATCCGAAATGGCGCTATTAGTACAGTGGGGAAAGTTTCGACATAAAGTCCATCTCCAGCTCACCTTCATAAGTTTCAGCACCAACCTTCAATGCCTCCGCCACACGCGCTTGCGCCACGTCGTGAGCGACACTCAAATCTGACTCATGGGCTTCAACCAGCAGTCCCTCTGCCAAGGAGCCAAATGCTCCAATATCCACGGCTGCCTTGGTATGAGCAATGGCATGCGCAGGGAATGAGGCGATTCGGTGAGCGAGTTCCTCGACAAAAGGTGTCAACTCCTGCGCCGGTAACGCTCGATTGATAAAGCCATAACGTTCAGCCTGCTCCGCCGAAAAATCGTTGCAACCCAAAAGCACCTCCAAGGCGCGTCCCCTCCCGACGAGCCGTGGCAATCTTTGCGTACTGCCACCGCCCGGAACAAGCCCAACGGCGACCTCTGGCTGGGAGAAAACCGCTTTGCCTTGGGCAGCAAAGCACATGTCCATAGCCAGTGCGATCTCGCTCCCTCCTCCCCGAGCCCGTCCTTCGATTTTTGCAATGGTTACCTTAGGCATGTTCTTGAACCGTTCGCCGATCATCTGTGTAAGGCGAAAGCTGCGGGTATGGGAAACAGTTTTGGGAGCGGCTCCAACCCTCCCCAATCCAGAGTGAGCTATAAAGAAATCAGGAAGTTCGCTCTGTAGGACCACGACTCGGACACTCTCATCGACCTCGAGTTCTTTGCCAAGTTTGTCGAACTCCAACGACAGCACTTCATCAAGAAGATTTATCGGTGGGTGATTGATGCTGACGAATGCAATTCCAGAATCAAACCTGAACCGGAAGCATTTG
Organism: Pseudomonas sp. GW821-FHT02H09; assembly: GCF_059421425.1. NCBI lineage: Bacteria > Pseudomonadati > Pseudomonadota > Gammaproteobacteria > Pseudomonadales > Pseudomonadaceae > Pseudomonas > Pseudomonas sp. GW821-FHT02H09. The sequence continues at coordinate 356,647 of NZ_JBWKVA010000004.1, forward strand.
TAATCAGAATATCGCATGATACTGGCTCCATTTTGGTGATCGCTTCGGTAAACCATTTCGGCATGGTTTATGTTCTCGTTCTCGTGACATTACGCAGATATGCCAACTCGCCAGATTCGAAATCAATGCCAAAAAACCGTTCGATGCAAAACTCTCTTGGCACCACAGTGCGATGCGGAAATCGTCTGCGCACTCGCCAGCGTAAAAAAATGGTGACCGTTTCCAGTACAGACGGCACCCCACCAAACATGAGGGCGTTAAAAGCACTGGGTTCAATTACTCATCCACAATAGGGTTTACCAAGCTACCCAGACCTTCCGAAGTTACGACACAGGTGTCACCTGGCTTCATCCAAAGCGGCGGCGTACGTGCCATACCGATACCGGAGGGGGTACCTGAAACAATCAGGTCGCCTGGGGCTAGTGTCATCACTTCGCTGACAGTTTCGATGAGCGTCGCCACATCAAAAACCATGTCGTTGGTATTACCTTCCTGAACGACCTGGCCGTTCAGCAGTGTTTGCAGTTTCAGCCCCTTCACACCGGCAGGCAGTTCATCTGCCGTCACGATGTAAGGACCAAATGAGCCCGTACCGTCGAAGTTCTTGCCCATTGTCCACTGGGGCGTACGCATCTGATAATCGCGTAAGGTCGCGTCGTTGAACAAAGAGTATCCAAAGACATGTGTTAACGCCGAGGTCTTCGCAATTGCCCGTCCACCCTTACCGATAACGATGACGATCTCCCCCTCGTAGTCGAGTTTTTGGGACACTTTGGGCCGGACGATTGGTTGGCGGTGTCCGATGAGGCTCGATGAGAAACGCGAGAAAATGGTTGGGTAATCTGGTTGTGCCAATCCCGCCTCGCTCGTGTGGTCACGATAGTTCAATCCGATACACACGATTTTTTCGGGTGAACTGAGCGGGGGAAGTTGGTCGCAGGTTGCGAAATCCACGGGCTCCCCTTGCAACAGTCGTGCGCCAAGCAAAGCGACTGCCTCCTCGCCTGCAAGTAGAGCGTTACCAAGGTCGCCAAATTCCGGAATGTCAGCGAGAAAGAATCCATAGAACTCTTCTCCTTTTGCCGCTGCAGCTAGCCCGACACGACCATCTTTGGCAAAGCGCATAAATTTCATGATCGGCCCTTCAATTTAAAGTGAGATCGGTTAACGAGGGAGCGGCGCACTCAGATATCTCGGGTGCATTGCTCCAGACTAAAGACGAAAGACTCATAGGGTTTACCCGTAACATGCCGCAGCCCCATTTCGCATGTACGGTTTGCCGACACGTAGGCGTCTGCTGTCGTCGCATCCACATAGGCATGCTCTTCTCGCGTAGCTGACGCTACCAACTCTGGATGCAAGAGGCCTCGGTCGCCCGCGGTGCCACAGCAAGTCGCGCCAATCGGGACGACGACTTCCTGCGCCATGTGCTGAGCCACCTGCTTGAGTTGGCCCGACAGATTGAGGTGCAACATCGCGCAGGTAGGATGCAAGATAATGCACTTCAATGGCGTGCTTACCTTGAGGTTGGGTAGGAGGCTGGCACACCAGGTTACTGAATCGATAATGCTCAGGCGCGAATAGCGCTCGCGCAGTTCAGGGGTAAGATGCTCAGCTATCCCGCTCACCAGGCCGTGAGTACAAGATGCCGCGTCGACCACAACTGGCAAGCGAGCTTCATCGGTCCACCGCAAAAGTGCCTGCGCAATCGCATTGGCCATGAAGTCATGCGCAGCAACGAAACCCTTTGAACTGAACGGCGTCGCACAGCAGAGTCCACCGATGTCCGGCGGAATCCACAGCTTTTGCCCGCCGCGATGCGAGACCCGAACGAGGGCCTCCTGAATCGATATCGCGTCGCGAGCGGTGTCGGGGTCACGGCCAAACATTCGATTGACGCACGCGGTGAAGTAGACCGCATCAGCGCCTTCGCGGACGGTCTCTGGCATACGGCTTGCGGCCGGCTTCGGCATCGGTCCCGGCACGGTAGGGAGGATATCGGCGCTAACAAATATTCGCGCCGTGTCTGCAATCGCTTTCACTGGCCGCCAACCAAAAGTATTGCCCAGAATTTTCACACCAGTGAGTGCGACGGTGCTAACGCGCTCGACAGCGCTCCATTTTTTGGCAACGGACAGGGCCACGTTCTCGGAGGTCTCGCTCTGTGAACGCCGGCGAAACTCGCGCATCAATTCGCCCGTGTTGATTCCAATGGGACAAGGCACCGAACAAGACCCGTCACCGGCGCAGGTTTGAATGGCGTCGTATTGATATTGTTCCTGGAGCCGTCGCAAGATCGGAGAATCCTCCCTCTGTCGGGCCATTTCCCGGCGCACAACGATACGCTGTCGCGGTGTCATGGAAACGTTTCGGCTCGGACACACTGGCTCGCAAAAACCGCATTCGATGCACTGATTGGCATTGGAAACGCCTTCTATCGTCGGGAGCGACTTGAAGGATTTCAGATGAATATCCTGGTCCCGGGAGAGGATAACGTTGGGTGCGAGAATGCCATGCGGATCAGCTAGGCTCTTGACTCGCCACATGATGTTTGTCGCCCGCTCCCCCCATTCGTGGGTGATAAACGGTGCCATATTCAACCCGGTTCCATGCTCTGCTTTCAGGGAACCGTCGTATTTGCGCACCACGAGGTCGACAAGTTCCTCCATAAACTTTGCATAGGTAGCTCTGCCCTCTTCCTCATCAAATCGCGCGATCAGAGTGAAGTGAAGATTGCCATGGGCCGCGTGCCCTGCAACTCCAGGCATAAACCCGTGTTTGCGCAATAGGTCTTGCAGGTCATGGGCTGCGCTAGCCAGTAGTAGCGGGGGGAAACACACGTCTTCGGTGATAAGCAAGGAACCCAGTGGTCGCTGCTTGCCAATCAGGCCCAGCAGCCCCTCCCTTACATGCCAAGCGAGCTCGATTGCCTCCGCGTGACTGGTAAAGGTTAAATCTCCCAGCAGCGTGACTTGGTCAGTCAGGTGCATGACGAGAGCTTGCTTTTCGGTCAGGCTGTCCTCGTCGCTGGCCCCGATCTCGATCAGCAGGGCAGCTGCCTCCAAGTCGAGCGATTTCCAGTATTCAGGCGTGCCGGGGAACGCTGCAGCCGCAGCCCGTAAGGCCGGTGCGATCATCAATTCGACTGCGCTGGCCCCGAGCGCAACCAGTTCCGGCACGAGCGCAATTGCGTCATTAATGGAAGGAACGGCAATCCATGCGACGCTGGTGACCGCCGGAAGCTCAACAGTACTAAATGTCACATCCGAGATGAATCCAAGCGTCCCTTCCGAGCCCACCAGGAGGCGACGGAATATCTCCAGGGGAGAGCGACCATCCAGGAATGCGTCAAGGCGGTAGCCATGGGTATTTCTGATGGAGTATTTCCGACGAATTCGTCCGACAAGTTCCTCGTCTGCAAGGATCTCCGCTTGTAGCGCCATCAGCCCATTCGCCAGCTCGGGCTCGCTTGCCTGGAAGCGTTGCTCCGCATCTGGGTCCGACGTGTCGATTTTCGTTCCGGATACCAGCACGAACGTTAGCGCGCTAACGGTTTGATAGGCATTTTGAGCAATGGTGCAGCGCATACCGCCTGAATTGTTTGAAACCACGCCACCAAGCGTACACGCTGCGGAACTTGCCGGGTCCGGCCCAATCTTGCGACCGTACGGTGCAAGATGCGCGTTTGCATGCGATAGGATGGTTCCGACACCAGCCTTTACGCTGAGCCCCCCCTCTCCGATGCCCTTGATGCCGCCGAAAAACTTCCGCACGTCGATGAGGATTTCATCTGACAATGCTTGCCCGTTCAGACTGGTTCCCGCAGCGCGAAAAGTGGCGTGTCGACCTGTTTCTGAACAGAATCGAAGGACTTTCGCTACATCGTCCTCATCGTGCGCGACGACCACGACTTGCGGCACTAGCCGATATGGGCTGGCATCTGAGGCATAGCGGACCAGATCAACCAGTCGATGCAGTACGCGGTCGGGTCCAAGTAGCTGCTCCAGAGCTTGCCTCAACGGCGCGGGCGTTCCATCACACAGCTCGTCCGGAACAGCATCCGGCGAGCCCGAACCCGGCGGCCTGCCAATTTTCGCAGGGTCTACGGAAAGAAGCTTTTTCATTTTTGAGCTCATGAATGATGATGTGGGAACTAAATGATGGGGAGGTCAGATGGCCTCTCCGTCAAACCCGCAGCTATTCAACTCGAATTTGTAGCAAGTTTTAGCCTAGCCATAATTGTTACGTCATGTTACGAGGGCCTACCTCCTTCGACGAAGGGTATAGGCCACCTTCTGAGCACACAAAACACATACCAATGAGTGTTGATCGGCAAACGTTCTACCGTTGAGACACCGAGGCCGGGACGCCTACCTTGATTGCCAGTTCCTTGGCATGGGTCACATTGACCCACCAGCCGAAGGTTGCAGCGGTGAAGAACATGAGGACGCTGTAAATGGCTGCCGGAATGGCCATGGTCGGGTTGTTCAGCAACGTAGGGCTGAGCGCCAGGGCGATAGCCAGAGCGCCATTGTGAATACCAATTTCCATGCCTATGGCCACTGCCTGGCGCTGCGGCAACTGGAACAGGCGTGGCACCCAGTAGCCGATGCCGAGGCTGAGCAAATTGAACAGCAATGCGGCCATACCTACTACAGGGGCGTAGTCCAATACCGTCTGCCAATCTTTGACTAAGGCGAGTACTACGGTGACTACAAGGAACAGCGCGGAAATGATCTTCATCGGGCGCTCCATGAGTACGGCAAAGTGTGCCGCCAGTTTGCGTACCAGCATGCCCACCGCTACCGGCACCAAGACAATGGCGAATACCTGCACGACTTTTGTAAATTGCAATGGAATGGCCTGACCATCTGCCATGAAATACATCAGTGACCAATTGACGAGCAATGGCATGGTCAGAATCGCGACCACCGAGTTCACTGCCGTCAGGGTGACATTCAGTGCCACATCACCGTGCGCCAAGTGGCTGTAGAGGTTGGCAGAGGTACCGCCTGGGGAGGCAGCCAGAAGCATGAGGCCCACGGCCAGTACCGGTGCCAGAGCAAAACACTCAGCAATGAGGAAGCAGAAAAACGGCAGCAGGATTAACTGGCAGACCAAACCGATCAGGACAGGCTTGGGAAACTTCACTACTCGGACAAAATCCGCCGGGGTGAGCGACAACCCCAGTCCAAGCATGATGAAGCCTAGGGCAATGGGGAGGAATGTAGTCAGCAAGGGCGATGCCATCATTATTGTTGTACTCGCAGCAAGGCAAGCCCGGCGGTTAACCGGGATGCAAAGGGCCTGGTGGTCTGGCCGGACAAACCGAAGCTTGTACCTTGGCCGGTACGTTACTGGTTGTAACCTTTGCGTTGATTGGGCTGCCAAGGAGTCTAGTGATGGGGGAGACGGACGAAATTCTCCTTGCCAGCCAGACCGATTGCCTTGCCGGCCAAATAAAGACCTTATGAAGCATCAATATCATTGGAGGGCCGGTACTTCGGCGTTCCTGGATACCGCAAAGGTCCCGCCTATGTACCCTTGTGGCGCTAGCGCGCGGTGCTGAAAGACCGCCGGGGGGCGAGACAGGTCAACCCCTTCAGGCGCTGTTGCCCCCGCGTCACAAGCTGTTGTCTCGAGTGTTGGTGCTGGTGTAAAACTGCTGCGCCTGAATCGAGTAGGAGCCTGCAGATGAGTCAGCGTACTACTTCCTCCAGTTGGGCTAGCGCCATTGTCCGATCCCTGGAAATCGGCGGTGTCGACTGCCGCAGTCTGTTCGAACGTCTTGGGATGGATTATTCCGCTCTGAGCGACTCCGAAGCACGCTTCCCACAGGATTGCATGACGGGCCTATGGCATCTGGCGGTAGAAACTTCTGGAAATCCGGTCATTGCCCTGAACATGGCCCAGGTGGTGCGACCATCCTCCTTCCATGTGGTCGGCTATGCATTGATGTCCAGCCGCAACTTGCATGAGGGCATTTCTAGTCTGGTCCGCTATCAGCGCATCATTGGCGAGAGTGCAGATCTCAGCTTTCACCCTACGTCGGACGGCTATGAGTTGACTCTGGCAATTCATGGCGATCGCTTGCCTTCTGCCAGGGAAAGCGCGGAGGGGTCGCTGGCCTATATTCTGGCCTTTTGCCGCTGGCTAGCGTGTCGCCCATTGACTCCTCGCCTTGTCAGCTTTAGCGGACCTGCGCCGGCTAATCTGAAGCCATATTGCGAGGTGTTTCAAGCACCACTGAAGTTCAATGCCGAGCACTATGCATTGTTGTTCGACCGCACCGATCTGGATGCCCCGCTGCATTCTGCTAACGAGGCCTTGGCGCAATTGCACGAACGCTTCGCTGGCGAGTATCTGGCGCGCTTTTCGGACGGTCAGATCACCCACCAGGTGCGTCAGTTGCTCTGTCGTTTGCTACCCAAAGGTGAGCCCAAACGTGAAGTGGTGGCCCAGACAATATTAATGTCTGAGCGTACCTTGCAGCGCCGCCTGCTAGCGGAGGGAACCGGTTTTCATCAACTGCTCGATGGTACTCGCCGAGAGCTGGCCAGCCAGTACCTGGTCCAGCCCAATCTAACCCTGCAGGAAATTTCCTATCTGCTGGGCTTCGCCGCTCCAAGCAATTTCTTCCGCGCCTTCCGCCGCTGGTTCAATACCACACCTAATGAGTACCGGGCAGGTCTGTAGGGAGTTGAGCGATACGCTCGTTAAGCGCCTGAGCAGCGGACAGCGACGCCCCTGATGGAATGCCAGAGCGAAGGAACACCGAGCCTGAGCGAGGTGCCGGACGCTTGGGGCGAAGCCTTTTGCTTACTTTTCGGCGTCTGGA